>CAZGVY010000074.1:3646-10598 GCA_964529215.1 uncultured Mordavella sp. | reverse complement strand
GTTTTTTACGACCGTAAAATTTTACCACAAAAAAAACGTAAATGCAAGTATTTCTACTGCATTTACGTAATTTCACGTGATTTCTCCTGCTCTTCTTACAGGACTCTTCTCACACACTTCAGCGTTCTGTAATTGCAATTCGAAAATTCTACGATTCCGACACTTGGAGAGGAGGCATGGATAATGCCGCCCGATCCGTTATAGATCCCCACATGCCCCCAGTAACAAAGCAGATCTCCTGCCTGCGCCTGGGATAGGGGAACCTCTACCCCGCAGGCTGCCTGATCAGAATCCACACGGGGAAGTGAAACGCCGAATTTAGCGTAAATCTGCTGGGTAAAACCAGAGCAGTCGATGCCGCCGGTCAGGCTATTGCCTCCCAGTACATAAGGGTAGCCGATAAACTGTCTGGCATATTGCACCACTGCCCAGCCGTCCCTGCCCTGGGGCGGAACGATATTCCCCCCGCCGGAACTGCCGCTGTTATTGCCGGAATTTCCTCCTGAGCCTCCGATTCCAGTGCCTCCGCCGGCCGGCTGCTGCGCTGCCGCCTGTGCCCTGCGCTCAGCTTCTTCCCTTTCACGGCGCTCGGCTTCCTGTCTGGCTGCAATTTCCTGCTGGATCCCTTCGTCAAGCTGTGATATCTCTTCTTTTTTCTCTTCTAACGTGACATTCAGAGCCGTCTTTTCATCTTCCAGCTCCACCTGCATCGTTTCCATCTGCGTATATTCGCTTTCGAGGCCTTCTTTCATTTCCTCGATCTGCTTTGCAGTATTCTCGTATTCCGTCAGCTTCTCCCGGTCGTAAGAATGGACTTCCTGAACGTGCTCTGCCTTATTTAAAAAATCCGCAAAACTTGTAGCAGATAAAAGCGTCTCCAAAACACTCCCGCTGCCAGCCTCGTACATATATTTGATACGGAGCTTCATCGCCTCGTACTGCTCTGTCTGATTAGCCGCCGCTTCTTCTAGCTTGTCCCCGGCCTCGTCAATTTCTCCTCGTTTTTCTTCCAGATCATCCTCCAGCGTCTGGATCTTGTCCAGCGTCTGCGTGATCTGTTCCCGTAACGACTCTGCCTCGCTTTCCGCCTGAGCCTTATCTGCCTGCATATCCTCCAGGGATGCTGCAAAAGCAGGAGTTACAGCTAATACGCTCACAAGCAGCGCCGCTATCCATGCACGTATGATTCTCTTCATATCTGTACCTCTTATTCTTATTCTCCGCTATCGTTTCCCGTTTCCAAAAAGCTACCAGCATCTCCGGTACCAGGGCGAACCATATACCGTGGCAACCTTTACACACTGCCCTGGTTTCGGCGCATGGATCATCTGATTATTTCCGATATATATCCCTACATGGGAACCATAACATACAATGTCTCCCGGCTGCGGATTAGTAACGCTGATGCCACAGCCTCCCTGAGCCTCAGAGGTTCTCGGAAGGTTGATCCCAGCCTGCCTATGGCAATACTGGACAAGACCGGAGCAGTCCCAGCCTCCGTTTCCGCCGGTGCCTCCATATACATAAGGCACTCCACGCTGGCTGTAAGCAGCATTCACGATCGTCTGTGCTACCGAAGTATTGCCTGTCTGGGCGCCTCCTCCGGCGCTTCCGGTACTGCCTGTCCCTCCGGCGTTACCTGTCTGGCTTCCCGTGCTGCTTCCCGAGCCGGCAGAACTGTCTGCAGACGAACCGCCTGCCGCGCCGCCCTGCGCCGCCGTCTCTGTCTGACTCTGGGATTCTTCCCGCTCCGCCGCTTCTCTTGCAGCCGCCTCCGCCGCTGCCTGGATCTGTTCATCGAAATTCGCGATCTCGTCCTTCTTCTCCTCCAGCGTTGCTGTCAGAGATGCCTCCTCTTCCTCATATTCAGACTGCATCTCTTCCATGCTTTCCTGATCCTTCTTAAGCTGTACCTGGATATCCTCTATCTCCTGCCTGGTCTTTTCATATTCCTGCAGCTTTGTCCGGTCGTATGTATGAACATCGGCAACATAAGCAGCTTTATTCAGAAAATCCGTAAAATTCTCGGCGCTGACCAGCGCCTCAAGAGCTGTTGTCATTCCCTCTTCATACATATATTTAATACGGAGCTTCATCGCCTCGTACTGTTCTTCTTCCTGCTCCTTTGCATCTGTCAGATCTTCCTCGGCCTGCTGGATTTCTTCCCCTTTAAGGATCAGATCCTCTTCCAGCTGCCCCATCTTGTCCAGCAGGCTTACAAGCTCCTGCTGTAAAGCATCCGCCTCACTCTCGGCAGCCGCCTTCTGCGCTTCCAGGCTGCCGCCTGCCGGCGCCGCGGACACCGGCGCCACAATCAAAGAACCGGCCATCATAGATGCCAGCAATAGTCTTCCATATCTCTTCATGATGTTCTCCCCTGTATAAAAATTATTTCTAAACGGCGGCCCGCATACACTTCTCTCGGCCTGCCGTCTCCCCTTTTTATAACTTTTCCTTTTCCATATAGGTACTCATTTGTATAGATATTTAAAGCATACTACAAATCTTCCCGTCTTTCAATCTTCTTTCGAATTTTTTAAGATTTCCAGCTTTTCACAATTACCCTGAATGATCAGATATACACTTGCCGCCGCTGCCGCGCAGGCAACTGTAACCGTTCCCACAATCCAGATATTATCCAGCATCCGGTCATATACCTGAAAATACGTTGCAAGGATCGATACAATATTCACCGTCATATGTGCGGTGACCGGAGCCGCTACTGAACCGTATTTTTCACATACATATGCCAGCATCATTCCCATAAACACGCCATATATCATCTGTACAACATTCCCATGAAACAACCCGAAAACCACCGATGTATAAAGCATTGCTGTTACAAATCCTGTCTCTTCACGCATCCTGCGGTACATCAGTCCCCGGAACACCATCTCCTCCGCAGCCGGGGCAAGCACGCCAAGGCACAGGATCTGTATTGCCAGAGGCGGATTATAAAATGCTTCTGTAATTTCCCTGTAACTTGCACTGTAATTAGATAAATTGCCTATTATGATCAGATTGTTCAGAGCAAGATTCAATGTCCCCGCAAGAAGAATAATCCAGATATACCAGGCTGCCGGAGCCTTTTTCTTCAGGTTCTTCCCATACATCTTATCCCGGACTCTGTCACGGTGATAGAAAAACGCCATAACCGGAATGGTAATAAGCGCCGCGATCCCCTGAACCTCCGCAGCATAGCGCTGTGTGAACTCAGCTACCTTGTCCATTATCTGCATCATCGCCTGCTGATTGCCATAGGCATCCAGCATTTCCTTTGTATGTGCCAGAGAATACATCCCTGTAAATACCATTGTCGCCGCCATGCTGATCACAATACCGATTCCCCAGTTAATCAGAAACGGCCCCCATATATACCAGAAACGCCTGCCGCCGTTCATCGGCGGCCTTTGATTTTTATATTGATCTTCCATACTCACCGCTCTCCTTTTTGTGCGTCCTTCCGCACGTCGGTTTACCATTGCCTTTTCAGCGTATTTTCTTATTGTACTCTCTCTATCCAAAATATTCAACCAAGATTTCCGTTCTATCATTTTTTTAATATAGATTTCATATTTTTTTAATTTCCGCTTCATCCGGAAACAATTTTCTTACTTTACTTTCCCCTCCATTTACCATATAATACCCTCAGTGGACAAAGAAATATATCCCTCGTCCATTGAGGGTATCAAACGGGAAGGAGTATAGGATTATGGATGATCAGAAACAACGAGTATACGGCGCACTGGACAAGCTTGGTATAAAATATGAAGTAGTAGAACACGAACCGGTTCACACAATGGAAGATATGGACAGGCTCGGGCTTCCGGAAAAAGGCACTCTCTGCAAGAATTTGTTCTTGCGGGACGCAAAGGGCAAACGCCATTTTCTGGTAACTGCCGATGAGAAAACAAAGATTGACTTAAAGAGCTTAGGACGCGCTCTGGGCGCGGGCACCTTAAGCTTTGCCTCCGAAGAACGCCTCGAAAAATATCTGGGACTGAAGCAGGGAAGCGTATCCCCCTTCGGCCTGATGAACGATACGGATCATGCAGTCGAATTCTTCATTGACAAAAGCTTAAGCCGCTGTAAAAGTCTTGGCATTCACCCGCTGGAAAACACCGCAACCGTCTTTCTCTCCTTCAAGGATCTGGACAAATTCCTCTGGAGTCTGGATGTTGACGTTATCAAAGTAAAGCTTTGATTTCCTGAATGGCGCCCGAAAGGCTGCCCTGAACCATCTCTGGTTTGCCGCCGCCCCGGGCGCCAAGTTTTTCTCTCAGTCTCTGATTCACCGAACGCACATCTTCTGTACGGCTTCCGATCACATACCGGTACCCGTCCTCTTCTGTTCCGGCAAAAACAGCGCACATTCTTGCTCCCCGCTCCAGAAGCAGATTCATAAGCTCTCTCGGCCCAGCCCCGGACAGCTCTTCATCAAACACAGAAACCACATCCCCGGATACATCTATTTCCAATGCTTTATATGCCAGTATCCTTCTTTCAAGCCCTGTGATCTCATTCTTCAGTTCCGCATTTTCCTGCTTTAAATGGGCGACTGCATCCGCAAGGCCAGTTTCCTGTTCACATAGCAGGCTTCCGATTCTTTTAGCCTGCTCCTGTTTTTGCTGATAATCTGCAAGCGCACGTACGCCACTGAGCATATGGATGCGTTCGCCGCCCTTGTAATTATCCATTCCCACAAGCTTGATCAGGCCAATGCATCCGGTGGAGGATACATGAGGCGCACAGCAGGCACATACATCAATTCCCGGAATCTCTATGATCCTCACCTGCCCTTCGATCGCTATCTTGCTTCTGTATTTCATCTGCTCCAGAGCTTCCTTCGCTGGATACAGTACCCTGACCGGAAGATCCGCAAATACCGCTTTGTTCGCTTCCGCCTCGATCTTCCCAAGTTCATCCTTTGTAATAGGCCCGTTAAAATCCATCGTGCAGTAATCTGCCCCCAGATGGAATCCCACATTATCATATCCAAAGCGTCTGTTTATGATTCCAGATACGATATGCTCTGCACTATGCTGCTGCATACGTTCAAACCGGAGTTCCCAGTCGATCCTTCCATGCAGCCTTTTCCCGCTTTCCAGCGGCACGTCAACATAGTGGAAGACAATGCCTTCTTTCTCCTTTGTATCCTTCACAGCTATTTCATCCAGCAGGCCGGTATCCCCGTACTGCCCTCCTCCTTCAGGAAAGAAGGCCGTTCTGTCAAGAACTACCCGGTAGCCCTGCTCTGCAGGCTCGCAGAGCAGTACCTTTGCATCAAATTCCCGGATGCTGGCATCTTCGTAAAATAGTTTTACAGTATTTTCCATCCTGCTACATCCTCTCCGGCGCCTCAAATCCCAGAACATCAATACAGGATTCCAGGATATTCCTGATTATGATAAGAAGCGCAATATATCCCTCCTGCTTCCTCTGATCCTTTTCGGCAAGGATTCTCGTCTCGTGATAAAAGCTGTTAAAAGCATTTGCCAGATCATAGATATAGGCACAGATCTTATGTGGCGCCGTCTCCGCAAAAGCAGTTTCCATCACCGTGTTATACTTGCATGCTTCTAACATCAGAGCCTTCTCACTGCCGGTCCCGGCGCCCACGCACCGCAGCCCCTCCAGCGTATTGCCAGATGCCTGATATTTATGCAGGATTGATTTGATACGGACAAGTGTATACAGGATATACGGTCCGGTATTTCCCTCGAAAGAAGTAAACCTGTCCACATCAAACACATAATCTTTGGATGCCTGATTCGATAAATCTCCATATTTGATCGCCGAAAGCCCAATCATCTCCGATGTCTTTCTAGCCTCCGCTTCCTCTACCGTACGGTTGCCGGCCATCTTCCGGTACATCTCTTCGCTAATCTCTGCAATCAGGTTTTCCAGGCGCATAACGCCGCCTTCCCTGGTCTTAAAAGGCTTCCCGTCTTTGCCATTCATCGTACCGAAGCCCAGAAACTTTAACTCCGTATCTTCTCTTACTATCCCTGTCTTCTTTGCCGCCCTGAATACCTGGGTAAAATGCATCTCCTGCCGTTTGTCAACCACATAGATCACCCTGTCCGGATGATAATCTTCCTCTCTCTGGATCAGGGTGGCCAGATCTGTCGTTCCGTAAAGAGATGCTCCGTCTGATTTCTGGATCAGGCACGGGGGGATCTCCTTTGTGTCAGTTTCCTCCTTTACATCAATCACCAAAGCCCCGTCATCCAGATATGCATAACCATTCTTTTTAAAATCCCTGATCATATCCGGAATATATTTCTGAGCGTCGGATTCTCCCTTCCACAGATCAAATTCCACGTTCAATTTCTTATAATTCTTCTTGATATCTGCAACAGATATCCTTACAATATGCTCCCAGACCGCCCGGTATCCCCGGTGCCCATTCTGGAGCATCCATGTGGCGTGAAGCGCCTCCTCCCGGTAATCCTCATTGTTTTTCGCATAAGCGCTGGCCGTTGGATAGATCTCCTCCAGCTCACTGATGGTAAATGGCGCTTCTTCCGGGTACTGCCCCTGATAGGAATCATCAAAATACGGGAGCTCCGGCTTCCGTTTCCTTAATTCCGTAATGATCAGGCCCATCTGATATCCCCAGTCGCCCAGATGCACATCTCCCAGAACCTTATGCCCCATCTTCCTGCAGATCCGCTTCACGCTCTCTCCGATGATCGCCGCCCTGAGATGTCCTACATGCAGCGGTTTCGCCACATTCGGCCCGCCGTAATCCACTATAATAGTCTCCGGCTTCTCAGCCACCTTAAGACCCAGCTCTTTGTCTGACATCATCTGGTTCAGATATCCAGCCACAAACTCCTTGTCCAGTTTGAGATTGATAAATCCAGGCTTTACTGCTTCCACATCCTCGAAGCATGCGCAGCCCGTTAAATTTGCCGTTACATCCTCTGCGATCATAAGCGGTGCTTTT
>CAZGVY010000074.1:0-3636 GCA_964529215.1 uncultured Mordavella sp. | reverse complement strand
ATCGCTCCATTGCACTGATATTCACACAGGTCAGGCCTGTTCGACAATGTGATCTTAGCCAGCGCCCGGTCATAGCCAGCCTTCTCAAAAGCATTCTCCAGTTCTATCGTAATAAGTTCGATAATCTGTTTCATCCGTCTTCCTCCATCTGTCAAGGTATAAATAATATAAACAAAATGATACAGGTATCCAGATTCCTGCACTTAATGCCTGCATAAAAGCTGACGCCTGCATGATCCCTACCGCCTCACCTGGCTCTCATATGCCTCCTTCAGATCATCCAGCGCTTCCGCAAGCATCGCATCCGATGCCGCCGCTTCTGCATACGCAGTCTGAATATCCAGCATCAGCGCCTGAACGTCTTCATGCTTCACAATCGTATCCACGTATTCCTGGACGTCTTCATCTCCTGTCTTGGCCACGATCCGGTAAGTCTCTCCTTTTCCCTTTTCAATATACAATGTTCCAAGACCTGGAACTTCTGTATAGATATCCCGTATCTTCATATCATAGCGGACAAATGCTATATATGTTCCTTTGTATTTTCCCTGTTTGGTATAAATGCGGAGATTATTATAACTTTCTACAAAATCCGCATGCCCCGCCAGATTTTCATAGTATTCCTCAACTGCCTGTCTCAGGCCTTCCACGTTTGTCTCCTTTAATGGATTCCGGTCCATCTCAAGACAGCCTTCATTTTCCCTTGACAACAGTGTTTCTGTCACTTCATCTGTCCGCATTCCTGTCTGCCTGTTCTGTACACTTCCCGAAGTTAAATGCATCGTCTCATCCTTAGTAAGAAACATTACAGCCACTGCCGCCGCTCCCAAAACCAGCAGAACCAGCAATCCCAAAAGGATTCTTCTGTGCGTTTCCGGTAGAAGGCGGAGAGCCTCTGGTTTCTTGTTCATAGACTACCTCCATCCTATTTTGTTGTACAGCTTAGCACTTCACATCATACCCGTTACACAAAAGAAAGTCAAGAACAGCATAATCTTATTTATTGCATTTTTGACAGAGTTGTGATATTATAGTTAATGTCTCTGTAGCTCAGTGGATAGAGCACCGCCCTCCGGAGGCGGGTGCGCCAGTTCGATTCTGGTCAGAGACGGCTCAGGGTATCACAGATCCGTGATACCCTGTTTTTCTTTTTAATATCCCGCCCGTACGTCAAACCTCACAGGGCATTACACAGGCAGAAGCACCTTCTTTTCCGTTCTGTCATAATAGTAAGCATGATCCGACAAATATTCCTCCGGCTGTACATGCGCCTCATTGACTTCCTTCACGATACCTTCCATTTCTTCTTTGGGAAGCGCTCTGCTTTCCGGGATCATGATCAGCTCATGGACGCTGCTGGGGAGTATATAATAATTCTCCTTAAAATATTCCCCTATGCTCTCCAAACGCCCCGGGTACAGCATAGCCGCTGCTCCGAAACTCCGGAGCTTATTGGTTAATATATACATACTTTCCTGTTCCCGCAGCTCTTTCCATTCTTCCTCATCTGTTTCCTGGTATCCCAGCATTTCATCGATCACTGCACACATGGCGCTAAATTCATATGGCAGAAGCCTTTCTGTATTCACCGCCGCTTCCTGATAGATATCCTCCGGCGGTACCTTCCACCACTTCATATGCTCATTCTTAATCAGCATGGTAGCCATCTGCCCTCCGGATTCATCCACGTCTATCAGCACAAAAAACAGGACCGCAAGGTCCAGATATGGCACATGGGGCGCCTGATCCAGCAGCTGCTGATTCCTGCCGCGATGGACAAGTTTATAGATAATCCTTTTCTTTACCCACTCATAATCCAGCACCCTTTCCTCTCCCAGCGGACACTCCAGGCGCACTCTGTGATACATCTCAACGATCTGCTCCGCCAGTTTTTCCGGTTTCTCCCCCAGCTTATATTTTTCATAGTATTCTTCCAGATAGATCGTAGGCGAAACATGGATCCCCTGTTTGACGAAAGTAATTCCTTTCCGCTGATACCCGTTATTTTTCACTGCCGTATGGATAAACAACTGAACGGATTCTTCCGCAAGGCTGCGGACGATCGTTTCAATCTCCTGCACAAACTGTTCATATGACATAATTCTCCTTTCTATCTCTGCCAGACTGTCTTTTGTATGGATACGTAATGCGATTTTACATCTTTTGAAATATAAAAATGAGATCCGGCCTGTTATCAGGCCATCTGATAAATATTATGGTAACTAAATTATAAAAAAGCCCTGCGGAAAATGCAAGACTTTTTATAGAAATTCTTTTATTTTGTATACCGGAAACCATCCCCTTCATGCAGGTACATAAATGCATGGCCTCCCAGCGCCTGTATCATATGATCTGCAGGATCTGCCGCTGGCAGCTCCTGCAGGATACTTTGGCATCTTAATTCGCACGCGACAGATATTCTCCCGTACGGGTATCAATCTTGATCTTCTCTCCCTGATCCACAAACAGCGGTACCATAACCTGTGCCCCTGTCTCAACTATTGCCGGCTTCGTTGCGCCGGTAGCTGTGTTGCCCTTTACGCCAGGCTCAGACTCTGTGATCACAAGCTCTACCGTGATCGGAGGCTCAATTGCAAACGCATTGCCCTGATAGAAGCTTACGCTGACTTCCTCATTCTCTTTTACAAATTTCATTGCATCCTCTGCTTCTCCCACCGGAACCATGATCTGTTCGAAAGTTTCGTTGTCCATGTAGTTATAAAACTCTCCGTCGTTGTACAGGTACTGCATCTTCTTTCTCTCAATATGCGCCTGCTCAAAGGTCTCTGTCGGGCGGAAAGTCGTCTCCACAACACCGCCGTTAATGATATTCTTCATCTTCACGCGGACGAAAGCCGCGCCCTTTCCTGGTTTTACATGCATGAAATCAATCACCTGGCATACCTTGCCGTCAACCTCGATCGTGATACCGTTACGGATATCTCCTGCTGAAATTTTTGCCATTGTATTATCCTCCTTAAACTGCGCCTGCCGCGCTTACATTATAATTGTCCACTCTCTCTGACCTGTTATCATTCTATAATATATGATGCCTTTTTTCAACCTTTTTTTCCACAGCAAGACTTCTCTTATAAAAATACAAAACAACCTTCTCCAAGTACCTTTTAAGAACAATCTGGATCTCTTCCTTTGGATGGATCGGTTTTACTAAAATACTGGGGATCCCGCTTCTTTTAGCTCCCCATACGTCTGTAAACAGCTGGTCTCCGACAAATACGGTAGTATCCCTGTCCGTCCCCATAATCTCCATGGCCTTCCTGTAATTCTTCCTGGAAGGCTTATGCGCATTATACACATAGGCCACCTGGATCTTCTCATTAAACATCTTCACCCTTGGCTCCTGATTATTGGAAATAAGGCAGCAGGAAAATCCTATCTTTTTCAGGCGTTCAAACAGGCGGACTGCCCGTTCATCTGCTGGTTCTCCATGGGGAACCAGCGTATTGTCGATATCAAAGATCAGCCCCCGGTATCCCTGCTCATAAAGTTTTTCAAAATCTATAACATATGTGGAAGCCACATAGCGGTCTGGAAAAAACATATCAAACATTATTTATTCATCCGCCTCCGCATCAATAAGCTGCCGCACCAGATCCTCGCAGACCTGGAGCACCG
>CAZGVY010000073.1:0-10607 GCA_964529215.1 uncultured Mordavella sp. | reverse complement strand
ATGCGCGATTAGCTCAGCTGGCAGAGCACCTGACTCTTAATCAGGGTGTCCAGGGTTCGAACCCCTGATCGCGCAGTAAATCACTGTTTTTGCAGTTTTAGGACTGTGGGGATGGTGATTTTTTTATCTTATCGATTCATGAACATATATCCTTTGCCGGTCAGGGATGCGGCGGAAGGATAAAAGTGATAGAAAAGAATGACAGGGAATGGAGCGGGAAGATTTGAATACAAGGGTATATCATATTACAGAAACGGACAAGAACCGCGCGCTGGAAGAGGCGGCTCGGATCATAAGAAATGGAGGATTGCTTGCAATTCCTACGGAAACGGTATATGGACTGGGAGCAAATGCGCTGGATGAAAAAGCTGTGCTGAGAATTTTCGAGGCGAAGGGAAGGCCGCAGGATAATCCATTATTGATTCATATTCCGGACGTCTCCTGGCTGGAACGCTATTGCGAGGACATTCCTTCTTTGGCATATAAGCTTGCGGAAGCTTTCTGGCCGGGACCGCTGACCATGATATTAAAGGCCAGGCCATGTATTCCGGATCAGACGACATGTGGACTGGATACGGTGGGAGTCCGGTGCCCGGACAATGAGGTGACCGCGCAGATCATCCGGCTGGCAGGAGTTCCGGTTGCGGCGCCGTCAGCAAACCGTTCCGGCCATCCGAGCTGCACATCTGCGGAGACGGTACTTGAAGATTTTGAAGGAAGTATTGAAGGGATTGTAGACGGCGGGTCCTGCCAGGTAGGGGTGGAGTCAGCCATTCTTGACCTGACATGCGTTCCGCCAAGATTGCTCCGGCCAGGCGGGCTTTCCCTTGAAGAGATCCGAAGCGTGGTTCCGGAGACAGAGGCAGACGCTAGTATTTACAGGCAGCTTAAAGAGGGGGAAAAGCCCAAGGCGCCGGGGATGAAATACAGGCATTATGCACCCAAGGCGCCGGTCACAGCCGTTCTTGGAGAAGGGCGGGAAGGTGCAGATTACATCAAAACACATATCAGGACCGGCGAAGGCGTCATATGCTATGAAGAATATTTAGATATGTTTGGGGAGTATGAGCGCAGATCGCTGGGGAAGGAGAAAAATCCGCAGGAACATGCACAGAGAGTGTTTGAGGTACTCAGAAGCTTTGATAAGACGGATGTAACCCGCATCTGGGCACAGTGCCCCGGAGAGGATGGGCTGGATCTTGCCGTGAGCAACAGGATAAAAAAAGCGTCAGGATATCATCTGATTTTTCCAAATTCATAATATCGGGAGATTGAATTACATAATCACAAATACAGCATCTTAAAATATTCAAAATAACTTCAATAGAATTACATAAACATACATTTGGTGTTGATATTTCAATTTACATATGGTAATATAAACCATATATAAAATACCCTTGACAGTATGGATGGGGAATTGGGATGAGAACTGTGTTTTTAGGAATACATCATGAGAATAAAAGGAAAGAATTATGCTGGAAAGAAAAGATTTAGAAGCCATTGGACAATTGGTTCAAAAGATTGTTGGTGAGAATAACGAAGTGTTAAGAGGAGAGATGACCGAACTGTCGGCAGGATTACGGGAAGAAATGGCAGAGTCAGCATCAGTCCTGCGCGCCGAGCTGCGGGAAGAGATATCAGAGTCAGCATCAGTTCTGCGCGCCGAGCTGCGGGAGGAGATATCAAAGTCAGCATCGGGCCTGCGCACCGAGCTGCGGGAAGAGATATCAGAGTTAGCATCGGGCCTGCGGGAAGAGATGTCAGAGTCAGCATCGGGCCTGCGGGAAGAGATGTCAAAGTCAGCATCGGGCCTGCGGGAAGAGATGACAGAGTCAGCATCAGTCCTGCGCGCTGAGCTGCGAGAAGAGATATCAGAGTCAGCATCGGGCTTGCGGGAAGAGATGTCAAAGTCAGTATCGGGTCTGCGAAAAGAGATATCAGAGTCAGTGTCATGCCTCCGCACCGAGATGAGAGGCATGAAAAAGGAGATTAAGAATTTGATCGAACTTAAACTTGAAAAAAGCGAAAGTTTTCTTTTGGATGAGATGGAGCGGTATTACAATCTAGCAAAAAAGGATATCGATATGCTGGGTGGCAAGGCTGACCGGATCGAGCAGTATTATGTTGCCAGGAGATCGGAGGATGCCGAGCATGTACTTATGCTTCAGCTACATCAGAAAGAAATAGAGGATATTAAGGAAAGACTTGCCATGTAATAGCTTTTTATTTAGAAAAACATTGAGAAACCAGATGCCCGGTGCTATAATGTCACCGGGCATTATTCTTATAAGAAAATGCATCTTATTCTTTTTTTCATGGTATGCCAGGAAGAAGAGGTGCCGACCTGAGGGCGGCAACCACCGGCGAATGGATATTTATGGATCTGCTGGTATTTTCTTATAGGATCTGCTTTGTTATTTCCCCATAATAAAGGGCTGAAAGACAGGGGACACATCTGCGGAAGCGTATATGCCTGAATATACCTGGCGGTGTGCCGTTTTATCAGCAGAAAAGGAGAATGAAAATGACAACGGTAACAGCAGCAAAGAAAAACACAAAAAGGAATACGCGGTATATGGCGGAGCTGGCTCTTATGATCGCGATTATTTTTATCATGGCCTTTACTCCGCTGGGATATTTGAGGACACCGGGACTATCGATTACCTTTCTTACCGTACCGGTTGCGGTTGGAGCTATGATACTGGGCCCGGGGGGAGGCGCGGTATGCGGCTTTGTTTTTGGATTTACCAGCCTGATACAGTGCTTTGGTATGAGTGCGATGGGAACGATGCTTTTGAGCATCAATCCATTTGGGACAGTAATAACCTGTATTGTGCCGCGGATACTGGAAGGATATTTGTGTGGGATGATTTATCAGGGCATAAGAGGGAAAAAGAAGAATCTGGCTTACGTTGCCGGAGGGTTATCCTGCCCGGTACTGAATACAGCGCTGTATATGTCTTCCCTGCTGCTGTTTTTTTATCAGACGGATTATATACAGGGATTTGTGGAGGTTTTGGGCGCTTCAGGCCCGTTAACATTTGTGATTGCATTTGTCGGGGTGCAGGGCGCAGTTGAAGCCGCAGTGTGTACAGTTGTGGGGGCTGCTGTGGCAAGGGCGCTTGGAGCCGCGCTTAAAACCGTATAAATGAGTGAAAAATAATAGGAAAGAGGGGAGCCTGATGAAGGATAATTCAATCGTACAGAGTATTCCGGTGACAGAGCTGGAAGGGATCCGTATAGGAAATGCACAGGATAAAGAAGCAAAAACAGGAGTGACCGTGATTCTGTTTGATCATGGGGCAAGAGTCGGCGTAGATGTGAGCGGAGGCGGGCCGGCCTCCAGGGAAACCAGGCTTGCGGAACCATTGACAGCGGATAACCCGATCAACGGGATCATATTATCCGGCGGTTCTGCTTATGGTCTTGCGGCGGCGGACGGCGTGATGCGCTATCTTGCAGAGAGGGGGATTGGCTATGAAACGGGATTTGCTAAAGTACCGCTGGTATGCCAGTCCTGTCTCTACGACCTGGGCGTGGGACGCAGTGACAGATGGCCGGATGCGGAGATGGGCTATGCGGCCTGTAAGGATGCGGAAATAAATCAGCCGGCCTGCGGCAGCACCGGAGCCGGTACAGGCGCAACGGTAGGCAAGCTGTATGGGATGGGACGGGCGTCAGAATCAGGGCTTGGAATCCATGCGGTAAAGGCTGGCGGACTTAAAATGGCGGCAATTGTTGCGGTAAATGCACTGGGCGATATTTTTGACCAGGATACTGGGGAAAAGCTTGCCGGCCTGCGGACAGAGGATGGCAGAGGGTTTTCTGATACCAGGCAGGAACTTTATAAGATCAGTAAGCGGACGGATATGTTTACGGGCAATACTACCATCGGAGCCGTGGTTACAAACGGCAGGTTTTCAAAAGCAGAGATGAGTAAGATCGCATCTATGGCCAGAAGCGGGTATGCGAGATGTATAAATCCTGTGGGAACGATGGCGGATGGGGACACCATTTATGCAGCTTCGGCCGGAGAGGTGGAAGCGGACGTTAATGTGGCGGGAGTATTAGCGGCGGAAGTAATTGCAGAGGCTATAAAAAAGGCGCTGCCGTCTAAGAGAAATCATTTGTGAAAAATTATAGTCTGGATTCGATAAAAAATTGTCAAAAATAGCAATTGCAATTATACAGAAAAGGAGTATACTAAACTTGGCTTTATGAAGCGCATTTTAATATGTAGAAATAGAATGGAGGCAGCGTATGCAGCAGATGGATACTATAATTAAAAGGCTGGAAGACGTGGAATTGACCGCAGAGCAGATCGTGGAGCGTGCAGAGGCGGGGAAAAATGACATTGGCCAGCGTATTCAGGCACAGAGAGATGCATTTGATGAGAAGCTGGTTTCCGAAACGGATGAAAAGCTTGCGAGGATCAAGGCCGAGGCAGACCAGAAGCTGAAGCGGATCCTGGAAGACGAGAAAAAGAGGCAGCATTCGATCATTGATAATCTGGAAAAAGAATACGAAGAGAATCACGAGGCGTATGCGGAAGAGATTCTGGAGAATATTATAGCGGTATAGAGTAGTTGAGGTGGGAACATGGGAAACGTAATGTCATATAGTGGTATCGTGACGAAGGTCCGCGCTATGCAGGCAAAGCTTCTTACAGCCCGTGATTTTGAGAATATTGCAGGATTGAGAAGCGTGCCTGAAGTGGTAGAGTACCTGAAGGGAAAGCCGGCGTATGCAGAGGCGCTCAGCCGGATGGACGAAACACTGTATCACAGAGGGAACATCGAGAAGGTTCTTGACCAGTCTCTGTATTCGGATTATTCCAGGATATACCGGTTTGCAGGCATGAAACAGAAACAGTTTATCAAGGGTTTCTGGAAGCAGTATGAGATCACACTGATCAATTACTGCCTGCGTATCGTATTTAACCATTATGATGTGCCATTCGATCTGGATTATAAAAAAGAATATTTTGACCGGTATTCACAGCTCTCGATCGACAGGCTGGTTACGTCGGAGAATATCAGGGAATTAGTTGAGAACCTGAAAGGGACGGAGTATTATGAACCGCTGTGGCGGTTCCGGGATTCAGAGGAAGCAACTCTGTATGATTACAATATGGCTCTGGATCAATATTATTTCCGGAATGCATGGCGCAGGCAGCGCAAGTTCTTAAGCAAAGAGGAACGGGAATTATATACCAGAGACTGCGGAGTGAAGATCGATCTTCTGAATCTTCAGTGGATCTACCGGGCAAAGAAGTATTATCATATGCTTCCGACGGATATTTACCAGATGATGATACCGATCCAGTACCGGTTAAAGGAGGAAGAATTTAAGGCTCTGGTTGAGGCTCCTTCCGTGGAGCAATTTATCCAGCTTGTTTCAAATACATATTATAATAAATACTTTGAAGCGTCGTGGCAGCAGTATTCCATTGAGCGGGTATATAAGGACTGTCTTCATAAGCTGTATGTGTCGGACCGGAGGCGGGACCCGTATTCTATAGCGACAGTCAATACGTACCTGTTTCTTAAGGAAGAAGAGATCGATAAATTAGTCACAGCCCTTGAGTGTATCCGTTATGGATTGCCGCAGAAGGAGACGCTGGAGTACTTAGGAGGTGTAATTCGATGATTGTAAAGATGAAATTCCTGCAGATCAGCGGACCGGAAAAAGATATTGACCGCATGTGCAATCAGTATCTTTCTAAGCATGAGATGCAGCTTGAAAGTGCGATTGCCGAACTTAAGACAACGGATAACCTGCTTCCTTTTGTGGAGGTGAATCCGTACAGAGGCTCTCTTGCCAGGGCGGAACAGTTCTGCGGGCTTCTAAAAGGAGATAAGCCTGCGCCGGACCTGACGATGGATAAGGAAGCAGTTATGTCGATGCTCTGGGATATCCAGCATGAATATGTGGAGATGCAGGAGAAACGGGAACTGTTAAAAAAGCAGTTTGACGAGACAAAGGAAAGCGCCAATGCGCTGGAACCCTTCCGTTCTATGAATGTGGATCTGGGAAAGGTATCCGGTTACCGGTTCCTGAAGATGCGGTTTGGACGGCTGGGGCTGGAACAGTACCGGAGACTGGATAAATATCTGTTTCAAGACCTGAAGGCGGTATTTGTAGAAGGTTCCCGCAATGAGAATTATGTGTACGGGGGTTATATTGCTGCTAACCGGGATGCGGGAGAGGTGGACTCCGTGTTTAATTCTCTTAGATTTGAACGGATCTCTCTTGGAGGAAACTTTACAGGAATGCCGGAGCAGGCCTATCAGGAAATTAAAAAGAAGCAGGATTATATGAAGCAGCAGATCGACGGGCTTGACGGGAAGATGGCGGAGCTTATGAATTCCCATGCTGCGCAGCTTTTAGGGGCAAAGGAGCAGCTAAAGGAGCTGGCAGATTATTTTGACATCCGTAAGAAGGCCGCAAAGCTTGGCGGCGATGAAGAAAAGGGCGGACGTTATATCATATGCGGCTGGATGGGCGAAGAGGATGTGGCGGAGTTTTTGAAGGAGACAAAGGATGATCCGGATGTGATGGTCCTGGTGGAGGAAAACAGGGAGAAGTTCTTTGGAGAACCGCCTACAAAGCTAAAAAATCCCCGGTTCTTTAAACCTTTTGAGATGTTTATCGAGATGTACGGACTCCCGTCTGCTGACGAGATGGATCCGACGATGTTTGTGGCGCTTACATATACTTTTATCTTTGGCGCCATGTTTGGAGATTTAGGCCAGGGAGCAGTATTGTTTGCTGTGGGAGGGCTGCTGTATCTGATCAAGAAGGTAAAGCTTGCCGGGATTATTTCGATCGCAGGACTCTTCTCCATGTTCTTCGGAGTGATGTTTGGAAGCGTGTTTGGATTTGAGGATGTGATTCCGGCGCTGTGGCTGAGGCCTGTGGAAGCGATGACCAGGCTGCCGTTTGTGGGCCAGCTGAATACCGTATTTATCATAGCGATTGCTTTTGGTATGGCTTTGAATATTCTGGTAATGATCTTCCAGATCATAAATGCGGCGAAGATACACGATCTGGAAAATCTGCTGTTTTCTCACAACGGCCTTGCAGGGCTGGTGTTCTATGGCTTTATTGTCCTGACGGTCGTTCTGTATATGACCGGACACAAGACGCCGGGCAATGTCCTGCTGGCGGTCTTCTTAGGGATTCCGATCCTTTTGTTCCTGTTTAAGGAACCATTGGGAAACCTGGTAGAGAAGCGGCATAAGAAGCTTACGGTCAGCAAGGGAATGTTTCTGGTGCAGGGGTTCTTTGAATTATTTGAGACCATGCTGAGCTATTTTTCCAATACCCTTTCCTATGTGCGTATTGGCGCCTTTGCGGTGAGCCATGCGGCGATCATGGAAGTGGTACTGATGCTTTCGGGAGCAGAGAGCGGGCATGCGAATCTATTCGGCGTGATCCTGGGCAATCTGATCGTTATGGGATTTGAAGGACTCATTGTAGGGATTCAGGTGCTGCGTCTGGAGTACTATGAGTTATTCAGCCGGTTTTATAAAGGAAATGGGCGGCAGTTCAAGCCATTTAACAGTACGGCTACGAAATAGTAATATATCAATAATAGAAAAATCTTAATAAGAAACAGAGATAAGGAGGACTTATATTATGACAGTAACAGTGAAATTATTACTTATTGCAGCGCTGATGCTCAGCATCGTGATTCCGTTTGGAACATTTCTTCTTGGAGAACAGTCTAAAAAGCGTTATAAAAGGGCAATTGGAGCCAATGCATTTTTCTTTTTCAGTTCATTAGTAATGGCAGGCATTATGATGTTTTCCGGAGTTCCGGTACAGGCTGCTGACGCTGCAGCGGCTGTTTCCGGCAATGCAACTGGATTTGGATACCTGGCCGCAGCACTTTCTACCGGTTTGTCATGTGTGGGCGGCGGTATTGCCGTTGCAAGTGCGGCAAGCGCAGCCCTTGGCGCGATCAGCGAGGACTCCAGCGCGTTGGGTAAGTCGCTGATCTTCGTAGGTCTGGCAGAAGGTGTATGTCTGTACGGACTGATCATTTCTTTCATGATACTGGGCAGGCTTTAAGATGAAGATGTATCTGATCAGTGATAATGTCGATACGCTGACAGGAATGCGGCTGGCCGGCGTGGACGGTGTTGTAGTCCATGAACGGGATGAGCTGAGGACGGCCATTGAGACGGCTATGGAAGATAAAACAGTGGGCATCATACTCCTGACCGAGAAATTCGGAAGAGAGTTTCCGGATCTCCTGGATGAGATTAAACTGGAGAGGACAATGCCGCTGCTGATCGAGATTCCTGACAGGCACGGAACCGGACGTAAAAAGGACTTTATCACATCTTATGTAAATGAGGCAATCGGACTGAAATTGTAACAGTTCAGCCAGGGGCAGAGCTGTTACCTGAAACATTGAGGAAGAAGGTGAGTAGCTTGACGTTAGAAGAAAGAATTGCACATATACAGGAAGCGGCGATGGAGGAAGCGCGGCTGAAAGCGGATGCGATTACAAAGCAGCATGAGAAAATGCTGACGGGTATTTTTAATCAGCACCGGGACGAGGCCGTACGGCAATCGGAAGTACGCATCCGGGGCGAGCTTATCAATGCCAGGCAGCAGCAGAATATGGCGGCGTCCAGGGCGCAGATTGAGCTGAAACGGGAGTATGGCAAGCGTCAGAAGGAATTAAAAAAAGAACTGTTTGAAGAGGTAGAAAAGAAGCTCCAGGAGTATATGAAGACGGAAGAATATGAGAAGAACCTGGTGCGTTATATAGAGAAGGCGCTGCGCTTTGCAAATGGAGAAGAACTTACTATCTATATTAATCCAACAGATGCGGACAAAAAGGAGTATCTGGAGGAACATACAGGTATGCAGCTGACTGTCAGCAAGGAAGACTTCATAGGAGGAGTCCGCGCAGTTATCCATGGCCGCAATGTGCTGATCGACCATGCTTATAAGGGCGCTCTTGAAAACGAATATCAGAAGTTCCTGTTCAGAGGAGGTGTGGGCATTGGATAATATAAGTAAAGGCGTTATTTATGGTATTAACGGGCCTGTTATCTATCTGAAGGGAAAGAGCAGCTTTAAGATGTCCGAAATGGTTTATGTGGGAGAGGAAAAGCTGGTCGGCGAGGTTATTTCCCTGGATAAGGACCGGACTACCATCCAGGTATATGAGGAGACCTCCGGGCTAAGGCCGGGCGAGCAGGTGGAATCATCTGGCGCACCTGTATCCGTGACGCTGGCGCCGGGAATTTTAAATAATATTTTTGATGGAATTGAGCGGCCTCTGGAACGGATCGCAGATACCGGAGGAGCATTTATCACCAGAGGTGTTTCTGTGGATCCGCTGGATACAGAGAAGCTGTGGCAGACGCATCTTACAGTATCTGAGGGCGATGTAGTACATGGCGGGACAGTCATTGCAGAGGTTCCTGAAACCAGGGCTATCGTACATAAGTGTATGGTGCCTCCGGATGTGGAGACGGCTGAAGTGGTTGAGGTTGTTCCCGATGGTGAATATACAATCCAGGATGTACTGGTAAAAATCCGGCGTTCAAACGGCGACATCCAGGAGCTTACTATGACACAGAAGTGGCCGATCCGCGTACCAAGACCGGTGAGCCAGAGGTATCCTGCAAGCATTCCGCTGGTAACCGGGCAGCGTATCCTGGATACCATGTTCCCGATCGCCAAGGGCGGAACGGCAGCGATCCCGGGAGGGTTTGGTACAGGAAAGACGATGACCCAGCATCAGATCGCCAAGTGGTCGGATGCGGATATTATCATATACATTGGCTGTGGCGAGCGTGGTAACGAGATGACGCAGGTATTGGAGGAATTTGGCGAGCTGATCGACCCGAAATCCGGGAATCCGCTGATGGACCGGACGACGCTGATCGCAAATACTTCTAATATGCCGGTGGCTGCCCGTGAGGCATCCATTTATACAGGACTGACGCTGGCGGAATATTACCGTGATATGGGTTATGACGTGGCGATCATGGCGGATTCCACCTCCCGCTGGGCGGAAGCCCTGCGTGAGCTGTCGGGGCGTCTGGAGGAGATGCCGGCGGAGGAAGGCTTCCCGGCATATCTGGCTTCCCGGCTGTCGGCCTTTTACGAGCGCGCGGGTATGATGCAGACCCTAAACGGAGCTACAGGCTCTGTATCCATTATCGGTGCGGTATCTCCCCAGGGAGGAGATTTCTCCGAGCCGGTAACGCAGAATACCAAGCGTTTCGTGCGTTGCTTCTGGGGACTGGATAAATCCCTTGCCTATGCGAGACACTTCCCGGCGATCCACTGGCTGACCAGCTACAGCGAGTATACCATGGAGCTGAGTACCTGGTATACGGATCATGTGTCGCCGAAGTTTGTGGATTACAGAAACCGGCTGATGGGGCTCTTAAGCCAGGAAAATAACCTGATGGAGATCGTAAAGCTGATCGGCGCGGACGTGCTTCCGGACGATCAGAAGCTGGTGCTTGAGATCGCCAAGGTGATCCGCCTTGGATTCCTGCAGCAGAACGCATTCCATAAGGATGATACCTGTGTATCCATGGAGAAGCAGTTTAAGATGATGGATGTCA
>CAZGVY010000072.1:0-10728 GCA_964529215.1 uncultured Mordavella sp. | reverse complement strand
CTTCTTCATTCCGCTGTCTTCTAACTGCATTATAAACGGATGTTCCTTAGCCAGGATATTAAATAATTAGTTGACAAATTCCTCTAATAAAAATATAATAGTTGAAAGATGAAACTATTTTAGAAGGGAAAGATGAACTATGAAAAAATGTGACGTTATTACAGAAATACGGGGCTTTAACCGGTTTTATACAAATATTTTGGGCTTATTAGACCAACATATTATTGATTCTGGCTATTCTCTCACAGAAGCAAGGATTTTATTTGAAATAAGCAAGACTGACTCTTGTACTGCAAATCAATTATGTTCTGTTTTAGATGTTGACCGTAGTTACATGAGCAAGATAATCAATAAATTTGAAAAAAACGAGTTGATTAGGCGGAGTGTATGCGATACTGATAACCGCAATATTGAGATTCACATGACAGAAAAAGGAATGGATGTTTTTCATGAACTAAATAACCGCGCTAATAAGCAAATTGATGACTTGATTTCAAAATTAACTTCGAGTGAATGCGAAAAATTGATTGACAGCATACGAACGGTTAAAAAATCTTTTATGAAAGCAACCAAAGATATGAAGATCCGTCCGTTTCAAGAACAGGATATTGCGTATGTAATAGACCGGCAATTATCTCTGTATGAATCGGAAAGGCAATTTACAACAGAAATATGGAAAAAGTACCTTACACAGGGAGTAATTTCGCTTGTTGAAAGGTTTGATCCCGAAAAAGACTGTATGCTCATTCTTGAATGTGACGGGAACGCATCTGGATGTATTGCAATAACCCACACGGAAAATAATGTGGCACAGCTGCGGTATTTCTTTTTAGAACCAGAGTTACGGGGATTAGGCGCTGGAACAAAGCTGCTAAATTCTGCTTTGGATTTTTGCCGCCAGAAAAAGTATTCGCATGTTTTTTTGTGGACAGTAAGCGCACAGGAATCAGCGAGAATCTTATATAAAAATGCCGGATTCGTGATAACTGAAACCAGTGAAAATGAAAATTGGGGGATTCCTGTATTGGAAGAAAGATGGGATTTATATTTATAAGCAATATCATATATAACTGAAAACCATGCATTTTGTTACTATTCACGGCCTGGGAGGCCGCTCATAGCAACAATTCGGGGCGATATTTAAAGTTTTGCTACGCAAAAATCGCCCCTCACTCCTGAATCATGTTCTCACGGAATGCGCAGTTTATGCGCATTCCTGACCCGTGAAAAGTAACTGCATTTTCTCATGGTGTCCGCTAATTCCGCAGAGATTATTGTGGCCGGGCATTTGAAGTGCTATAATAATGCTGTAAACAGGAACGGGATGGGGACCTGCCAGGTACATCTGGATTAAGGAGGAATGAGAGAATGAAGAAGATACTGGTAATCGGCAGCCTGAACATGGATACGGTAATTGAGACTCCCAGGATACCTGCTCCCGGGGAGACGATTATGGGAAAAAATGTAAAATTTGTCCCGGGAGGCAAAGGAGCCAACCAGGTTTTTACCATCGGGAAGCTGGGCGGAGAGGTAAGCATGATCGGAGCTGTAGGAGATGACAGTTTCGGCGATATGCTGATCGGTAATCTGAAAAAAGTCAATGTTGACGTGTCAGGAATTGAACGGATACCCGGCGGCACCACCGGACAGGCATTTATACCGGTGGATGCAGGAGGGGAGAATTCCATTATCGTGATTGGTGGTACGAATGGCCAGGTAGACGAGGGGATATTAAAAAGGCATGAAGACCTGATGGATGCATGTGATATCGTAGTTATGCAGCAGGAGATACCGCTGCCTGCAGTTATGGCGGCGAAGGAGATGGCGCTGGCGAAGGGGAAAATGATCATCGTAGATCCGGCTCCGGCGGCAGCGATGCCGGATACATTCTGGAGAGGGATCGATTACATAAAGCCCAATGAAACAGAGCTCGGGATTCTGACAGGAAAGGAGCTTTGCGGGCAGGAAGCATATAAGGAGGCGGCCAGGGAAATGCTGGATAAGGGTGTGAAGCATCTGCTGGTAACGCTTGGAAGTAAAGGATGCTTATCTATGAGTGACGCCGGAGAAGAATTTATCCCGGCGGTCAAAGTAAAAGCGGTGGATACAACGGCTGCGGGGGACTGTTTTACCGGGGCATTTGCCTTTGCGCTGAGCCAGGGGAAAACGGAGAGAGAGGCGATTACATTTGCACAGAAGGCATCCGCGATCGCGGTGACCAGAAAAGGGGCGCAGACATCGGTGCCCTCCCTTGAAGAAGTTCTGAGATGACAGAGGAGAAGGCGGAGTATGAGGATTGTTAAGGCTGCGGAGGAACGCAGGAATGAGATACTGGATGTGGCGGAGAAGCTCTTTGCCGAAAAAGGGTTCGACCAGGCAAGCACGAATGATATACTGAAGGAAGTCAGGATCGCCAGGGGTACCCTGTATTATCATTTTAAATCTAAGGAGGACATACTGGATGCCCTGATCGGACGCATGTGTGAAAGGTATATCGGAAAGACCAGAGGGATCGCGGAGAGCAGAAGCATCCCGGTACCTCAGCGGCTGGCCATGATGATCCTGGCTTTGAATACAGACCATATGCCGGGACGGGAACTGGTGGAGCCCTTTGACAGGCCGCAGAATGCTCTCATGTATCAAAAGCTGCGGGAACGGCTCCTCCGGGAAATCAATCCGCTGATGGCAGAACTGATCAGGGAAGGGATCTCTATCGGAATATGCCGGACAAATTACCCGGAGGAGGCGGCGGAGATGGCGATGCTGTATTCCAGTATATCTTTTTCTTCACTGGCTGGCCTTGAGCCCGAGGAGAGGCGGAGGAAGATCGCTGCTTTTATTTATAATCTGGAACGGCTTCTGGGGATGGAAGAAGGAAGTCTTACGGATACGATGCTGCCGCTGATCTGAGCGGACGTCGCAAGGAATGAATTGCCCGGAGGGATCCGGGGAGCACAACCGGCAGATTGCCGGTTGAATGCTTTTTTTAGAAAAACGAAAAGAGGAGGCATAGAATGCTGACGATCGGAACACATATGTCTATAGCAGGAGGAATCGCCAGGGCAGCGGAGGACGTAGTGAAGATGGAAGCGGATACGATGCAGATATTCAGCCGCAATCCCAGGGGTTCTAACTATAAAAGGTATGGACAGGCAGAGATAGATGCCTTTCAGGATATTAGGAAAAGCCACGGCTTTGGCCCGGTTCTTGCCCATGCGCCCTACACGATGAATCTTGCAAGCGGAGCAGAAAAGACCTATGAATTTGCCAGCATGGTGATCCGGGAGGATATTGTACGGATGGATGAACTTGGGATTGAGAATCTTGTGTTTCATCCGGGCAGCCATACGGGAATCGGCGCTGAGGCAGGGATTGGCAATATTATCCAGGGTTTAAATCAGGCGGTGACAGAGACGCAGAAGATTAGCGTACTTTTGGAGACGATGAGCGGAAAGGGGACGGAAATAGGCGTAACCTTTGAGGAGCTGAAGAAAATCAGGGACGGGATCCGTTTCCCGGAAAAGATCGGGATATGCCTGGATACCTGCCATGTATTCGCGGCAGGATATGATATTGTTCATGATCTGGACGGCGTGCTGGAAGAATTTGACAGGGTGCTGGGGCTTCCACTTTTAAAAGCAGTCCATCTGAATGACAGCAGGATGCCCTTAGGTTCCCATAAGGACCGTCATGCGCCGGTGGGAGAGGGGGAAATAGGACTGGAAGCGCTGCTTAAGGTGCTGACGCATCCGGCATTGAAGGAACTGCCTTTCTACCTGGAGACGCCTTTTGACAATGAGGGGCATAAAGAGGAAATCGCCATGATCCGCAGGGAGCTGGCAAAGCTTCAGGCGGAAAAGCAGGAACAGGCAGGCGCAGTAGAAATAGACAGAGAGGGGTAACGGATGGAAGATAATCTGAAATTAAAAAGGATCGCGGTGATACATACAGATTTCCCGGAGAAATTTGGGATTCCCAGACAGAGCGGGCTGCCTGGTACAGTGGGAAGGATCGTATTTGAGCCGGAATACCGGAATCCAGACGCTTTAAGGGGAATCGGAGGATATTCCCACCTCTGGCTGATCTGGGGATTTTCCCAGGTTCCGGAAGGGGAATGGCATTCCACTGTGCGTCCGCCGAGGCTTGGCGGAAACCGCCGTATGGGTGTGTTTGCCACAAGATCTCCATTCCGCCCGAATCCGGTAGGCCTGTCTCTGGTTGAGCTTACAGGATTGGAGCAGACAGAGGAGAAAGGGACGGTGATACTGGTACAGGGAGTTGACATGCTGGATCAGACACCTATCTATGATATCAAGCCTTATATTCCCCATGTGGAAGCCAGGCCAGAGGCTGAGAGCGGGTTCGCCGGCCAGGTGAAGAAGGATAAACTTTCGGTAGTGATCGGGGATAAATGGAGAAAGCAGATACCGGAAAAACAGCAGGCAGTGGTCACGGAGCTCCTGAAACAGGATCCAAGGCCGGCTTATCAGGAAGATCCGGAACGGATATATGGAATGAGCTATGCCGGTATGGAAATACGGTTCCGGGTAGCAGAGGGCGTGCTGAGTGTCTGCAGTGTTTCCCGTGCAGAGGGGGCGGGGAACCCGGAATAATGGAAAAATAGATTGAGCAATTCCAGCAGATGTGTTAAGATGGATAGCAGTGGCCAGAAATCCTTATATATGGAAAAGATATGTATTATGCAGGAAAAGCTGTGGATACACCGGGACGGATTCTGTAAGAGGTGACGGATATGAGATGGAACAAAATCAGAATAAAGACGACAGCGGAGGCAGAGGATATGGTATGCTCTGCTTTGATGGAACTTGGGATCCAGGGCGTGGAGATAGAGGACAGGGTTCCGCTTACCGCGCAGGATAAGGAGCAGATGTTTGTAGATATCCTGCCGGATATCGGAGCAGACGACGGGACGGCATATATCAGCTTTTATCTGGAGGAGGATGAAGATAAGGCGTCTGTGCTTACAGAGGTCAGGGAAGCGCTTGCCCAGATCGGAACCTATATGGATATAGGGGCGGCAGAGATCGAGGAATCCCAGACAGAGGATGTGGACTGGATCAACAACTGGAAGAAATATTTTCATCAGTTCACCATCGGCGATGTGCTGATCATCCCCTCCTGGGAAGAGGCTTCGCCGGAAAACGGAGACAAGATGATCATCCATATTGATCCGGGAACGGCTTTTGGTACGGGAATGCATGAGACGACCCAGCTGTGTATCCGCCAGCTTAAGAAGTATGTGACAAAAGAAACGGAGATCCTGGACGTAGGGTGCGGAAGCGGGATCCTGGGTATGCTGGCTCTGAAGTTTGGCGCAAAGTATTCTGTGGGAACAGATCTGGATCCCTGTGCCATAGACGCCACCCATGAGAATATGAAGGCGAATGGGATTACCGGGGAACAATACGAAGTGATGACCGGGAATATCATCGACGACGAGAAGGTGCAGAAGAAAGCTGGCTATGACAGGTACGATATCGTGGCGGCTAATATTCTGGCAGACGTACTGGTACCGCTGACTCCGGTGATCGTAAAACATCTGAAAGCCGGAGGGATCTACATTACCAGCGGGATTATAGAGGGTAAGGAAGATATTGTTGTCCGGGCAGCCGGGGAGGCAGGAATGCAGGTGCTGGAGGTGACCCGGCAGGGCGAATGGGTATCTGTGACAGCCAGGAAGAACTGACGGGAAAGAGCAGGGGAAAGAGCATGCAGCATTTTTTTGTAACGGCAGGCCAGGTGGAAGAACCATATATATATATAGAAGGTTCTGATGTAAACCATATGAAACATGTCCTGCGCATGAAGCCGGAGGAAAAGGTATCAGTCAGTGACGGGGATAACAGAAGATACCTCTGCAGGATAGACAGATATGAGGAAGAACGGGCGGTTCTGGTTATATGCGAGGTTCAGGAGGCAGATACAGAGCTTCCATCTGAGATCTACCTGTTCCAGGGGCTTCCGAAAGGGGATAAGATGGAATTTGTGATCCAGAAGGCGGTGGAGCTGGGGGTGCATGAGATCATCCCGGTGGCGATGAGGCGCTGTGTGGTTAAGCTGGATGACAGGAAGGCGGAGAAAAAGGCCATCCGCTGGAATGAGATCGCGAGAAGTGCGGCAAAGCAGGCGGGCAGAGGCAGGATCCCCAGGGTCGGCAGCGTGGTGGATTTCTCACAGGCGGTGAAGTCCATAGGGAAGCTGGATGTAACGCTGCTTCCCTATGAGCTGGCAGAGGGGATGGAATATACCAGACAGGTGATCGGCGCGGTGAAACCGGGACAGTCTGTGGGAATCCTGATCGGTCCGGAGGGAGGCTTTGAAAAAGAGGAAGTGATCCGTGCAAAAGAAGCCGGCGCAAAGGAGATTACCCTTGGGCGCCGGATACTCAGGACAGAGACGGCAGGGCTTGCCGCATTGTCCATTCTTATGTATCACCTGGAAGGATAAATGTTACGTGAATGAGACCTGTTCACTCCACATCATTTTTACAGTCTGTGCAGGAAAAGCATGGACCTGTAAACAGCGGCGGATAAATGGCATATTAATATAGTAAAAATAATTAGGGAGTTTATCATGGAGGTTTATCTGGATAATTCTGCAACCACCCGTGCTTATACTCAGGTAGGAGATCTGGTGCGCAGGGTGATGTGCGAGGAATTTGGTAATCCGTCTTCTATGCACTACAAAGGTGTGGAAGCGGAAAAATATATAAAAGAAGCGAAAGAAACGCTGGCTAAACTTTTAAAAGTACAGCCAAAAGAGATATTTTTCACATCCGGCGGTACGGAGGGTGATAACCTGGCGCTGATCGGCGCGGCAAGAGCAAATAAGCGGGCCGGAAAGCATTTGATCACTTCAGCCATTGAACATCCGGCGGTCTTAAATACGATGCGGTATCTGGAGGAAGAAGAGGGGTTCAGAGTGACCTACCTTCCGGTGGATGCCTACGGAAGGATCCGGCTGGAAGCGCTGAAAGAGGCGCTCTGTGAAGATACGGTCCTGGTATCTGTCATGTATGTGAACAATGAGGTGGGATCCGTACAGCCGGTTCTGGAGGCGGCCAGCATCGTAAAATCCTATAACAAAAAGATATTATTCCATGTGGATGCAGTCCAGGGATTTGGCAAATACCGGATATATCCCAAAAAACTGAAGGTAGATATGGTAACCGCCAGCGGTCATAAGATACATGGGCCGAAGGGAACCGGTTTCCTTTATATTGACGAGCATGTGAAAATCAAGCCGATCGTATTTGGAGGAGAACAGCAGAAGAATGTCCGTTCAGGCACGGAAAATGTACCTGGGATCGCAGGCCTGTCTCTGGCGGCAGCTATGATCTATGAAGGCCTGGAGGATAAGGTAGATAATATGCGCAGGCTGAAGGCGCATTTTATAGAGGAAGTGACGAAGATCCCCCAGACCACGATCCATGGCCTGTATGATGAGACCAGCGCGCCGCATATCATTAGTGTGGGATTTGCGGGGATCCGCAGCGAGGTGCTGCTTCATGCACTGGAGGAGAAGGGGATTTGTGTGTCTTCCGGTTCGGCCTGCGCGTCCAATCATCCTGCTGTCAGCGGGGTGCTGAAAGGGATTGGAACCAGGAAGGAATATCTGGACGCTACGCTGCGGTTCAGCATGTCGGAATTTACCACGAGAGAGGAAATGGATTATACGCTGGATATGCTGAACGAACTGGTGCCGGTACTCAGGCGCTATACGAGACATTAGAAAGGATAGGCAAATGATATTTCAGACATTTTTATTAAAATACGGAGAGATTGGAGTGAAAGGGAAAAACCGGCATATATTTGAGGACGCCCTGGTAAGACAGGTAAGGTATGCCCTGAAGGATCTTGACGGTGAATTTCATGTGTATAAGTCCCAGGCCCGCATTTATGTGGACTGTGAAGGGGATTATGACAGTGATGAAGTGATCGGGAAACTTAAGAATGTATTTGGGCTGGTCGGGATCTGTCCGGTTGTCCGGAGGAAGGATCAGGGCTTTGAGCAGCTGAAAAAAGATGTGGTAGCTTTTATGGATGAGATGTATGCAGATAAGGATCTCACCTTCAAAGTAGAGGCAAGGAGGGGCCGGAAGACCTATCCGCTTAATTCTATGGAGATCAATGCCGCAGCAGGCGAAGCTATACTGGAGGCGTTCCCCGGGATCCGCGTGGATGTGCACCGGCCGGATGTGCTGCTGCATATAGAGGTGAGAAATGAAATCTATATCTATTCGCAGATCATTCCCGGACCTGGAGGAATGCCGGCGGGCACCGGGGGCAAGGCGACGCTTCTCCTGTCAGGAGGGATCGACAGCCCGGTGGCAGGCTATATGATCGCGAAACGGGGCGTGAAGCTGGAGGCTGTTTATTTTCATGCACCTCCTTATACCAGTGAGCGGGCGAAGCAGAAGGTTGTAGATCTGGCAAAGGCCATTTCCAGATATACAGGCCCGATCCGCCTGAATGTGGTTAATTTTACAGATATACAGCTCTATATTTATGATCAGTGCCCCCATGATGAACTGACCATCATTATGCGCAGGTATATGATGAAGATCGCGGAGCATTTTGCTTTGGAGGGAGGAAGCCTTGGCCTGATCACAGGAGAAAGCATCGGCCAGGTTGCCAGCCAGACCATGCAGAGCCTTGCGGCAACCAACGAAGTCTGTACGCTGCCGGTTTACCGTCCGCTGATCGGATTCGATAAACAGGAAATTGTAGAAATGTCAGAGAAAATAGGAACCTATGAGACGTCGATCCAGCCCTTTGAGGACTGCTGTACCATCTTTGTAGCAAAGCATCCGGTGACGAAACCGAATATTAAGATCATAAAACGGTCAGAGGAGAAACTGGCGGAAAAGATTGACGGGCTTGTAAAAGAGGCAATCGATACGGTAGAAATTATTGAAGTGCGCTAAGGATATCCTTCGCGCACTTCCGGTAAAACTATATGCATTCTTATACCAGATATGGCTGTAAAACCTCCAGGACTTTATCTACATCATCATCAGAGTGGATGTTAAGACTGATTGGTTTGGACAGGTCCAGGCTGAAAATACCCATAATGGACTTGGCGTCAATAACATATCTGCCAGATACCAGATCAAAATCATTGTCAAACTGCGTAATGATATTAACGAAGGATTTGACCTTTTCGATGGAATTTAATGAGATCTGTACTGTCTTCATCCCTGCTAACCTCCTTTTTGTATGAATTCTATAAATATATTAAAAGGAGGTAGTGGAAAAGTCAAGGAGAAAATGATAATGAGAACAGCAGCGCTGCACAATTTGGGTTGCAAAGTAAACGCATATGAAACAGAAGCAATGAAGGAATTGCTGGAAGAACATGGATATAAGATCGTCCCCTTTGAACCGGGAGCGGACGTCTATGTGATCAATACCTGTACCGTGACAAATATGGCGGACCGCAAATCAAGACAGATGCTTCACAAAGCCAGGAAGATGAATCCAGACGCTGTGGTGGTGGCAGCGGGCTGCTATGTGCAGACAAGAGGAGCCGGAGCAGACAGCTGCGCGGATATTGTGATTGGGAATAACCGGAAAAAAGACCTGGTTCTGATCCTGGAGGATTATTGGAACAGGAAAACAGGCGGCAGAGCGGCGCAGCCTGCCGGGGAACCGGAAGCTGTGCGGACAGGGATCCTGGATATTGGACAGGAAAAAGAGTATGAAGAACTTAAGGTATCCAGGCAGGCGGGGCGCGTGAGAGCCAGCGTGAAGGTGCAGGATGGCTGTAATCAGTTCTGTTCTTACTGTGTGATCCCCTATGCGAGAGGACGGGTAAGGAGCAGGATTATGGCGGACGTGCTGGCGGAGGTGAGAAGGCTTGCAGCGAATGGATATCAGGAAGTGGTACTGACGGGTATCCACTTAAGTTCCTATGGCGTGGATTCCGGGGAAAACCTGCTGTCACTGATCCGGGCGGTCCATCAGGTGGACGGGATCGTCAGGATCCGCCTGGGATCTCTGGAGCCTGGGATCATCACGGGAGAGTTTGCAGCAAACATTGCAGGGCTTCCCAAAGTATGCCCGCATTTTCATCTTTCACTGCAAAGCGGATGCAATGAGACGCTTAAGCGTATGAACCGGAGATATACGGCTGAGGAATACTATGAAAAATGCATGATTTTGCGTCAGGCATTCGAAGATCCGGCGCTCACAACAGATGTGATCGTGGGATTCCCGGGGGAGACGGAGGAAGAATTTCAGGAGTCTGTGGATTTTATTGACCGGGTGGATTTTTATGAAACTCATATCTTTAAGTATTCAAGGCGTCAGGGAACAAGGGCGGCGCAGATGGAACATCAGATCCCGGAGCAGGTAAAGGCGGACAGAAGCAGGAGGCTTATCAGGCTTGGGCAGGAGAAAAAAAGGAAGTATGAGGAAAGACTGATCGGAAGGAAAGCGGAAGTTCTGGTGGAAGAACAGATTACGAGAGATGGGGAAATATGGCAGGTCGGACACACCAGGGAATATGTCAAAATTGGACAAAAAAATGAAGAAAATCTTGCGAATCGCTTAATAAATATGGAAATTAAAAGCCGTTTGCAAATAATTGATTGAATTTTACAAGGGATTCATGTAGAATGGAAAGGAAGTATTTCGAGAGGACGTGAGTATTATGAAAGATTTAAGCAGCACACAGTTTTTTCAGGTAGAAAGCGGTCCACAGATT
>CAZGVY010000071.1:0-10875 GCA_964529215.1 uncultured Mordavella sp. | reverse complement strand
CGGAGAGTTAGGGATTCGAACCCTAGGTCCCTTTCGGAACACAGCATTTCGAGTGCTGCACCTTCGACCTCTCGGACAACTCTCCATATGTTATTCCGGAAATTATTCAATTTCCGAATTGAAAAGCCTCTTAGTTTCCGTTATGTCCACTCTGATACGCTTCCACAATTCACTTTGCCCTTTTTTTCTCAATATCCATGATCATATCAACTCTTTTGCCATGCTTTCCACCCAAAAATTCTGCTGCCAGCCATTCGTCTACGATCATTTTTGCCATCTCAACACCGATCACTCTTGCTCCGAACGCCAGAATATTGGTATTATTGTGCTGTCTGGAAAGCTTCGCTGAATATGGTTCACTGCAGACAACTGCCCGGACACCCTCTACCTTATTTGCTGCGATAGAAATTCCTACTCCTGTACCGCAGATCAATATTCCAAGGTCTACTTCTCCGCCCGCCACTGCTAATCCTACTTTTTCTCCATATTCCGGATAATTGCAGCTCTCCTTCAGATCTGTTCCGAAATTAATCACTTCATATCCCTTCTCTTCCAGATATTCCGCAATTTCTTTTTTCATATCAACTGCCGCGTGGTCGTTGCCAATTCCGATTTTCATAATATTATCTGCTCCTTTCCAAAATAAGAACCTCTTCTTCTATTATATTATACTAAATATCCGGCTTTCGCAATGTATATTTCTGTCTCAGCTGATTTTCCACCTTACATGGCTTCCCTTCTCATCCTTATCGACAATCAGCTGATCTTCTATCTCCTGCTTTAATTCCGATACATGAGATATTATTCCTACAAGCCTTGTGCCTCCGGCCATATTTTTCAATACCCTGACCGCCTGCGCCCGGGAGCGTTCATCCAGAGAACCGAACCCTTCGTCTATAAACATCATATCCAGGCTGACAGATGCAGAACTCTGCCGGATCTGATCCGCCATTCCCAGAGCCAGCGACAGCGCCGCCATAAATGATTCCCCGCCGGAAAGTGTACGTACCTCTCTCTCCTTCCCGGTGACCGCAGAATAAACCATAAGATCTAATCCCCTGTTTTTTCCCTCTCCGGCTTTTTCAAGCTGATACATCCGGAGTTCAAACTGCCCTGCCGACATTTCATAAAACCGGCTATTGGCAGCATAGAGGATTTTTTCCAGATAATACCGCTGCACATAGGTTTCCAGATCCATGCGGGAACCGCTTACGTTACCGGATATCAGCTTGTACATAGTGTCCAGCTTTGCGTGTTCCTCCAGCATTTTCCCACGCTTTTCCAGCTTTGGCGCAAGCGCCCTGCAGACCTCTGTGTTGTTCCGGAAAGCGGTTCTGCATTGTTCAAATACTTCCTCTGCCCTTTGCCACTGTTCTTCGGCCTCCTCCATCTCCCGTTTCACCTTTTCCAGAACCGGACGCGGCTGATCTCCAATGGCCTCTTCCGAAGACCGTTTCATATTTTCTGCCGAGATCTTCCTTTGCACATATTCATCTATCCTTTTCTGCATTGCTTCGCCGTCCTCTTTCCGGTAAGACGCCACAAGTTCTTTCCATTCTTCTTCTGTAAGTTCTTTTTCCTTCCGTATCTGCCTGTAATCCGCCTGCCTCCGGCTGCAAAGTTCCTCCTGTACAGGCAGTTCCTGCAGGCATCGCTCAAGTAGCGCTTTACATTGGTCTCTCTGCTCCCTCGCTTTTGCCGCCGCCTCCGCACATGCCTGGAATTCAGCCTTTTTCTGTTCTCTTTTCTCTCTGGCTTCCTTCAATTCCAGATCCGCCGCTTCCCTGGAAGGATACTCTTTTGTACTCTCAAAGCTAAGCAGAGCTGCTTTTGCCGCCTCCAGCGCAGCTGCCGCAGCCGCCTTATCTTCTTTCGCTTCTTCGATTGCCACATTGACTTCTGCCTGCTTTTCTTTTGCCTCCAGCAGTTTCTTCTGAAGCTGCTTTAGCAGACTCATATCCTCTGATAGCCTGCTTCCCTTTTTATCTGTTTCCTGCCTCCATTCCCTGAGCAGCGCCTGTATCCTTGCCGGCAGTTCATTTCCCTCACCGGCATCCACTTCAAAATCCAGCTTCCCGGATATCCTCGAAACAAGATCCCCAAGCGTTCCGTCCAGGGTATGTTTCTTCTCAGAGAAACGTGCCGCTTCCGCCCTTGCTTCCGCCGCAAGCATCTCCTGCCTCCCGCGCAGTGCATGAACCTCTTTTTCTAATTTCTCAAGCATTTCTCTGGAATAATCCTGACCGTCCCCTGCGCCCTGACATGGCGAAGGATGCTCCAACGCCCCGCAGACAGGACAGGGCTTTCCCGGCCTGAGCTCTTTTGCAAGGAAACCGGCCTGAGCATCCAGAAAATTCCTTCTCACCGCCTCATAGGCTGTCTGCTTCTCCGCATATTTTTCGCTGGCCTCTGCATATTCTTCCCTGGACTGCTCCATTCTTCTCTGCTGTGCCATCAGCTGCCGCTGCATACTGGCCGCCGTTTCCGCAGTTTTCTCCAGTGAAGACAGCTCCTGGCACTCCACATTCCATGCAAAAAGCTTTTGCTCCACATCAGCAAGTTCCTGCTCCCGGCGCTTCCAGGCAGACTCCCGTTCTTCCAGCCTTTTTAATTCCAGCTGCCTGGACTTAACCTTTTCCTCAGCAGCTTTATGATCCTTCTCTCTTTGTTCTGCCTCTCTGCCAGTCTGCCTGATTTTTTCAAAATGCTTATATGCCTTCTCTGTTCTTTCAGATATCCGGCTGCATCTCTCCAGCTCCTGATCAAATTCCTTTTTTGCCTCCTGCTCTGCCAGCGCCGTCTCTTCTGCCTGTCTCTGCATATTCGGAAATATAATCTGGCAGCGTTTCTGTTCCTTCCTGATCCTCTCTGCATTCTCCAGCGCATCTTCATATCTGTCAGAAACCGCTTTCACATCATAGGCTCCTTTTAGTTTCCTTAGCAATTCTTCCGTTGCTTTTATATCATTTTCTTTTTCTTCGCATTCCAGGATCTCTGCGCTGGCACGATCAAGCTGTCCATAGAATTTCATCAGATTCTGAGCATTTGTGTAAGCATCCCGCTTCTCGTCGCGCCTCATTTTACTCATCCGTCTGTTCTCTCTGGCAACCGTCTCTTCCTCTCCCAGGCTTTCACACAGCCTCTTTAATTCCTCAAAAAAATGTCCGGCCGCAGCCATCCCTCCGTCCAGAACCTGTTTCTTTAATTCTTCCAAGTATGCCGATCTCTCATAATCTGCCGGGATCACTGCATGTACCGCCTCTGTCTGGCACGCTGTCTTAATAACCGCAATTTCCTTCTCTTTTACTTTTTTACGCCTTCCCAGTTCTTCTGCTATGCTCTGATATAATTCTGTGTGAAACAGCTTCCGGAATATAATCTTTTTGTCATCCGATCTTGCCCGGAGAAGTTCCATAAATTCTCCCTGAGCGATCATGGCGACCTGCATAAACTGATTCTTTGTCAGGCCGGTGATCCCCTCCAGTTTCTGATCCGTTTCCTTCTGTGGATATTCCGTTCCATCCGGCATGACCAGGGATACCGACCCGCTCTCCTGCTTCACGCCGGTACCTCTCTTAAGCGGCCTCTGATGCCTTGGAACCCTGCGGACTACAAATACATCTTCCCCCTCCGAAAAGGTAAGCTCCACATAAGGTTCTGTCCCAAGCCTGGCAAACTGGCTCTGAAGCTCCAATCCGTCCTTCCGGTTGATCCCGGATCCTGTTTCTCCATAAACCGCAAATACCAGAGCATCAAAAATCGTAGTTTTCCCTGCACCGGTATCGCCCGCGATCAGAAACAGATTCTGATCCGGCTCAGTAAAATCAATAACGGTCTGTTCCCCATAAGAACCGAACGCCTGCATCACCAGCTTCAGCGGCCTCATCCTACTTCACCCCCTGTACAGTATGAATAACATCCCGGAGAAGCTCCATATCCTCCTGATCCGGGGTCTTTAAAAAAGCACAGCATAACGCAAATGGATCCAGCTCTGCTTCCTCTGCAATTTCCCTGCTGTAATCCGCCCTTCTTACAGACTCCCGCCGGATCTCAAGCAGATTGGGAAATGCAATACGAAGCCTGTCCTGCATATCCATCACATCCAAGTCTTTTTTATCTTTTAAGATCACTGCCACATAATCCTTGCAGGCCTGCTGCAATACTTCCTCCAGAAGGCCTTTGATAACCCGGACCCCGCGAAGCGGTTCAAGGGGTAAGACCTTAGTCCGGATCCCCGATCCCTTCTCATCCATTTCCACCATAATAATGCCCTTTTGCTGCCCTGCCTCACTGACCGAGCATGCCAGCGGCGTACCCGAATACCGGAAATTACTTTTCCCAACCTGTGACGGCTTATGGATATGACCCAGCGCGGCATAGTCGAACGGCTCAAGGACATCTGCGGATACCCAGTCGATATTCCCGATCGTACGGATCTCCGAATCCATCCGTTCTGCCTCGTCCGGATTTTTTCCAGCGGGAAGGTAAAACTGATGGCTTACCAGAACATTCCGCTCTCCGGGATCTATTTTCTCCCGTCCGATCAGCCTGTGCAATGTATCGTTATATGACAGGTTATTTCCATTTTCATCCACTCCTGCAATCCGTTTTACCATAGACGGTTTTACAAACGGAAGCAGATAGAAATTCACGTTTCCATATTCATCCTGGAGTATAACCTTCTCGATCATATCCTCCGGCTTCTCAGGCGGACGTCCAATCATATGCACCCGCTGCCTGGAAAGCACACTGCGGAAACAATTCATTCTGGGAGCGCTGTCATGATTTCCGCTGATCACCATAATTTCCGCATATGGGAGCGCTTCTGTCAGATCCGCCATAAAGCGGTCGAATGTCTCCACTGCTTCTGCAGAGGGAACTGCCTTATCATAAATATCTCCTGCGATCACAACCGCCTGCGGGCATTCTTCTGATGCGGCTTCGACGATCTGCCTTAATATATATTCCTGATCCTCCTGCAGATCCCTTCCGAGAAGCTTCAGGCCAATATGCAGATCCGATAAATGAAAAAATCTCACTCCGCCTTTCCTCCCATTTTCTTTTCGTAATACTCCCTGTCAAATCAGAAAGTCCTTAATTTTTCCCCAGATATCGTCTGCTATTTCCTGCTGGCTTCTGTTTCCGTCTACAATGACAACCCGTTCTTCGCCCTTTAATTTTTCAAAGGCTTCAAAATACTTTTCCCGCACCTTAACCAGACGGGATCTTTTTTCAAACAGCTCCTGCTGGAATCTGTTTTTTGCAATTCTGTCAAGCGCGGTATCCGGACTGATATCTATAAATACGGTTACTGTTGGCCGCAAGATATGACTGCTTTGTTCATTTGCTTTTATTACCCAGTCCATCGGCATATCTACGCTATGATATGCATACGAAGAAAAATAATATCTGTCGGTGATGACGGTAATTCCATCGTTGATCTTATGTACGATCCCATTTATATCATTCAGCAGATGATCCAGCCTGTCCGCCACAAACAGTCCGGCGATTACTTTATTATCCGTCTTGATCCGGCCCGTCATGATCTGATGGATCAGTGATCCAATGGGAGAATCCGTCGGTTCCATCGTCGTATAGCAGCTGATCCCCTCTCTTATCATCCTTTCATGCAGATACCGGATCTGCGTACTTTTCCCGCTTCCATCAATTCCCTCAAAAGCTATAAAATATCCTTTTTTCACTATATCCTTTTCATTCATCTTCATATCCTTCATTTTCTCCTGTTCTGCCGGATCTGCATATATTCTGCTTTCCGCTTCCTGTATCATTGTCTGTATGGATTATATCATGCGTTTCTGACCGGTGCAATGACCCCGCCGGAGTCCTGGCTTCAAAATATCCTCCGGCCTCATCTTGCCCCTCCTCTGTCATTCCAGAATAATTTTCTGCTGTAAACCTCCAGTTCATAAGACCCCTTGCCGTGCTCGTCCACCCTGCGCTCCGAATATTGATAACGGAACCCGCAGGACAGCGCCAGAGCTTTTGACGCGGCATTTCCCGCACGGGTCGAATAAATAAATTCCCTTCCGCCCAGCGATACGCAGTATGCAGTCAATATCCGCAGGATCTGTTTCCCATAGCCTCTGCCCACAAAGTCCGGGCCAATGGCAATGCCCGTCTCCTTAAAAATACCCGGCCGGATCTCTCCGATCCCGGCAAAGCCTATCGCCTGCCCGCTTTTTTTCTCATAAACCAGCCAGGCGTCATGCGTTTCCTCATATTCTATTGTTTTCCGTATCTGGATCCTTGCCGCCGCTTCACTTTCTAAAACCTGCCATTCCATATATTTTGCCGTTTCCGCTCTTGACCAGACATTACAGTACATCGGCGCCCAGTCTCTATACTTTGCTTTGCCCAAAATGAGCTCTCTTGTCTCTATCCTGTCTTTATTTTTGATCATCTTTCCTGCCCTTCTGCCGGCAAAGATTATCTGTCTTCACATCTTTCTGCTTCCCGGATGAGCCTCTCCTTATCATTTCCCTTCACCTTTACCGGATGCCGGATCACGGTCTTTAATTTCTCCGGGGCAACTTTCCTTGCATCACTCAGATAAATCTCATGGTGCAGGCGTTTATCCGTAATATCCAGTTCATACCCCTGTTGTTCCATGAACTCATGCATCATAGAAACCGTTACGGGTTCATCGTCATAAGAACCAATATGCATACACTGTACGCAAAGACCCTCTTCAATAGTCAGGAACTTCACCCTGGAGAAATCCTGCTTTTTCTTTTCTGCCGCCTCCTGCAATGCCCAGTGAAGATCATCCTCTGTCACAAAATCCGGAAGCCGGATAACCGAGATCCACTGGAAATTTTCCTTATGGCCATAATCAATTCCATTTATACCGTCCTGCCACCAGAAGCCTTCCAGCGGCGGCACAACATAATCAAAATACCCTTCGATCTTATGGCTCCCCTTTTTACTCATTTTAATGGTGAAAGCTATCGCATACAGAAGTCCGATCGCCTGTTTATACTCGCCATCTTCCAAATTGGGATCGCCACTGCCACGGACAGCAATATAGTTCATCTTTGGTACTGTAATGATCGAAGGCTTACCCTTCGGCATATAAAACTCTTTGTACTCCTTCTTATAATCAAATGCCTTGTTCATCTTCCTTAACCTCCAGTCATTATCTGCCTGATCTGTGATTCTGATATTGTAAATCATAAATATAAAACTGTCAAACTCCGGGAGTGTTACATAGAGTGGGGAATAGATTTTCAAATGGCATCCAAGATTCAGAATCTGTTAACGATGATGGAGATTGCCCTTCTGCTGAATTTTGTAGGATATTTGTTCGAGCTTAAGGCCGACAACCTTAATGACGCCCTGATAGCAGTTAAAATCTCATATTTGGGCAAACCCTTTATTGTACTTTGTATGTTTTTGTTTGTACTGGAGTACTGTAATGTCACGCTCCCAAAATGGATGGAATTTCTTATTATCCTATATCAGGCGTCTTTAACGGTAATGGTTCATACCTGTGAGCACCACAGGTTATTTTATAACAGTATTTCATTTACCGAGGAGGGCATGTTCCCCCATATTGTATTTGGGCATGGCTTTTTTTATAATCTTTATACAGGCGTCCTGGTTTTATACTGTATTGTTATTTTATCTATATGTATCCGGAAGTACCGGGTCATTGAAAGTAAAAATGAAAAAATACAGATTTATCTTATTTTACTTATGATGTTTTTTGCAGCCAGCACGCTTCTGCTGTTTTTCAGCGGCGTATGCCAGGGATATGACTGCACGTTGTTCGGATATTTGTTTGCGACACTATGCCAGCTGGAATTAATGTTCCGGTATCATTTGTTTGATACGATCACACTGGCAAAGGAGCAGGCTCTTGACAGCCTGCGGGATGGGATCGTTGTATTTAATAACAGTGATATGATCCTTTATCTGAACCAGCAGGCAAAAACGCTCATTCCGGAAACAGAGCAAAAGGCAAATGTGATGAAGAAGGATATTCTGCGCAGAAAGGCATATGTAGATGTAAATACCGGTGCAAAAAACCGCACCTGTTTTGAAGAAGATATCAAGAAACTCGATGAAATGCTGAAAGAAGATGACAATAATGATTTAAAGATTGGCGTTATCGTGTGTGACCTGAACGGGCTTAAGCATACCAATGATACTTTGGGACATGCTGTGGGAGACCGTATGATTGAGACAGCGGCAAAAATTATGCAGCAGGAAATGTCAGGCGCAAAGGACGTATACCGCACAGGCGGTGATGAGTTTGTCGCTCTTTATATTGGGGAGGCCGTTTCCCATATGCAGGAGGACATCAGCAAGGTGGAACGGGTTTGTGAGGAAGAAAGTAAAAAGTACAGTTTCCCGCTGAGCATCGCTATGGGATATGCGTTAAATAAGCAAGGCGAAACTCTGCAGGAAATCCATAAGCGCGCAGATGACGCCATGTATGAGCGGAAAATAGAATTGAAAAAAGAAAATCCGTCATTAGTTAGATAGCACAATAGAACCCGTCAAGGATTTGTTTGCCGTTAGGCATCATTTTGAGTGTCGTTAAATAATTGCGGATCGCTCCTCTAATATCTTTTAAAGAGGCCTTTGATTTCATCCAGTTCCGGGGGACGAACATCTTTCCGTTTTCCGCTGCTTCTGCGGATGCATTGCTGTTTCCCCAGGTCAGTTAAATTGACGATATGAGAGGTATTATATTTAACTACATTCTGGCTGTCCGTTGAGGCGCTTATATTATCAGCTCTGTCCGAATTGTTTATTTCATAAAACCGGAACATCACATAAGCGTCACCTGCTTTCTCCGCCGGTTTACTGCAGCTAAATTCCAGAATAATACTCATAGTTTGTAATTTTTTAAGGAGATAGACGCCAATGACATCTGTCGCCTCATATCTACTCTCAGATTGATCAGGAATAACGATCTCACAATCTAATGTTTTGGATGGATAAATTTCTGTTACATCAGGGATATTTCCAATTTGCATTTTCAATTCCTTTGTAAAGGAACTATTCCTTAACTTTCATCAGATAATCAAGGGCAGACTTTCTTTTCTTCTCTGCCATAGTTCCAAGTCTTTCAACGCGATTTACTTTGTTATAATCCCATTGAAAATATGGTAATTATTCTATGCGTTTTTTTCTTTTACTGTAAATCGTTGTTCCAAGTACGCCTGCTCCGCCGACAAACAATAGGGCAAACCAAAGTGCAAGATTACTGTTATCGCCTGTTTGCGGACTTTGGGTATCCTTGCCGTTCGTTGGCGTTGTAGTATCAGCTTTGTTTTCCTCTGTTGGCTTTGTCTGCCCCGAAGCCACTTTACTTGCTATCGCGTAGTTTGAAAAACTTGATGTTTTAAATGTGATGGTATTTGTTTCAAGATTATATGTAGTTGGTATTATTTCGTAAGTTCCATCGTGCTTTTCATGAACTATAACAACTTCATTTCCATTCACATCATTTTCTAATACAAGTGTAATCGTTGCTTCATTATTTAATTCTTTTAATTCCTTTATCCAAACATCATTCGCTGTACCTTTGTATACAACCTGGTCTAAATTAATGTCTAAATAAGATGAATTTTCATAACCGCTTGCTGTTTCTTCAAAATTAGTTATTTGCTCATCTGACAATGATGTAACATCATCTACCGACAGAACTACTGAACCAGAATCTATTTCTGTTCCACCATGTTCTATCGTTCCGTCTTTTACCTTATCGGAAGGGCTGATAACCTTGTCCTCCACTGCGGTGAAATGAGCACCTAAATGGGCGTTGCCCGGTTTAATTTCAAAGGTAAATACGGACTGTTCGTCACCGGTGTTGAAATTACCGCCGCTGATACCGAAAGAGGTAAGCTGATAGCCGTAGTCGGGAATGAGTTTTACTGTTGCCACAGCACCTACCGGCAAAACTGCGCTGCCGCCGTTTTCATCCTGCCCCCAGTCTTTAGCAGTTCCCGGATTGTTTAAGTCACTCAGCGAATATTCTCTGCCGTTATAATTTACACCTAGAAGTTCCATTCTGCCGTGGTCGATGTAATCGTCACCCTGATTCTCATCCGTGTATGTCCAAAGGAAATTGCCCACGGCCATATAGTCCTCATCGCTATCGTCCAGCCACTTTACATTCGATGTAATCACGTAACCGCTATCGTTGTAAGGAACGGTGATTTTGAACTCGTTGAGTTGTCCCTTGCAGGCCGCCAGCAATGCCTCTCTGCCTTCCGGAGTATCCGGTGTGGGAAGCTGACCATAATAATTCACTCTGTTAATCGTCAATTCAGTAATGCGTTCGTTGATAAAGCAGTTGAAATAGAAGTCAACATAGCCGCCATGAGCAGGCTCATCGCCGGGTCCGGGTTCGCCTTTTGCTACTACCGAGAATGTCAAAGTGCCGTCCGGAAGTCCACCATCCCCATTAGTTTTCTTAGATAAGCTTGTTTTGTTACCTTCTACTTTCAGCGTTGTGGAAAAGCCGTCTTCTGCTTTGAGTGTTACCTGCATGCTATCTGCGTCAAACCCGGTCAGTATGATAACATCATCCATTGCCAGATTTTGTGTTCCGCTTTTGTCTGCTGTGACGGTTTGACCACCCACAGTCCAGCTTCCGCTTCCGAAATTAATATTTACCGACTGTGTTTCTGGAGGATTTCCGGAATTGGAACCGCCCTGCTGAAATTCCACATTTTCCAGCGCATACACTGTTCCCGCTGTCAGCGCATAACCGTTTTCACTGGTAAGCTGATTTTTGATATCATTCGTGAGAATATTGCTACCGTTTACTCTCAGGGAAATTCCCACCCAGTCAACAGAATAATCTGTACTAGGACAAATTTTTACGGCCTCTGCACTTTG
>CAZGVY010000070.1:0-10912 GCA_964529215.1 uncultured Mordavella sp. | reverse complement strand
CCGGTTCTTCTGCCGCTCCTCCGGCAAGGAGCTTCTCGATCTCCTCCTGGGAAAGTGTTCCGCCCCCGGAAGCCGCCGGCTCCGCCGTTTCACTTTCCGCCGTATCTGCTCCCGTATCTATATGATCAATATCAACAATCTGATCCTCCGGCAAAAATCCTCTTACCAGGCCCTTTGCCAGCCGGATCGGCATAACATTGAAAAATTCACTCTCCAGCTTATCCGCAATCTTAAGTGTAAATACAACGACTACCTTCGGGTATTCATCCGTAAAATATTTATCTATAAACGCCTGCTCGTCCTTCACCTCATAGGAGATCGGCGTAGAAATATTAACCATACGTCCCAGAAATTCGGATAAGGCAGTTGAGGAGGCTCCCATCATCTGGTTCATAACCTCGCAGACCGCGCTGATATTGATCTCATTCAGCTCGAACTGATCATCCGGCATTTCCATACCCATAAGCATCTCTACGATCACTTTCACGTCATGCCTCTTAAGAAGCATGACATTCTCGCCCTCCAGGCCGGCAACATAGGTTATTTCAACTCCTACCGCTGGTTCTACGCGCTGCATTTCAAAATCTTCTTTTGCCACAACGCTTACTATAGGAGTTGTAATATCTACCCTGGCATTCAGCATCGTGGAAACCGCGGTTGCCGAAGCACCCAGGCTGATATTCAGTATTTCGCCTATGGCATCTATTTCCAACTTGCTAAAATATTTAGAAACCATATTAACTATTCTCTCCTTCCAGGGAGGTTACCCTCCTATTATTTTCCAAGCTGCAATGCCTGCTGGGCCATCAGCTTCATCGCATTAAAAGCCGTAATATTTGCCTCGTAGGATCTGGTCGCAGACATACCGTCTACCGTCTCTTTTACCGGATCCACATTCGGCAGCATAACATACCCGTCTGCATCCGCATCCGGATGATCCGGGTCATACACAGGATTCAGATCCCTCTGGTCTTCCACGATCTCTGTCACCTTCACTCCACCCTTTGTGGCTGTCCTGCTTAAAAGACTGTTGAACCTGGAACGGAACGTAGTCATGGGAACCTCCTGCAGTACCACCATCTTCCTGCGGTAAGGGCCGCCGCTTTCCGTCCTTGTGGTATTCGTATTCGCCAGGTTCTCAGCCGCAATATCCAGCCTCTGCCTCTCAGCTGTCAATCCCGACGCACTGATGTCAAATGAATTCAAAAAAGACATAACCGCTCCCCCTTCAATCAGCCAAGAATCTTTTTAACCGTAGAAAGAATTCTCTCCGGTTTGAACGGCTTCACAATGAAATCCTTTGCCCCGGATTTGATCGAATCCATAACCATTGTCTCCTGTCCCATTGCAGAACACATAACGATCGTCGCTCCCGGATCCATCCCCTTGATCTCCTTTAACGTCTCAAGGCCATCCTTGTTCGGCATCGTAATATCCATGAACACAAGATCCGGTTTCTCGGCAGAATATATCTCAACAGCTTTTGCACCGTCTTCCGCTTCGATAAGATCCGTGTATCCCGCCTGTGTCAATGTGGTTTTCAACATCATTCTCATAAATGCCGCATCATCTACCAATAAAATCTTTGCCATTTCTTTTACCTCACTTTTTATTCTCGTTGTAATATATATATACACAGATAACCCTTATTGTCTATCTGGTAATTCCGCCACTACTTCACTTTTTGACTCCAATATACGGTCTTCGATCTTAACCGCCATATTCTTATTATGTACGCCAAGCTGCCCCTTAAACCAGGGCTGATCCTCCACATATACGGAGATCAGCGAATTGTGCGGTTTATTAAGATCAATGACGTCTCCCACATGGAGATTATAAACATCGTCAAGGTTCATCTGGGCAACGCCGAGCTGAGCCATAACATTCATCTTCGCTTCCCGTATGTTCTCCATGAGATCTTCCCGGCTGTTCCGGTTGTTCTGGTTTCCTCCCCGGGCAATATGCTTCGTCTTATCAATGATCTCAAATGCACTGCTCAGAAGCGTTGCGGGAATACAGATATTCATGATTCCCTCTATCTCGCCCAGCTTGATCTGCAGCATAATGATCACGACGATCTCATCCACACTGATGCCCTGGAACATACTTGGGTTCTCTTCAACCCGGTCAAAGTGTACATTCATCTGAATATAATTCGCCCAGACGTCTGACGTGATACTCACCAGATACCGGATGATCTTCTCGTACAGCCCGATCTCAATGTCTGTATAGGTATAGGCAATATCAATCGACGTATCTGTTCCCGGCCCGCCTAGCATACGGTCTATCATCGACCCCATCAGAGCCGGCGCAATATGGAATATCATCGGCGGATCCACCGCTTCATCCTGCAGATCCACATGTACCAGCGTAAGCACGTCTGATTCGCTCAATGCGTTACCAAATTCATAATAGCGCTGTTCTTCAACTCCCACAACCTCCACTTCACTGGCTACACGGAACAGGCCGTTGATCTGCGAGGTTGCGATCCTGGAATAATTGTCATAGATACTCCGCAGCATCTTCAGCCTGTCTTTTGTATATTTTTTCGGGCTGAAGAAATCGTATTTTCTATATTCCTTTTCTTCCTTCTTCGGCTCCTCCGCAGCATTATCGGAATCACCATTCTGCATTGAATTGAGCAGCGCGTCTATCTGACTTTGTGATAATACATCTGCCATTCTAAATTCCTACTTTCGTTTCATTGTCTCATCCGTTACCGGCCCATCTGCTCATAATACTCCTCAAGGCTTTGTTCTACAGAATCGGACTTTGTGATCAATAATTCTACTCTCCGGTTCTTCGCCCGGTTTTCTTCGGTATCAAACGGTGCGATCGGGCGCCACTCTCCATAACCGACTGCCACGATATCTGCCGCAGGCACGTTCGTCCTTTCCTGCAAAAACGCCGCAACTCTTGCAGCTCTTTCAGCGGCCAGGACACGGTCCCCGGTTGCATCGTTTGGCACATTCGGATCCACCTGCGTGGTATGCCCCAGTATCTGTACCTCTTTGACGGAATCGCTTACGCCGGAAATAATAGACGCGAACTGAGCCAGTATATTCTGCCCGCCTTCTTTGATGATCGAGCTGTCCCCGTCAAAAAACACATTATCCCTGAAGGTTATGAACGCATATCCGTCTCCCTTAAAAAGCTCCACTTCACTCTGAAGCCCGGCCTCCTCGATCGCCTGTTTCAGGCTCTCATACAGGTCTTCAAATTCGTCCACATCCACGCCGCCCGGAACCTCGTCATTCGCGTCAAGTTCCGTGCTCTCGGCAATCTGGGATACCTCCTCTGCATCCGGATTAAAACTTTTTACAACCTGTATCCATTTTGCCTGATCAACCGTAGAGATCGAATACAGGAGGACAAAGAAGCACAAAAGCAGGGTTACCAGATCCCCGTAGGTATCCATCCAGTTGGCGCCGCCTTCCGGCGCCTTGCCTCTCTTCTTCATATGCTACTCCTCTTTTCCTTTTCCCTTCTTGCCCTTCTTCTCTTTTGGGGCGCTGGCAGCTTCCGGATCAAGCACCTTCTGCCGCTCTTTCTGGGAAATATATGTAACAAGCTTTTCTTTCAGGAACTTCGGATTATCCCCGGCCTGGATCGCCAGAATCCCCTCTATCATGATCTGTTTATATAAAAGCTCCTCCTCATTACGGATTCTTAACTTCTTTCCTATTGGTGAAAATAACATATTCGCAAGTACGCAGCCATAAAAGGTTGTGATAAGCGCGGTTGCCATCGCCGGCCCGATATCTCCGGCGCCGCCTTCGTCAATATTCATTCCCTTCAGCATATTTACCAGGCCGACCAAAGTACCGATCATACCAAATGCCGGCGCCATCGAAGATGCCTTCTCATATAAGCCCGCGCCTTCTTCATGCCTGGCCGACATGGCGTCCACCTCGTTCTCCAGAAGCTCTCTTACTTCCTCCGGCTCTGTGGCGTCCACGATCAGCATGATCGCGGATTTAAAGAACGGATCCTCTATCTCATTCGCCTTTTCTTCCAGCGCCAGAAGACCGTTCTTCCTGGCAAGCTGCGCCATCTCCTCCAGTGTATTCACAAGCTCGCCGATGTTATACTTATTGCCCTGTATCACCATCTTCATATGCTTCGGTATCGTCTTCAATGTGCTGAGCGGATAACTTGAAATAACAGCCGAAAGCGTACCGCCTAAAACGATCGCAATGCTGGCCGGGTCAAAGAAGTTTCCCAGCTTAGCTGGCGTAATACCAACAAAAACCACCAGTACGATTCCTATGACTAACCCTAAAATTGTTGTAATATCCACGTCATCTTCACCATCCCACTTCTTTTATCTATTCTGCATGGTAAGTATGTACCATTCCATTGTATTCTATCGTCTTTTTTATGATTTCCTCTGCGCTTTCTTTCACAAGGTAAAATTTCCCATTCATCATAATAACCTTCGATTCCGGAATCAGTTCCACGGCCTCGATCTGGCCGCAGTTTATCACAACCTGCTGGTCATTAAGCTTTGTAAGCACTATCATATCATACTTCCTTTTACTTTTCAACGCAACCGGGATTTAATATCCCGGTATGCGTTAGGCTGATTTCCAGTTATTAACTATTACCGCTTCATATTTACAAGCTCCTGAAGCATCTCATCCGTTACGGTTATGATCTTAGAATTTGCCTGGAATCCTCTCTGTGTCGTGATCATACTTGAAAATTCATTTGCAAGGTCTACATTCGCCATCTCCAGATAGCTGCCCATGATCTTGCCCGCAGGTCCCCCGTTTGGCTTCATCGCCTCTACGTCGCCCGCATTGCCGCCCGGCGTATAATAATAACCGCTGGTTTTTTCCAGGCCGTTGGGGTTCTCTACGGTAACCAGGGCCAGCTGCCCGATGGCGATGGTGCGGTTCTCCTTATCCACGCCGACGATGGTTCCGTCCTCATTGATCTTATAGCTCTGGATCTCATACTGAACTCCCTTGTCGTCATTGGGAATACGGATCGCGGACAGGGTATCCTCATATTCTGCCGGAACCGCTGCCTGCCAGCTTTTACCCTCTGTGATCATCGTAGCTTTTCCGCTTGCCTGAACAGGAAATGCCCCGCTTGTCGCCGCATCATTCGGTCCGGACGCCTTACTCTCAACGATAAGGTTGATACCGTCATTATTACCTGACGTCGTATCACGATGAACGCCGTCCGGCTGGATATTGAACAGATCCATTTTGTCTTTTACGGCCTGAACAGTCTCATCCTTCCAAGCTTCCAGAGCGTCCGTATAATCCTTTTCCGTCTTCAGGTCGTTGGTTCCCGTGATCTTTCCTCCCCGCACGTTTCCCAGGATGACCGTGCCGTCTGTATCAATTGTTAAGGCTACGCCCTGTAAAGACGCCTTACTCTTTGCGTTCGGCACCTCGGGAATACCGGTCCCCTGCTTTACTGCATATCCATATACGTAGCTTCTCTGATCGTCTACCAGATAACCATTATTATCCACACGGAAGATGCCGACTCGGGATAAGAACAGTCCCGAATCTGCCACGCTGGTAAACTGTCCGTTTATCATGTTGCCCACCAGGAAGAATCCGGTACCGTCGATCATACAATCCAGGGGATTGGATGACGGAGACGGAGCGCCCGTTCCAAATTCATTGGTAATAGAAGACAGAGTAGAACCATAACCTACCTGGGACGCGTTACGTCCGCCGGCAGCTCCCGCCATGGTACTTCCGCCTGATCCGTTAATGGAATTGGCATACATGGAATCCTTGAAGTTGAAGCTGTATGATTTGTATCCCCAGGTATTTACATTTGCAATATTATTTCCGATTACGTCCATCTTTGACTGATGGGTTTTCAGTCCTGCGACTGCTGCAACCATTGATCTGACCATTTTACATTACTTCCTTTCTTTTTTATCTGCTGTCCATAGTATCTGCAAGTCGTACAGATACGAAGCTTCCATAAATGGTCCGGCTTATATTAAGACAGCGCTGTCAATATTTGTAAATATGTTCTCTTTCATCTCTGCTCCCGACATCGTCGTCACTACGATATTGTTGGGGACATTGACGATAAATGCTCCGTTTGCACCGATAACCGCCACGTCTCTTGCACCCTTCGCCTGCGCTTTTTTCACCGCCTGGTTCAGGTCGCTTAAGAGGCCCTCCGTCATCTCGATTCCCCTCTGCTGCACTCTCAGCGCCGCATGCTTGGAAAACTGAACAGATCCGGACTTATCCGTCTCTTTTTGCAGGAGCTCTGCAAACGGGATGTTACTGCTAACGCCTGCTTTTGCCTGTATGCCTGCCTGTGCATGCTGTAGTTTCAGCGTACCGGCGTTTGTAATTTGGTTGATATTATTTGTCACAATACAGCACCTCTATTTTTTCTCTTACTTGGCGCTCTCTCCCTGATTTCCATCTGGAACCTCGCCAACTGACATCACCTGTGACAATTCATATTTCTTACCGTCTACATATACCGAGGTTGCGCCGGTAAGATCTATGCCCGTTACTGTCCCTTTCTTGTATGAAACCTTAGTCTTCCCATCTTCGTCCTTCTCCCCGTTCGGATCCGGAACCGCAATGGTAACTTCCTTTCCCAGAAGGCCTGTAGAATATGAAGTTAAGGTTACGGTTGAAAGATTATTCGTTACGGTTGAAAAATTCGCGATCGCCTCCGACAGTTTCGCCATGGTACTCATGGAAGACATCTGCGTCATCTGGTTCATCATCTCGCTGTTGTCCATCGGATTCGTCATATCCTGATACTGGAGCTGAGCCGCCATAAGTTTCCAATAATCATCCGTTGTCAGCGTATTATTAGACGCTGCTGAAGACTGGCTCGTCTTCTCAGAATCGTATATATATTTCGCCGCGTCGCTTATAAGTGTAGTTGCATCTACTGCCATTTTCCTAATCTCCTTTACTTTTATTTATCCTGCCAGTCCCAGCCGCAGCTTCTGAAGAAACTGTTCTGGATCCTCCGCGTTCTGTTCCTTCTTATCCTGCTTCTGCTCCTGTTCGGCCTCTCTGCCGTTCTGCTGGTTTTCATCCCTGGACTGATTCAGATAATCGCTTTCCGGCTTCTCTACAATAACGGTAGTAGTTCCGCCCAGGTTCTTCTCGATCACCTGTCCAAGCTCGCCCGCGCTCCGCCCAAGTATATCCAGCGTCTTCTTCTCCGAGCAGAGAATGGAAACGGTAGCCTGGCCTTCCTGATACAGGATCTTTACTGCGATCTTGCCTAAATTCTCCGGCTCGATCTGTATCTCAAATTCCTGTACTCCCTCAGACATCTTTGCCATGATCTGCTCTGTTACCTTCTCTGGCAGCGCTTCCGGCTGCGGAACCTGCATCCTCACCGGCGCCTCCGGCATAACCTCCTGTGTTTCCACCTTTACGGGCTCTGCTGTCTGAGGCTGAACCGCTGCTTCCGCCGTCCGGGTATCTGTCTGAACCGCTTCCTCCCCGGCATGTTCTTCCGGCTCTTTCCGGATATCCGCCGTTTCTGTCCTGGCTTCCGGCTCAGATACCTCCGGCTGTTCCTCCTGAGTCTCTGTGATCCTGACGGTCTCTGTTTTCTCCTCCGGCTTCTGTTCTGCTAGCTGGACGACCGCCTCTTGTACCGGCTGCGCCTGCATCTCTTCCACTGCCGCCGTATCCGCTTCGGTTACCTGAAGCTGCATCTCTCCGGCGATCTGTATCTCCGGCGCTGCTTCTTCCACTACAGGCTCCGCCTGGATCATTTCCGGGCGCATACCCAGATCCATCTGATAAGCGGCAAGAAGTCCCTCTGTCTGAGGCTTTTCTTCCTTCACCGGCTCCTTCTCTTCCTTTGGATCCTGTGGTTTCTCTGTGCTCTTGTCCGTCTTTGTATCTTTCGGTACGCTGCCTTCATCTGTCTGATCCTTCAAAAGCTTCTTAAAATCATCAGACACTTCCTTCGTCTGGCCGCCGGACTTTGCACTGTCTGATGCCCTCAGGTTTAGTTCCGGCATCTTTACACTTACTCTGTCCATCTTTGTTTCCTCCTTTCTCATAAAATAATGATATATATAGTAATCTGCAAATGCAGTATTACCCGTTAAGTTTCACCATCGCATTTTTCGTGGTTACAAATTCTTCAATGGACTGTTCTTCTTCCTTTTGAACAGCTTTATTATACTCTTCCCTTTTTCTTTCCTTCAGCTTATCGATCGAAGACGTCTCCTTCTTCGCTTCTACGACTTCATTTCTCTTGGCTTCCTCCTGTATCTTAAGCCTCGCAAGCGTCTCCTTTTTCTGCAGGATCTTAAGGCCCAGGGATTCCAGATAATTCTCATATGTATGGATCTCGCTGATCTTTATCCCATTCATCTGGTTTTTCCGGAACTCAATGGTACAATTCTTATGGAGCTCCTCCAGTTCTTCGATCGCACGCTCACACTCGCGGACCTTCGCCAGTATCCTCGCATGCTCTCCCTTCAGGCTGTCCAGTACCTGTTCCTTATAACTCAGTACTGTATCTAACGTAAAAAAGAATTTCTTCATCGCAATATCTCCTGCATCATGTGTAGTGATTCCTCTGCCGAAAAGCTCTCATCTACTTTCTGCATCAAAAATTCATTTACCTTATCGATCTTCGAAATTGCCTCGTCAAGCTTCGGATTCGTCCCTGCCTTATATGCGCCGATCGAGATCAGATCCTCATTCTTGGAATAAATACTAAGAATATCCCTCAGCTTCGCCGCCGCGCTCTTATGCTCTTCCGGTACGATCTCCGTCATAAGACGGGAAATGCTTGCGTTAATATCAATTGCCGGGTAATGGTTCTCATTGGCAAGCTTTCTGGTCAGCACAATATGCCCGTCCAGAATACCCCGGACTGTATCTGCGATCGGCTCGTTGGTATCGTCGCCTTCTACCAGTACCGTATATACCCCGGTGATCGAACCTTTCTCAAAATTCCCGCTCCGCTCCAGGAGCTTGGGAAACTCTGCATAGATCGACGGCGTATACCCCCTGGCTACCGGAGGCTCCCCGGTTGCCAGCCCGATCTCACGCTGCGCCATGGCAAATCTGGTAAGGGAATCCATCATCAGCAGGACGTCCTTCCCCTGGTCTTTAAAGTACTCCGCGATCGTTGTCGCGACCAGCGGGCACTTCATCCGGAGCATCGCCGGCTGGTCAGAAGTTGCAATTACCAGAACGCTCCGCTTCAGCCCCTCCGGCCCCAGATCCTTCTCCACAAATTCCAGAACCTCACGGCCACGCTCTCCCACAAGGGCAATCACATTAATATCGGCCTTTACATTCTTCGCGATCATACCAAGAAGCGTACTCTTACCAACGCCGCTTCCCGCAAAGATCCCAATACGCTGTCCCTTACCTATTGTATTCAAACCATCGATCGCCTTTACACCAAATTCCAGATTTTCTCTGATCGGCGGCCGTTTTAGCGGATTGATGTAAGCATTCTCCACATAATAATATCTCGGTGACGGAAATGGTCCCAGATCATCCATCGGATTGCCTGTGGCGTCTATGATCCGTCCCCTCAGGAACTCTCCCACCGGAATCTTTAAGCGCCGCTTGGTGTTCCTTACAAAGCTTCCGGCTGCCACTCCGCTAATATTCTCATAAGCCATGAGCTGCATCTTATCCCCCCGGAAGCCAACCACTTCCACCGGGATCTGCCGGTGCTTCTCCTCATTATAGATCATCGCAATATCGCCGATGCTGGCCCGGTTCCCTGACGATTCCATCGCCATTCCCACAACATTTTCAATTTTTCCTATGTAGCTCACTGTCTCCGACTTCTGGATCAGTTCCGGAAGCTTTGAAAACATACTGCCTCACCTCGGTTATGCCCTGACATTATTCAAGATATCTTTTATATTTTCTAACTGAGTTCCTACGCTGGCATCTATAATCTCATCGGGAAGTTCTATAATGCATGTTCCTTCCTCTCCATTGTCCATCGTGATAATCTTAATATTATCCGACAGGCCGGACAGCGCTTCTAAAAACTCCGTATCCACCTCCATGGACACGCCCGTATCACACTTTGTAATATAGATCTTAGCCCATTGTTTTTTACGGATCTTATCGGTTGCGGCAAGGATCATGCGCTTAACAATATCGCCGCTTGACTGGAGGCTGGTCTGGATGATCTTCTCTGCAACTGCCAGGGAAATGCGCTTTAGGTCGTCTACATATTTCTCCAGAAGCTTTTCCTTTTCCACGGAAACATCATCGACCACCTCTGCGATTTCCTTCTTTAACCGCCCAAGCTCCTGATCCACAAGCATGCGCTGTTCTTCGTATGCTTCCTGGCGGCCATCCTGACGGCCAATCTCTTTTCCTTCGCTGTATCCCTGCTCCCGCAGGTATTTTGCCTGTTCGCGGGCGTCTGCAATGATCTGCTCTGCCTTGCGCCTCGCCTCTGCCAGGATCTCTGCCTCTGCCGCGGCCAGTGTTTCCTGGTTTTCTTCTCCCTCAGCTTCCTGTCCTTCCTCCGGCTCTTCTGTATCCGGCTGCTCATCCTCATGAATCTTGAAGCCGGCAAAGAAATCAAATGGTTTCACATCCTTCTTCTTTTCAGGCTCCTTAACAATCCTAGGCAATGATCTCATCCTTTCCACTCTTAACTATGATCAGTTCGCCCGCTTCCTCCAGCCGTCTGATTACGCCTACAATTCTCTGCTGAGCTTCCTCTACATCTCTCAGACGTACGTTAACCGTAACTTCCAGATCGGATTCAATACTCTCAGCCATACGGGTAGATACATTTGCAAAGATAAGTTCCTTAATGTTCTCGTCAGATCCCTTAAGGGCATATACAATATCCTTGATATCGCATTCGCGGATAAACCGCTGGATCGATCTGTTGTCCATCGATACAATATCTTCAAATACGAACATTTTCTTACGGATCG
>CAZGVY010000069.1:0-11054 GCA_964529215.1 uncultured Mordavella sp. | reverse complement strand
GTGCGGGAAATTCCTGATGACTCCATAAAATCCGTTTATCTTTCCGATAGACTTCCTGCTCTTTTAAATGTATTTTTAAATCACCCCTTTTAACATTCGAATAAACATCAAGAGTCTTCCCTTTCTACACTCGATTGTTTTAGTAAACACACTATTCTCTTGAGAAGTTCTTTTAAACATCCCTTACACTGCCATTCTTCAATTAATATTTTATTCTATTTTGGAGTGTCTTAGTGACAGATATCTCGCCCAGGCAGCAAGCCCCGCACCGTGCATGAATTTCCCATTAATAATCAATTCTGCAAATTCTTTTTCAGACATTTCCTCAGTTTGAATAACCTCTCCTGGCTCTTTTGCAGACTTTCCCCTTTCTCCAAGTTCTGCTGCAAAAAGCCAAATTTTCTCATTCGTTGACCCAAATGACGGATAAAAGCTGCCAAGAGAGCATAACCTGCCGACGCTATACCCGGTCTCTTCCCTAAGTTCTCTTACAGCCGCATCTTCCGGGGTTTCTCCGGAATCTACAAATCCTCCCGGAATCTCCCACTGCCATGAATTCACAGGATAGCGGTATTGCCTCTGCAAAAGTATATTCCCGTCATAAATTGGGAGGATACTTACTCCCTCCCGAATCTCAAGATAATCATACGGCTGCTCATGTTCATTTACGCAGTTCCTTTATCATAATTCAAATGTTCTCACAGCAGATTTGCGGCGCCGATCATCCCCGCATCATTACCAAGAACCGCTGCCTCAATTGCCGGGACTTCACCTTTATCTCCTCCGAAACATTCTGCTTTCACAATCTCCCTTAATGGTTCCAGGAGCAGCTCACCCTGGCGTGAAACTCCACCTCCCAGGAGAACAAGCTGCGGACGGAAAATATTAACGATGTTGACAATCCCGATCCCAAGCCTTCGGATATAGGTTTCCACGACATGTTTCATTGCCGCGTTTCCCCCTGCAGCAGCATCAAAAATCTCTTCCGGTCTTCTGTCCAAACCGTCTGTCCGCTTCGCTTCGCGCATCAGTGCAGTCGCAGAAACATATGTCTCCAGACAGCCTCTCCGCCCACAGGTGCAGGGTTCTCCATTCTCGACAATAACCATATGCCCCAGTTCGCTTCCTCCGATTCCTCTGCCCTCATAAATATTTCCGTCCAGAATGATCCCGCCGCCCACACCGGTTCCAAGCGTAAGCATCACCACGTCACTGGATACCTTTCCGGCTCCGCCTGCCGCTTCGCCAAGTGCAGCACAGTCCGCATCATTAGCAACTGCAATCGGAATCTGAAGATATCTGGAGAGAATCGCCATAATTGGAACATTCTCCCACCGGATATTATTAGAGTACCGTACCACACCATTTTTTCTGTCTATGGTTCCAGGCACTCCGACTCCCGCTCCCACGCACTGATCCATAGCAATCCCATTCTTCTCCAAAAGTGCAAGAGCTGTTTCACCAACCGTACAGACCACCTCTTCGGCCGGACGCTTTGCATCTGTAGGAATGCATACGGAATCAATCAGTTTCTGATGTATATCCACAAGTCCAATCTTGGTATCTGTTCCGCCAATATCAATGCCGATCCGCACCGGGGCTGCCTTTTCCCGGATTGTGGTAATCAGCGCATCACATTTTCCCTCAATTACATAAGTACCGCTCCCTGCCGGAAGGAACAGGCTGTCTCCTTTTTGATAATCCACCTGTTCGCCACAGGATATAGTGCCCTCTCCATCCATTATCAGAATACTGACAAAGGATTCCTCCGAAACGCAGCCTTCCATCCTGTGCATCATCCGTCCATCCAGATTCAGCTTGTCAACCGTGAAGTAATCACAGTCTGCCACATGCGGATAGCTGCTTTTGTCCTTAATAATCGGAACACGTCTTGTCACCGCAAGCGCTTTTTCAATATGCAGATCCCGCTTTTTCCCATCTTTTCCCACTCTTCCATAATCGTAGACCCGGTACGTCACATTTGAATTCTGCTGAATTTCTGCAATCAAAATATCTTTGCCGATAGCGTGAATGGTTCCAGATTCGATAAACAATACGTCACCTTTCTGAACCGGGACCGCATTTAGCACTTCCAAAAGTATATCTTCTTTGATTCTTCTCGCAAATTCTTCTTTGTCAATTTCATGTTTAAATCCATAATACAAAAATGCGTTTTCTCCGGCATCCATCACATACCACATCTCCGTCTTTCCGTACTGCCCTTCATTTTTCAGGGCATAACGGTTATCCGGATGGACCTGAATAGATAAATTATCCTTCGCATCAATGAATTTAGTTAAAATCGGGAAATCACGAAATCTCCGGCAATGGGTTCCCAAAACTTCTTTTGCCTCTGTATCAATATATTGCTGCAAAGTCTTCCCTGCATATTCCCCATTTATAATATAAGACGGTCCGTCCGGATGGCAGGACAGTTCCCACGCTTCCGCAAGTACATCTCCATCATACTCTATTCCGTATTCCTCTTTTAATCTGCTGCCGCCCCATATATAATCCTTGCAGCTTGGTTTTAATTTTAATATACTCATAATTTTTCTCCGTTGCTCCCAATAACATTCCGGTACCAATACGCCGAATCCTTCAAAATCCTCTCCTGCGTGCGGTAATCCACATATACCAGTCCAAACCTTTCCGAATATCCCTTTGCCCATTCAAAATTATCCATCAGTGACCACTGAAAATATCCTCTCAGATCAATTTCTCCCGCCGCTTTTTTAAGCTCACGCAAATACCTTGCAAGAAAATCTATTCTGTTTGGATCATGCACTTTTCCATCCAGGGAAATTACGTCATGACAGGAAAGGCCATTCTCTGTAATATAAATTGGTTTCCGATAGCGCTCATACAAAAATTTGGGCCCCCAGTATAAAGCCTCCGGCGTCACCGGCCAATCAATTGCCGTCTTCGGAAACCCCTGATAACGCGTTACATCCTCCGGCTTTCCGTCTGCTCCCATGCGGATGCAGCGTCCGTTATAAATATTCTGTCCATACACATCAATCGGTTCTGAAATTAACTTTAGATCTTCATCAGTGATTTCTGGAAGATACTGTTCATACCGTTTTATACCTTCTTCCGGATAATGTCCCAATAACACCGGATCTGACCACCAGGAAATATTCCAGGTCCAGTTTCTGTCATCCGGCTGTAAAGAAAACATCATCTGCCTTGCCGCCTCAATATCTTCTGTGTGATCTGTCTCCGGATAGCACATACTGCATGTAGGCGCATATCCGATTACCAAAGGCTGCTTTCCATATCGCCGCAGCATCTGCACCGCACGCCCATGTGCCTTTAATGCATGATGCGCCATCTCAAACGTATCCCTAAGCGGTGATTTTAAGCCCGGAGCATGCTCCCCTGTTAAAAATCCAAGGCCGACAAAGCACTGCGGCTCATTTAGGGTGAAGTAATGTGTAACCCTGTCACTAAACCGTTCTGCCACTAATCTTGCATACTCGCCAAACCACTCTACAATCTGCGGATTCATCCATCCGCCCCGTTTATAAATCTCATAGGGCAATTCCCAATGGAAAAGCGTAATATACGGTTCTATTTCATTTTTCAAAAGTTCATCAATTAACTGATTATAAAATACAATTCCGCTTTCATTCACCTTCCCGAAGCCTTCTGGCAGCACCCTTGACCAGTCAATGGAAAACCGATAGGCTTTCAACCCCATCTCTTTCATGATTTTCACATCTTCCCGGTATCTGTGATAATGGTCGCAAGCCACTTCCCCTGTGTGCCCTTCAAAGACGTGCCCTGGCTCTTTGGTATAAACATCCCAGATATGGAGTCCTTTTCCTTCGCTCTTTACAGCGCCCTCAATCTGATAAGCGCTGGTTGCAGCTCCCCATACAAAATTCTCCGCAAATCCCATTTCCAGATTTTCCTCCCGATTACTCAGCTAATTCCTTTACGGCCTCCATCATTTCACTCAATTGTTCCTCTGCGTCTTTTTCATTGCAGCCTTTTACACCGATATAAAACTTAATCTTCGGTTCTGTTCCGGATGGGCGGACACAGCACCATGCATGATCTTCCAATTCAAAATACAGGACATTGGATTTTGGCAGTCCTGTTACTGTCTGTTCTTTGGTTACACAGTCAAACAGAATATTCTCCTGATAATCTCTAAATTGCAGAACGGCTTTGTTTCCAATCTTTTTCGGAACATCAGAACGGATTTTTTTCATCATCGCCTGGATTGCTTTGGCTCCATCCTGTCCTTTTAAGGTAACCGTAGACAATCCTTCTTTATAATAGCCATAGGTATCAAATAGTTTTTTCATCTTATAGCAAAGAGTCATCCCCTGATGCTTACACCAGGCAGCCACTTCGCAAAGCGCCATCACTGCAGCAACTGCGTCCTTATCTCTTGCATGGGTTCCCACCAGACAGCCATAGCTTTCCTCATAGCCAAAAAGGTACTCATGCTCCTTATTTTGCTTAAATAATTTAATCTGCTCGCCAATATATTTAAAGCCTGTCAGGGTCTCAATCAGATCTACATGATAGTCTTTCGCAAGCTCTCTTGCCATCTTTCCGGATACGATCGTTGTCACAACCGCACCATTTTCCGGAAGTATCCCCATCTGCTTTTTCTGGGACAGGATGTATTCCAGAATTAACATACCGGACATATTTCCTGTAAAGCTTAGATATTCCCCTGTTACAAAATCCTTCGCGTACACTCCCAGCCGGTCCGCATCCGGGTCTGTAGCAAGTACAATATCCGCATTTACTTCTTTGGCAAGTTTCAGCGCCAGTTCAAACGCCTGCTTATCCTCCGGATTTGGATAAGGAACCGTCGGGAAATTTCCATCCGGAAGCTCCTGCTCCCTGACTACATAGACCTGCTCAAAACCTAATTCCTTCAATATTCTTCTTACCGGAAGATTTCCGGTTCCGTGAAGCGGAGAATACACAATTTTCAGATTTGATGCTTCTTCCTTAATGATTTCCGGATGAAGTACCTGTTTTTTCAGAGCTTCCATATATTTGTCATCTATATCTGAAGAAATTTCCTCATAGAGTCCTGCTTTTTCAGCCTCTTCTCTGGACATGGTTTTCACTTCATTAAAATCCGTAATCGCATTGACTTCGCTGATAATCTCCTGATCCTTCGGCGCTGTGATCTGGGCGCCATCCTCCCAGTAAACTTTATAGCCATTATATTCTGCCGGGTTATGGCTTGCGGTTACCACGATTCCCGCCGTGCATCCAAGCTCCCTTAAAGCAAAGGACAGCATAGGCGTTGGACGGAGGGACGGAAATATATACGCTTTCACACCGTTTGCCGCCAGGCACAGCGCCGCTTCTCCGGCAAATTCCGGGGACATATTCCGGGAATCATATGCAATCGCAACGCCTTTCTTTTCAGCGCCCTGCTTTCTAATATAATTTGCCAGCCCCTGGGTTGCCTTACGCACCGTATAAATATTCATCCGGTTTGTGCCGGCACCGATTATCCCTCTTAAGCCTCCTGTTCCAAAGGCAAGATTTTTATAGAAACGCTCCTCAATTTCTTCTGCGTTATGCTCAATTTCTTTTAATTCTGCCCTGGTCTTCCCATCAAAATACGGGTCGCTACACCAGAACTCATAGGTCTCTTTTACATTCATGTTCTGCTCCTTTCCTCCCACACCGGAATATCCAGACTCTCAATATAATTTACCAGTTCCTCCGCCATTTCCTCTGCTTCCGGGATACGGACATGCCCCCTTGTGCCGCATCCGTTTTTCCGGTACATAAAATGCCGGATCCTGTTATCACCAAGTTCTTCGCACACCTGCCCGATCGCCTGATCCCAGTTCGCGTCATGCTCCAGGATCGTTGTGGCAAGAAGGATCACCGCATCCGGATACTTCTCCCGGATGTCCCAGATAAATTTCCGATATACGTGCCGCCACTTTGCCGCCTTTGCCCCTTCTGGGTCTGTCTTCATATAATCCTCGGGATTGCTGTCATTCTGTCCGATGGCAACCAGAACCAGATGCGGCGTATACCGTTTAAAATTCCATTCACTTATCCGTCCCCACTGGGGATGGTAATGCAGCTTATCCCACATGGATTCCATGCCCGGATATACAGGCGGCATCACCCACCCGGAACCATTCAGAAGCGGGATCCCGCTCTGGGAAATATTATGGATCTGCGCCCCAAGCTTTCTGGCTGCAATCCATGCATAGGAATACCAGCTATTGGTATATTCCCCCGTATGCTCCGGGTCTTCCACTCCCAGATAGTCCACCGCCTCCGACACTTCGCCCACAGAAATCGAATCTCCATACACCTCAATCCTCCTCAACGGAAGCTCTGGTGGTTCCAGAAGTCTTCCATTTTCGAAAATACTTAAGTTCTCAAGCACAATCTCATGGCAGCTGTCCTGCCGCTTAAAAAAAAGTATATCGTGTTCCCCTTCTTCGCCATCCACAAGCATAAGCTCCACCCTGTCATCCGGCGGAAGTTCAAAGCATTTTTGCACACCGTCCACAATCGCCCCGGCAAAATATCTCCATCCCTCACTGCCCCGGTTATAGACTGTGAGCATTGCCCTCGTTCCATAAAAACGGAAATGTAGAGAGGAAGCCGGAAAGATAAATTCCGGCTTCTCTGCATCTGTTATATCAATTCTTCCGCTGTATCGGAGTTCATTTCTGTCCAATTCAATCTTCATTCTTTTCATCCTCTGATTCTATTTCATCCTCAAAGATTTCCAATGGGCGAACCGGCAGCACACCGCAGCGTCTGAGAAGCCATGTATTGATATATCCGGTTACTCCAAATCCCACCGTCATATAGACCGGAACCGCCAGCGCCATCACAGAAACACTGGCCGCCATGCAGACCGCCGGTATGCTGTTGAATACGATCATCAGCACTGTAACCGGGAAATGGCTGACTGCAAGGTATAAGTTTCTCTGGAAAAGTTCTTTCCCCCTGACGCCTTCTTCCAATGCTTCAGGGAGAGTCGGGAAAAGATAGGCAAATATCATTTCCCAGAGCAGAAGAAGGCATCCAATCCCAATACTGACAATACTCCATAATCCGTCCTGTCCGGCCTGTCCTAAAAACAGCAGGTCAAAGACCAGCAATGCCCCGGATACAAGCATTGCCAGACATACCGAAAAACTCTCCTTTATATATTTCTTCCATGTCTGGAAGAAGCCGTGGAATACCGATGTTCCCCTGTTATCTGCCATTTCCTGAAAAGTATGGTACATGGCAGTAACGGAAGCGCCGATTGTAATAACCGGAAGGCAACATATAATGAACAAAATATTCACAATCATAATATCCCCAAGTCTTCCCATCATCTCAAAAAACGGATTTTCAATATTCAGCCTGCTCTTCATACTTTTACTCCTCATTTCAATACATATTCAAAAAATTTCCTGCTGTTCCTCTCATGATCCGAATCTTTGGGAAATGCCAAAAGAACCGGATCGTCCGCCTCTGTTTCCACAAAATCAGACAGACAGGTTTTTTCTATATACAGAGCGGGGAAGCTTCCCTGCTTTGTATATAGGACTCCGTCCTCTATAAGTGCTTCCGCATTGATACCGGCATCTTTGGCCCATTCCTTTAGATCCGCAAATTCACCTTCCTGCTTCAGGCAGTACCGGTAGAAGCTTTCTGGCATGATTACTGCATTCATGTCTCCCGCAGCCCAATTAAAAAAGAATTTTTCATAAGAGCTTTCATTAACATCCTCCAGCTCATTTCCCGGATAGGAAATCTGATAGTCCGAATTTACCGATATTTTTTTCTCCCTGATGCCGCTTGTATCCGCAAAATCCTGAGCAATCAGCCCGTCACGGTCAAAATCAATCCTTTGGTTCACCAGCACGCAGTAAAAGTCTTTCTGCCTGTCTCCCCATCCAAAATGATAAATGACCAGAATAAGAAGCGCCAGAAGCATACCGGCAATCAGAATATGATACCAGTAATAATTCCTGATATATTCAAATGTCTGCTCCCTGTCCATGTTTTTTGTCTTTTCACGGATATCTGTAATCCATTTATTTATCATGCAAATCCCCTGTCTTCATTCCTGTTCACTCCTTGTCCGGTAACCGAAAGCTTCCTTTTCTTAGCCAGAGTATTATTCCTGCTCTAAAAGCTCCAGATTTTTTTTAACCAGTTCACAGCGCTGCCTTACACAATCTGGCGACCGCCGCGGATCCTCTGGCGTGTGGAAGAGATAATCCTCCAGCTTATCAATGGTGGTTGCTGCCACATGCATTCTGGTATCACAAGATGCATAATAGATATAAACATTACCATTTTCCTCTGCGATCGCACCATTGGTAAATACCACATTCGATACGTCTCCCACACGCTCCTTTCCAAGGGGTGCAAGGAATACTCCCGACGGCTCTGCAATAACCTTTGACGGATCCAGCAGATCTGTTCCGAATACGTACAGGACATATCGGAGACCCGCAGCAGTATTACGGACGCCATGTGCAATGTTAATCCAGCATTTCTTTCCTTTGATCGGAACTGCACCGGCGCCATTCTTTGACTCAGTCAGCGTATGATATACTCTGTGGCTGATTATCTTTTCCTCATCAATTACCGCATGCTCAATATCTCCGCACAAACCGAATCCGATTCCGCCGCCACTTCCTGTCTCAATAAAACCATCCATAGGACGGGTATAAAATGCATATTTCCCATCTACAAATTCCGGGTGCAGCACTACATTTCTCTGCTGGGGAGAGCGGAGGGTTTTCAGATTGTCCAGCCGTTCCCAGCTCTTTAGATCTCTGGTCCTTACAATCCCTGCCTGTGCCACAGCCGCCGACAGGTCTGCATTTTCTGTATCCTTGCTCTCAGAACAGAACACTCCGTAAATATATCCGTCCTCATGCTTTGTCAGACGCATATCATATACATTCGTCTCTTCCGGACAGGTATCCGGCAGAACCACCGGATAATCCCAGAACCGGAAACCGTCTATGCCATTATCGCTCTCTGCCACTGCAAAAAAGGATTTCCTGTCATTTCCCTCAACTCTGGCCACCAGATAATATTTCCCGTCCAGCATAATCGCCCCTGAGTTCATCACCGCATTGATCCCAAGCCGTTCCATAAAGTATGGGTTGCTTTCCTCGGAAATATCATACCGCCAGATAACCGGCGCATGGTCTCTTGTAAGTACCGGATCCTCATACCGGTCAAAAATCCCATTATAAAAATCACTCTTGCGGTTCTTTCTGGCAATCAGCCTTTCCTGCTTTTCCTTCTCCACATAATACTGCTTATGTATCATTACCCATCCTCCTGATCACTTCTATACACATGCGCCCGTTATGATACGGACATTTCCATGGCTCCACGATCGGCTTCTTAAGGGGAGCGCCCTTTTCATCCACCGCCCAGAACCATTCAGAGCCTTCTCTCGGATCTATCAGATATGCACGGATATAGTTCCAGACATCCTCTGCCGCCTGCAGGTATTCCTTTCTTTCCGGATTCTTCTGGTACCCATTGATGAAGCCTACGATAGTTTCTGCTTGTACCCACCATACTCTTGTGGTATCAACAACGCCTCTTTCCGCTTCATTCACAAGGGAATGCCCGATATAGGCACGGTCATAAATATTCTTTGTAATCTCTGCCGTAATGGCCGACAGCTTTCTGGTATATTCCGGATCGTCCAGAACCTCAAGCCCCCTGTCTGCCAGCCATGCCGCCTCAATATCATGCCCATAGGAATACAGATCAATGATCGGATTCCATTCCCGGTCAAAGAATGCCTCCTGCCTGCCAAGCTTCGGATTATAGACCTTATCCGCGATCAGATCCAGCATATATCTCAGCCTGTCCGATACCTCCTTTTCCCGGCATACCCGGTACAGCTCTGTATAGGCTTCAAATACATGCAGCAGCGTATTCATGGTTTTTTCTGCTATCACGCCGTTCTCCGACAGCTTCTCATTATCCGCTGGACAGAATTTCCGGTCAAATGCCTCCAGATACCCAAATTCATCCGTACATTTCTCCTCGATCAGTTTCATCAGGTTTTTTGCCAGCGCCAGAGCTTCTTCATCCTTTACTGCATCATAGTAGGAAGAAAGCGCATAGATTGCAAATGCCTGATTATAAGTATGCTTTGTATCATCCAGCACCTTTCCTTCACAGGTAAGTGACCAGTAAATACCGCCGCATTCTTTATCCAGGCAGTAATTTTTCAGAAACTCATATGCATGCTCTGCATCCCTCTTAAGCTGCTCCTTTCCAAGAAGCATGTATGCATTAGAGAAGAACCAGAGAATCCGGCTGTTCAAAATACAACCTTTCTCATAATCCTTATCTATGGCAAGGTCATATCCCACATATCCATAGTAACCGCCTCTCTCATCATCCTTCAGCCTCTCCCAGAAGGGAATCAGCTTCTGTTCCAGATGCTCTTTCATTTCCGCTACAAATGTCTGCATGATACTTCCCTTTCGTGATTTATTTTATCTTTTACCGATTTCGGTATCGGATTCTCCTGTGACACTATGCTCCTTAATATAAGGAATGATATCACCTATGGTTGTAAATGCAAGTCCTACGTAAGTATCTGCAGCACCATAATAAATTGCAATCTTTCCACTTTCGCTGTAATGAATCGTCGCACAGGGGAAAGTTACGTTCGGCACAAATCCCCGCTCTTCATACCATTCCTCCGGTGTCAGCAGGAAATTCTCACAGCGGTATTTTACAACAGACGGGTTATCTATATCCAAAAGCGCACCGCCGATGCTGTACACATATCCATTACAGGTTCCTGTCACGCCATGATAAAACAGAAGCCACCCTTCCGTAGTTTCAATAGGCGCAGCTCCTCCACCGATCTTTAAAGCCTCCCACCATTCACTGCTCTTACCCATCACATGGCGGTGCCTGCCCCAGTACACCATGTCCGGACTTTCTGATACGAAAATATCACCAAAGGGCGTATGGCCGCTGTCGCTTGGACGGGACAGCATTACAAAATTCCCGTTAATCTTTCTTGGGAAAAGCACTGCATTCCG
>CAZGVY010000068.1:6469-11098 GCA_964529215.1 uncultured Mordavella sp. | reverse complement strand
CTTCTTTCCAATGTATATTTATATGCTATAATACTTACAGGTCAAATTTACCAATCATCAAATATAAAACATTGCGAAAAAAGTGAAAGGAAGTATAAGTTATGGATTTCAAAAAAATCGGCTTCATCGGGCTTGGCCTCATTGGCGGCTCTATCGCAAAGGCAATCCGGCGGTATTATCCCGATTATGAGATCGTTGCTTTTGACCATGATAAAGAAACCCTTGCAAACGCAACAAAGGAATCTGTCATTCATGTTGCCTGCACGTCCATTGACAGCAATTTCCGGGGATGCAGGTATATTTTCCTGTGCGCCCCGGCCGGATATAACACTTCATATATGGAAAAGCTGATCCCCTTCCTACACCCGGATCTAATCCTGACCGATGTGGGAAGCGTCAAAACCCCCATCCACGAAGAAGCAGTCAGGCTTGGACTGGAAGAATATTTTATCGGAGGACATCCCATGGCCGGCTCAGAAAAAAGCGGCTTCGCAAATTCCAGGCCGCTGTTAATTGAAAATGCATATTTTCTCCTGACACCCTGTCCCAAAACACCCAAATCAAAGATCAGCGCCTACACTGCCTTTGTGGAAAGCCTGCGCGCGATCCCGCTGACTCTGGATTTTAAACTGCACGATAAGGTGACCGGAACCATCAGCCATCTTCCCCACATTATAGCGGCGTCCCTGGTAAATTTTGTCCGGGAGGAGGACACTGCCGATGAGCTGATGAAACATCTGGCTGCGGGCGGGTTCAAGGATATTACCCGGATCGCCTCCTCTTCCCCCACCATGTGGCAGCATATCTGCGCACAAAACAAGGAAAATATTTCCCGGATTTTAAGCGACTACATTCAGGCTCTGCTGCAGGCAAAGGAACTGGTTGACCGGGGACAGTCCGCAGACATTTACGATATGTTCAGCCATGCGGGCAGTTACCGCAATTCCATGCCCGATGGCTTTGGCGGCCTTATCCAGAAATCCTTCCATATCTTTTGCGATATTCCCGACGAATCCGGCGCGATCGCCACCATCGCTACCATCCTGGCATCCAATGCGATCAATATCAAAAACGTAGGGATCGTACACAACCGGGAATTTGAAGAAGGAGTTCTGCGAATCGAATTTTATGACGGAGCTTCCCGCGAAAAAGCAATTGCCCTGCTCAAAAGGCACCGCTACGTCATTTATGAGCGCTGACATAACGTCTTCTAAATTACGCGCGGCCGGCGCAATACAAAATTTCGTCCCTCAGGACGGAAGATGGCGGCGCTGCGTCTGTAACAGCGAACGGCCGCAGCACAGAAACTTATCAGAAAATATGAAAAGAGGACTATAATGGAAATCACACCGGCAAAACAGCTGCGTGGGGAAGTGACTGTCCCCGGCGACAAATCAATCTCCCACCGCTCCGTTATGTTTGGAGCTATCGCAAAGGGAACCACAGAAATCACCAATTTTCTCCAGGGAGCAGACTGTCTGGCTACGATCAGCTGCTTTCAGGATATGGGTATTTCCATTGAAAACATAGCCGGACGGATTCTGGTACACGGCAAAGGACTGCATGGGTTACGGCAGCCGGCAGGCATCCTGAACACAGGAAACAGCGGCACCACCACCAGGCTGATCTCCGGTATCCTTGCAGGACAAAACTTTACCTCCACGCTCTCTGGCGATGGATCCTTAAATTCCAGGCCTATGGCGCGTATCATGGAGCCGTTAAATACCATGGGCGCACATATTTCCAGCGTAGACGGCAATGGATGCGCCCCCCTTCTAATCGAACCTGGAAAGCTGCACGGCATCCGCTATCAGTCCCCCGTTGCATCCGCCCAGGTAAAATCTGCAATCCTTCTGGCCGGACTCTATGCAGATACCGAAACCACGGTTATTGAGCCTGCCCTCTCGCGCAATCATACAGAGCTTATGCTCCAGGGCTTCGGCGCAAAAATAGTTTCCAATACTGAAGCTGACGGCCAGGCCGCCGCTTCGGTCCTGCCATGCGAAGAATTATGCGGGCAGAAAATCACCGTTCCCGGCGATATCTCTTCCGCCGCCTATTTTATCGCGGCAGGATTATTGGTTCCAGGCTCAGAAATCCTGGTCAGAAATGTAGGGATCAATCCAACCCGGGCCGGTGTTCTGGCTGTCTGCAAGCAAATGGGCGCAGATATCACTTATCTGAACAGAACCACTGTTGGCGGAGAGCCTGCCGCCGATATCCTTGCTAAATATTCTCCGCTTAAAGCTGTCACCATAGAAGGGAGTATCATCCCCACTTTGATCGATGAGCTTCCCATGATCGCCGTTCTGTCAGCATTTGCAGAAGGAACCACCATCATCAGGGACGCCGCCGAACTTAAAGTAAAAGAAACCAACCGCATCGATACTGTATGCGAAAATCTAAAGGCCATGGGCGCCGATGTGATGCCGATGCCGGACGGCATGGTCATCCAGGGGCAGGGACGGCTTAAGGGCGCTGTCATTGACAGCTATCTGGACCACCGCATCGCCATGGCATTTGCCATAGCCGGACTCGCCGCAGAGGGAACCACACTTATCAAAGGAAGCCGGTGCGTGGACGTATCCTACCCATCTTTTTTTGAGACCCTCCAGGGGTTGAAATAACAATGTTTCTTCTCTGCCAGAGAGTATATTCTGCTTCCCTCTGTGTCCACTAATGCATATTCTTCAGGTATATTTACTATTTGTAATCAATTTTCTTATACGTAAACGCTTTTTCCATCCATCCACTGATACAATATACATATCAGAGGAGGATAACAACATGACCATAGGAGCGCGCATCAGAACCATACGTGAATCACAAAATATTACCCAAAAACACCTGGCAAAACTGGTTCATGTATCATCCAGTTTCATAAGCCGTATAGAAAATGGTTCCAGCCTTCCCTCTCTTGAACTGGTCAGTAGTCTTGCCCACGCGTTAAAGGTTCCTCCACAAGATATTCTCCGTGATTATTTTGAATACTCCGAGGATTCTTCCGTAACAGAACGGATCCGGATAGTCATTGAAAAATTTCCGCCGTCAAGACAGCTGGAAATCTTAGATACCCTGGAATTTCTTTCCGGACGTCTTGAATAATTGAGTAAATTTAAGAATTTTTTTAGATGATAAAAGCGTATGAAGTCACATTTCATACACTCAGACTGTAGGCAAAGTCCCAGGCGAGAGTTTTATTTCTCTCGCCTGTTTGTCATTTTCATATCACTTACTGATTATTATAATTGTCATATCAGCCAATCTCATACCAGCGGATCTCATTGGCGGCAAGGCTTACACAGAAGTTTTCTCCGTCCCCTTTGTATACCATCGTTTCCTGCGGTTCATATGTATTATTTACCACGCAGTACTTTCCATTCTCCACGTAAGCATGAACCTCTGTGTTATAATTTGTACTGAACCAGTGGTTCAGCTGTTCCTCTGCATTCCCCGACCAGAGAATGGCCCGGTACAATAGCCTGCTATTCTCAAAGCTATAGGGAAGCCCGCTGATATAGACGCATCTTCCATCTCCGAAACTATTCACCGCAAGCTGCACTCCCTTATCGATCTGGCGGAGTACGGTACAGCCCTCCAGAGCGTATACGTTCTTCTTTCCCTCCCCGAAATCAATCTCTCCTTTACAATCTTCCGTAATAAAGTGCTTATGCTCCTGCCAGTTATACTTATCCACATTCAATGTGTAGCCTGTCTCCAGTTCTACGCCAAGCATACCCGACATCTGAAAGAATTTTCCCTGCCATTGACAGGCAGAAGGTTCTCCGGCTCCGATAAAGCCTCCGCCTTTATAGACAAATTCTTTCAAAGCGGTAAGAATCTTCTCATCCTTCCAGTTCCAGCCCCCGCTATAGGCCGTATAAGCGTCGCCGATATTAAGGATCACATCAATATCGTCCAGGATCTCCGGCGTCTCCCTGATATCGTCAAAGCTAATAAAGCTCACGTCAAAGGGGGCTCCGCTTAGCGCCTCGATAATGCCTGCATAGGAATAGTTCTGCTTATGATAAATGGCATGATGCACCATATGATTTCCCCATGCACGCATTTTCCCCCAGCAGTTCAAGATCCCGACTCTTTTTATACAATAGGGGGTTGTTCCCTTTATGTTCTCATACAGAGTGCGGAATTCCTCGCAGACGCTTTCCACATAATCAACAAATTCCGGGAATTGCATGGCAAGCTTCAGATATCCGCCGTAGCCGATCCTGTCAATAGGCTTCCTGAGGATCGCCCTTCTTGCCGTCACCCAGTTGATCTTCGCTTCCTTCACCGGGTCGCCTCCCTCATGGAAGGTATCCGGGAAGAAGTAGGGAAGGAAGCGCCCTTCCGTATATTTCACGCCTTCAATATCGCTGATCAGCCTGAGTGTCGCCCCATTTCCCACGCTGCCTACTACCGCATCCATGCCGATTTCTTTAAATTCATCCAAAAAAGGCTCCATACCGATCCAATGGTCTCCCAGAAACATCATTGACTCTTTGCCGTATTCGTGGGTAATATCCACCATCTGCTTCGCAAGCCTGGCAACCTCCCTCCGCTGAAATGCCATAAAATCCTGATATTCCTTTGAAGGGATCCGGTAGGTATTGTTCATATAACCCTGGT
>CAZGVY010000068.1:0-6369 GCA_964529215.1 uncultured Mordavella sp. | reverse complement strand
AAATCCTGATATTCCTTTGAAGGGATCCGGTAGGTATTGTTCATATAACCCTGGTCAATGATATATTCCGGGCGGAACGGATATCCCGCTTCTTTTTCAAACTGTTCCAGGATATAGGGGCTCACAGAAGCAGAATAGCCATACCAGTCCACATATTTTTCACGGGCAAGCTCATCAAAAATAAGTGTAAACTGATGGAAAAATGTCGTATACCTAATCACGTCCACATGTGGATTATTTTCTATAAATCTGCGCAGGCGTTCCATAGAATAGGCTTTTGTCTTCGGCTGGCGTACATCGAATGTAATCTGCTTTTCCACATCCTTCCATCCATTGGTAACCGTATTATACATATGAACAGGATCCCACATAATATAAGCGAGGAAGCTGACCGTATATTCATGAAATCTTTTTGCGTTATGGACGACCACATCCTGGTCTTCTGCCTCATAGTCCCAGTCTGACACAGGAACTACCTCTCCTGTTGTCCGGTCTATGACCTCCCACCACCGTCTGATATCATCCCTTACATTGACCGCCAGCATATCCGGGTACAGATGATCCATCAGATGGATCCTTACTTCATCTTCAACCGCTGTGTAAAACGGCGACATAATATACATCTGCTGGATCTCGTCCGGATTCGCCTTTGCCCATGCGTTATCCTTCCTGGTAGTGTAATAAGTGGAATATACCTTAGCTCCCACATGGCGGAGTTCCTCAGGGTAATCCGTCCCATCGCAGTCCCTGACCGCGTCCGCCCCCCAGCGTTTCATTAATTCTAAGGTCTCTGGCACTACATCCACATCTGTGGGGATCGTCACTCTTCCTGTTTTCCGCTTATCCATATTCTTTAACGCTCCTCTTTCTAAACTTCCATGCCGCGTTTTGCGCGGCTAAACCACCATGAAACCCCTCCGATCGCTCCGCACTCCTTCATGGGAACCGGGCTTTCATCGTAAAATCTTAATAATACTTTATCATCACGTGCTTTCCTAAATGCTCCACACATTCCTTAAGCTGATCCACCAGATTCATCCGGATGCTCAGATCAAAAGGAAGATTAGAATTCTGATGCGCAACATTCAAAGCCTTTCCCACAAACAGTTTCAAATCGGTACATTCCTCGATAATAACCTTTGCCAGTTTTGCAGCGCCGTTATCCCCATCCAGTTCATCAAAAAATGCCTCGTCAAAATCATCATTCTCATAACGCCGCAAAAGCTCCAATGCTTTGCCGATCGTAAGCACGCCCTCTGTCACCAGGTCCAGCCCTTCAATAACTGCCATAGGCGGAACGGCCGGATCCGCATGCTCCACCAGTGTTACAATCTCCTTCTTTAAGACTCTGGCGGCAATATTGGCGCTGGTTCCGCCGCACACGATCTTCTTTCCCTCCTGTTTCATAAAATCATGCATCAGACGCTCGTCGTCTTCCTTTCTATAGGGCGGCCCGGTAAATATATTAACTGTCCTTCTCCTGATCACACGTGTAACCGCCACTGTAGTATCGTCTCCCGGCTTCTGGCCGTACAGGTCAAAGCAGACCTGGCTCAGCATAGCTGCAAGCCTGGCAGCAGACAGGGTTTCCTTCGTACATTTCAACGTATACTGAGCCATATCCTCCCATTCCCAATTATAGTTCATGGTTTCTTTTTCTCCCGCCCAGATTGCCCCGTCGCTCATAAGTACAAAACAATCGTTCAGGTTCACATGGAACCGGTATTCCCGGATCTTCTTCCCTTCTATGATACGTTCCACATAAGGATAGTCTACGATTTTCTTATCACGGATAAAAATGCATCTGGGGTTATCATATTCAACCAGATATGCTTCTCCGTCATGAAAAATCTGAAGGATACTAAAGGTAGCATACGCGACCTTCCTTTCACTGCAGATCGGGAGCGTCCTGGCGATCGTTTCTACGCAGGCATCGATCCCCGCCCCCTCTAAAAACATCGTTCCCAGAATCTTTGAAGTAAGCGTCGCCAGAATATTCGCCTTTACCCCGCTCCCCATTCCGTCTGCTAAAATGACAATATCCGAACGGTCGGTCTTTAGCACTTCCATCTTATCGCCGCATAATTCCTCATTATTTTTATTAAAGCTTTTCCAGCAGATATCTACACTTACACTCATCTTAATTTTCTCCATCATCCAGAATTGAATCCCTGAGCTTTGAAAGCGTCACCTTGGTCTCCGCCGTTGTCTCTCCCAAAAGCCCCGCGATCTCCTGGGCCACCATCATCTGCTTGTCAATAACCCTCTGCGCGATCTCGACGGTCTCCATCTTCAGATTCATATGCTGTTCCTTTACCTTTTCTTCTTTACTGATATCCCGGTAAAGAACCAGCACACATTCCTTCGAATCCATGTATATGATCGTCTCTTTCGCCACCATATCCAGCGTCTCCAGCCGGATCTTCCTGCTCATCACCGGCTCTTTCGTAGAAAGAACCTCCTCGATATCCTCCACCTCAATAAATTCAAATATGTACCGCTCCAGCGCTTCTTCCCTGGATACTCCCAGCTTTGCCAGCGCACGTTTGTTACACTCCCGGATACGCAGTTCCTTATCCACTACCAGAACTACATTCGGCGTTGCATCCAGGATCACATTTGACATAGACTCTGCCTGGGCGATCGCATTCGGCAGGCACATGCTTACCTCAGCTTTCCCCTGGAACACGGCAACCGCCTTATTTCTACAGGATTCATATCCGCACGCCCCACAGTTTAATTCATCCGTTCTGGTATATTTGCCCATGGTGTGAAGGATCTCGGCAAGCTGTCCGTCGGTAGGCATCTGGTCATGAACGCTTCTGTCCCTGAATATCTTTTCCATGGAAATAACGCTTCCGTCAATGTCTTTTGCATCCTCTTTATGGGCGATCCTGCTTTCCAGATCCAGCTTTGCCTTCAGCATAGAACGCTTCCACCGGTTCGATGCCGGTCCTTTGATACATCCGCTCTCACAGGTATTCAATTCAAAAAAACAGCCCTCTATTTCACCCTTTTCCAGCTCTTCCAAAAGTTCCATGCAGGCTTTGAGCCCATCTGCATGAACCTTGTAATACTGATCTTTTCCTGTATCTGCCAGCACAGAGGTGATCACACCGCCGCTGGATGGATAGAGCCGGTTCACTCCCGGATCCGGGTTTGCCATCGGTTTATCCTCACATTCACGGACATTGATCCCCTCCGCTCTCCACCATTTGATAATCTCTTCAAAGGTAAGAATCGCATTGACCGCACCCATCACACGTTCATCGCCCACGGCTTCCTCTTTTTTCGCAATACATGGACCCAGGAATACCACCTTCACATCCGGTCCGTAGATACTCTTGATCAGGCGTCCATGGGCAATCATCGGAGAAACCACCGGCGCCATCATCGGAACAAGAGACGGGTAATATTTCTCGATCAGGTCGTTAATACTTGGGCAGCAGGTAGAAATGATATTCTTCATGCTTCCCTCCCGGAGGAGTTTCCTATATTCTGCGGTTACAAGAGCAGCGCCCTCCGCTGTTTCCCTGACCTCAGAAAATCCCAGCTTCAGCAGTGCATCCACCACCTGTCCCGGCCGGTCAAATTCCAGAACGCTTAAATAAGAGGGGGCAATGGAAATAATTGTCTTGATTCCCTGTCTCAGATACCCTTTTACCCGGTTCATATCACTGGCAAAGGTCTTAGCATTCTGCGGGCAGATCTCCAGGCAGTGCCCACAGTGAATGCAGTGATCCTCCATAATATGCGCCTGTTCATTCTGAACCGAAATTGCTTTTACCTCACAATGCCGCACACATTTATAACAGTGCCTGCAGCTTGCATCTTTAAAATCAATTACCTTCACTTGCCATCTCCTCCTTATATATCTTTATGCATCCTTATATACTCATGATCTCTTCCGGCGTATTTACAATATAATCCGCACCAGCCGCCTCGAGTTCTTCCCTGCTTCCGAATCCGAACAAAACACCGATGCTATCCAGCCCGGTCTTTTTAGCGCCGAAGATATCATGCTCCCGGTCTCCGATCATAACCGCCTGTTTCTTTTCCCCTACTCCGCACCTGGACAGGGCATCTGTGATGATTTCGTCTTTCTTTACCTTTGATTCATCCATCGACGCCCCCGCAATGCAGTCAAAATACGAAGCCAGTCCAAAGCGCTCCAGGATCTGTCTGGCATAAGCTTCGGGTTTAGAAGTAGCCACCGCCAGTACTTTCCCTTCTCCTTTCAGACGCTTCAGCAGCTCTTCAATACCATCATAGATCTCCGCCTCATACATACCGCCTGTCGTATAATACTCTCTGTAACCCTCGATCAGCTCTGGCGCTTCCTCCCTCCGGAACCCGAAATACTTCTGAAAGGATTCCCCAAGAGGAGGCCCGATAAATTTACGCAAAATTTCTATATCATAATCCTTAACCTGGTATTTCCCCAGTACATGTTTGATCGAATTTATAATTCCTTCCTCCGAATCCACAAGCGTCCCGTCCAGATCAAAGAAATAATACTGATATCCCGCCATTTTACCTTCCTCCTCATATCTCTGTGTATCCGCCGATTTGTACCTTTCCTTCCGGCAGGCTCCATCTGGGATCATCTTATCATTTATTGTATCATATACTCTGTTTTTATAAAAGGCTCAAAACAGCCTCCCAGACTGTTTTGCCGGATGCCTGGCATAGAAAAACGAAGCAGGACTATCCCACATCCTGCTTCGTTTTATCGTAATTATCTGTTAATTAATCGTACGTTTTACATAGGTTGTATGCAGGGTCTCATGCGCCTTATGGCTTCCCGGCTCACCCAGATACTCATCGTAGAGCTTCTTAATTGCCGGATTCTCATGAGACTTCCGGATCGTCTTCGCCGCATCATTCTTATATAAAACGCTTGCACGGATTCCCCTTACATCGGTAAAGTTACGGACATCGCCGGATACCTGCGGCTGTCCTCCGCCGTTTACGCATCCGCCCGGGCAGCCCATGATCTCAATAAAATGATACTCCGCTTCGCCGGACTTCACCTTATTCAGAAGTGTCCTGGCATTGTTAAGGCCTGAGGCAACCGCCACCTTCACATCCATACCGGCAACATGGTAAGAAGCCTCTTTAATCCCTTCCGTTCCACGGACTTCCGTAAACTCCAGAGTCGCAAGTTCTTCTCCGGTCAGCGTCTCAACAGCTGTCCGGAGAGCCGCTTCCATTACGCCGCCGGTTGCGCCAAAGATTACGCCGGCGCCGGTAGATTCTCCCATCGGATCATCAAATCCTTCATTCGGCAGCACAGTAAATTCAATACCGCAGCGCTTGATCAGCCTTGCAAGCTCTCTGGTAGTAATTGCGATGTCTACGTCCGGTACACCCGCCGCGTTCTGATCGTCCCGCCCGATCTCAAACTTTTTCGCCGTACACGGCATTACGCTGACGGATACGATCTTCTTCGGATCAATGCCTTCCTTTTCTGCGAAGTATGTCTTTAACATCGCCCCAAACATCTGCTGAGGTGATTTACAGCTTGACAGATGCTCCGTCATATCCGGGAAATAATGTTCGCAGTACTTGATCCATCCGGGCGAACAGGAGGTGATCAGCGGGAGCACGCCGCCATTCTGCACCCGGTCAAGAAGCTCGTGGGCTTCCTCCATAATCGTAAGATCCGCCGCCCAGTCCGTATCAAATACCTTGTCAAATCCGATCCGCCTGAGGGCAGCCGCCATCTTGCCTTCCACATCAGTTCCCATCGGATATCCAAATTCCTCACCAAGCCCGGCACGTACAGATGGCGCTGTCTGGACCACCACATATTTCTCCGGATCGGCAATCGCCTCCAGGATCTGATCTGTGCAGTCTTTCTCATACAATGCTCCGGTCGGGCAGACTGCAATACACTGTCCGCAGGATACACAGCTGGTTTCTCCCAGCCCCATGTTAAAAGCGGAACCGATAAATGTACTGAATCCCCGGTTATTTGCTCCGATCACGCCAATCCCCTGTACCTTTTCGCAGGTAGCCACGCAGCGGCGGCAGAGAATACACTTATTATTGTCACGTATCATATGAGGCGCTGAATCATCTAATTCATAATGATTGCTTTCGCCCTCAAAATAATTCTCATCATCAACACCATATTCCCGGCAGAGCTGCTGCAGCTCACAGTTTCCGCTTCTGACGCAGGAAAGGCATTTCTTATCATGATTTGACAGAATCAGCTGCAGCGTCTTCTTGCGGGCCTCGATCAGCTTCGGTGTATTCGTATATACTTCCATACCCTCATTCACCGGATGAACACATGCAGCCACAAGATTTCTTGCTCCCTTTACTTCAACAATACACATACGGCATGCGCCGATTTCATTGATT
>CAZGVY010000067.1:0-11129 GCA_964529215.1 uncultured Mordavella sp. | reverse complement strand
ATTAAAAAAACAGATTCTAGTGTAGCGACAGCAATCCGGACAGTCGTTGTCCTGCTGTTTTCATGGCTGATGGTGCTGATTACAGGAACAGGAGGAGAGATCAGACAGATTGATGGCAGGACATTTTTCTTTCTTGTATTATCCGGACTGGCGACGGGCGCATCGTGGCTATGTTATTTTCATGCCCTGCAAAAAGGAGATATTAACAAGGTTGTGCCTATTGATAAGTCAAGCACGGTGCTGACGGTTTTGCTGGCGCTTGTATTTCTTCAGGAAGGGATTTCAGGAGTAAAAATACTCTCCATCCTGCTGATCGGAGGCGGAACGCTGCTTATGATCGATAAAAAAGATATGGGAACAAAGGTACAAAAACAAAGCGGCGGATGGATGATTTATGCGGTCCTGTCTGCGGTATTTGCAAGCCTGACCGCTATTTTGGGGAAGATTGGGATTGAGGGGATCGACTCGAATCTTGGTACGGCGGTCCGTACAACGGTGGTGCTGGTTATGGCATGGATGATGGTATTTCTTACTGGAAAGCAGAGAGAGATCAGGAAGACAGAGAAAAACGAACTGGCTTTTATCTGCTTGTCCGGACTGGCAACAGGCGCATCGTGGCTTTGCTATTACCGGGCGCTTAAGGAAGGTCCGGCGAGTGTGGTCGTTCCAATAGACAAATTAAGTATTCTTGTTACGATTGCTTTTTCGTGGGTTGTATTCCATGAAAAATTGTCGAAGAAAGCCATAGCTGGTGTAGTTTGTATTACATTTGGAACAGTGCTGCTGGCAGTAAGTTAGCAGCATATAAAAGATCAACGGGAAAGATGTACTTATGGCTGGAGGATATTATGGAACAGAAAATTATCATCAGGAATGAAGAGAAGAAAGATTGGACAACTGTAGAAAATATAACAAGGCAAGCCTTTTATAATCTCTATGTACCGGGGTGTACAGAACACTATTTGGTGCATATTATGCGGGAACATGAAGATTTTATTCCAGAGCTGGATTTTGTTTTGGAATTGAATGGTAATATCATTGGAAATATCATGTATACAAAAGCAAAGCTGATTGATGAAAACGGAATTTCCAAGGATATTTTAACATTTGGCCCGGTTTGCGTCCTCCCTGCTTATCAGCGGATGGGCTATGGGAAAATGCTTATGGAGCATTCTTTTCAGAAAGCTATGCAGTTAGGATATGATGTCATTGTCATCTTTGGAAGTCCCAGCAATTATGTCAGCCGTGGGTTTAAGAGCTGTAAAAAATACAACGTCTGTATTGAAAATCATAAATACCCGGCGGCAATGATGGTAAAAGAGCTGGTTCCTCATGTACTGGATGGTCATAAATGGAGTTATCAAGACAGCCCGGTTATGGCAATCAGTGAAGAAGAAGCGGAGCGCTATGATGGTACACTTGAACCAATGGAAAAGAAATATCTTCCAAGTCAGGAGGAATTTTATATTATGAGCCATTCTTTTGTGGAAGAGTAGCAGGCAGACATGGCAAATAATGAAATGCCGGGAGAATTTTCTTGATTGCTGAAATTATGCCCATCTTCAATCTTTAACAATTGAAGATGGGCATAGTTTTACTGATCCATTCCACAGGCAGTTGCTGTTTCAATGAGACACCGGTCATGCATTACCGCATCATAGAACCGGAATCCGCCGGCAAAGTTATAGGCATTATAACCGTTTCCTTCTAAGATACGCGTACCTATATAGCTTCTGAGCCCACTTTGGCAGATTACATAAACCGGTTTTCCTTTTTCAATCTCATCCAGGCGTTCCCGAAGCTCATCGACTGGAATATTTCTAAATCCCCCGATATGTCCATTTTCATATTCCTCAGCCGTTCTTACATCTAAAAGAGTTACACTTCCATCCAGAGGCAGTGAGTCCATATCTTCCAGATGCCATTGCTTCAGCACACCTTTTGAAATATTATCAATCATAAATCCTGCCATATTTACAGGATCTTTCGCAGAAGAATACGGTGGTGCGTAGGCCAGATCCAGGTCTTTAAGATCGGTTGCCTTTATCCTGGCATGGATAGAAGCAGCCAGTACATCGATCCGCTTATCGACTCCTTCGTAACCCACGATCTGAGCGCCCAGCAGCCGGTAGGTTCCTTTTTCAAAAACAATTTTCATGGTCATTACCCTGCCTCCGGGATAATAACCTGCATGGCTCATAGGAGAGAGGATCACGGTATCCACGTCGAGGCCGGATTTCCGGGCATTTTTTTCATTGATTCCCGTTGCTGCGGCAGTCATATCAAAAACTTTGATAACGGAACTGCCCTGACTGCCGGGATACCTGCTGTCACCGCCGCAGATATTATCCGCGATGATACGTCCCTGCTTATTGGCCGGACCAGCCAGAGAGATCAGCGCATCCTCTCCTGTTACATAATGTTTCACTTGTACGGCGTCTCCGGCAGCATAAATATCTGGTGCAGAAGTTTCCATACGGTCATTTACGATAATACTGCCTTTGATGCCCAGTTCCAGTCCTGCTTCTCTGGCAAGGTGTGTATCCGGGGTCACGCCAATGGCCAGGACTACCATATCAGCATGTAGAGGCAGTTCATCTTTCAGCAGAACATCTACGCCGCCATCCTTTTCTTCAAATCCTTCTACCGTATGCCCAAGGGCAAGATTGACACCGTGTTTGCGCATCTCGCCGTGAATGAAAGAGGCCATATCCGGGTCAAAAGGATTCATGAGCTGTTTCGGACGCTGTACGATGGTTACCTCCATGCCAAGGTCTCTCAGATTCTCTGCCAGTTCCAGGCCGATGAAACCGCCGCCGGCCAGTATGGCAGACTTCGCCTGATGCTGGTTAATGTATTCCTTAATACGGAAAGTATCTTCTACCGTACGGAGGGTGAATACTTTTTTCATACCGACGCCGGGAAGCCGCGGCTGTGTCGGCTTTGCACCGGGGGAGAGGATTAATTTGTCATAAGATTCCTCAAATATTTCATCCGTTTCCAAATTTTTAACAGAAACCGTTTTTTGTTCCGGATGGATCGCGGTCACCTCATGATGAACTTTCATATGGATCCTGAAACGGGAGTAAAAGCTTTCTGGCGTCTGAAGGGTTAAATCTTCCGGATCCGCAATAACATCTCCAATATAATATGGCAGTCCGCAATTTGCGTAGGAAATATATCCTGAGCGTTCAAAGACTGTGATTTCTGCTGTTTCATCTAACCTGCGGATCCGTGCGGCTGCGGTTGCGCCGCCTGCTACACCGCCTACGATCAATACTTTCATTTTACTGCTCCACCTTTCCTGTATAGGAAGATATTCCTCCAATATTCACTACATTTGTATAGCCCATACGTTTCAGTGCATTTACTGCCTGGCCGCTGCGGGAACCAGAATAGCAATAGACAAATAAAGGCGTTTCTTTGGCTTTGGCTACGGATGTAACCTGGCTGATTTTCTGCAATGGTACATTTTTACTTTCTGGCACATGTCCTTCCCGGTATTCCTGCGGCGTGCGGACATCCAGCAAAACAGCTCCCGGGACGGATTGATATTCTTTGATTCCCTGATTCATATCCTTTTGTTTCAATAGATTGAAAAACCCCATATGTGATCCTCCTATAGCATTGCAAGTATTGCGTTCTTTGGCTGCGCTCCCAGAGCCTGGTTAGCGACTTTCCCGTCTTTAAAAACCATGAGCGTAGGGATACTCATGATACGGAACTGGCTTGCCAGCTCCGGCTGCTCATCTACATTAACTTTTCCCACTTTGATATCGGGCCGTTCTTCTGCAATTTCTTCCAGGACAGGACCTACCATACGGCAGGGGCCGCACCATGGAGCCCAGAAATCTAAAAGTACTGGTTCGCTGGAGTTTATAACTTCATTTTGAAAATTGTTTATATTGATATTGATAACAGACATATGTTTGCCCTCCTTTTTTCTTTTATGTGTTTAATTTACCAGATTTTCTTCCAGTCTTCTGTGATAAAATCACAATTCTTGTATTTTTTTCAATTTTGCTTCATCCAGAATTGTTACGGTACCGCGGGATAGTTTTAAGATTCCTTCATTTTGGAAATAACGCAGCATACGTGTAATGACTTCCCGGTGCGTACCCAGATGATTGGCAATGACTTCATGTGTGAGCTTCAATACGTTACTTTCTTCAATGGAAGATTCCTCCATAAGAAATGCAGCTACACGCTTATCAAGGCTTTTCCACATGATCTGTTCGATCAGCCACATGACATCAGAAAAACGGGAGGCCATCAGTTCGTTGGTATAGTTTGCCACCAGTGCGGATTCTTTCATGATATTCTTATAAGTTTCAGCAGGAATAATCCAGAGACTGGTATCCTTTTCCGCTTCAATCGTTATCTCAAATTGAATAGAGCGCATTATACAGGAGGCAGAAAAAAGACACATATCCATATCAAACAGGCGGTAAAGGGTAATCTCCCGTCCTTCGTCGGAGAGGATATACGCACGAAGCTGGCCGGACTTGATCAAAAGCAGGCCGGTGCAGTCCATATTTCCGTTGTGGATGAGTGTCTGCTTCTTCACCTGCCGTGTAATAAGAGCGCTTTGAATGCGGTTTTTCTGATCTGCAGTTAGCTGATCCCATATAGGAAAATAATTTTCAAATTCCATGTTCCATCCCTCCTGATGCTGTTTATTATATCTTTGTTATGGGCATATGTCAAATAGATTATTGACATATGCCTGAAATGAGATTATAATGTGGAAAAAGGTTTTCTGAAAAGGGGGAGCGCTATGCCAAGGCCAATGAAATGCAGAAAAGTCTGCCATTTTCCGCAGACATTGGAGTTTTCGCCCGTTGGCGTGAAAACAGAAGGAGAACCGGTCATCTTAGCTGTGGATGAATATGAAACGATCCGTCTGATTGATAAAGAAGGTTTCAGTCAGGAACAATGTACCGTTTTCATGCAGATTGCCAGAACAACGGTACAGAGAATCTACGAAAGCGCGAGAAAAAAGCTGGCAGATGCTATTGTAGACGGGCGCCCGCTCCGGATCGAAGGCGGGGATTTCTGGCTTTGTAACGGACAGGGCGCGGATTGCGGCCGGGGGGACTGCTTCAAACAGATGGTTCATCAGCAATATAGAATAGATAAAGGAGATAATATGATGAGAATAGCAGTTACTTATGAAAATGGACAAATTTTCCAGCATTTTGGCCATACTGAACAGTTCAAAATTTATGACGTGCAGGAGGGAAAGATTACCAGCTCAAAGGTTGTAGATACTAACGGAAGCGGCCATGGGGCACTGGCCGGTGTGCTGACAGCGCTGAATGCAGATGTTCTGATCTGCGGAGGGATAGGCGGAGGCGCTCAGGCAGCTCTGGCAGCAGCAGATATCAAACTGTACGGCGGTGTATCCGGCAATGCGGATGAAGCAGTTACAGCTTTACTTGCCGGAGATCTTGCATATGATCCGGATGTAAAGTGCAGCCATCATGATCAGCATCATGGAGAGAACCACAGCTGCGGTGAGCATGGATGTGGGGAACATCATTGTAAATAACAGCATTCATTTGGGAAAACAGCCTTTTCTTATAAAAATTTTCCAAGCTGTTGTGTTAGTTCCGTATATGGGATAGGGCAGCCATGCTGTCCTATTCTGATAGACGGCTTTGTTTTTCCGTGATAATCACTTCCGCAAGTGACAAAAATATGATTCTTCCGTGCTGTCTGGCAATAGTATTCTGCCTGCTGCGGGTTATGATAACTGCTGAATGCTTCTATACCGTCAATTCCTAGTTTCAGAATATCATCAAGCAAATATTCCTTTTCTGCCAGATTTACTCCGGGGTGTGCAAGTACCGCAGCGCCGTGATTATGGTGGATCACATCAATGATTTCTTCCATTGCCGGGTAGATCATGTCTGCATAGCATGGTTTTCCCTGAGAATAATAATCCCAATAGAAATTTACATATGGATTATCGCTTCTTCTCCCGCCGGGGCGGTAGGGCTCCAAAAGAGGGTGGCCTGCATATTCTGGCATTGCAAGCAGGACTTCTGCAAACATTTCCCCTGTCCAGTTTCCCTGATCGTAATTATCTTTTGATAATTCCCACATATCTTTTTCTGTGATACGTCCAAAACCCAATGCCTGGGTTTCGGCCAGTCTGTTAAGGGAAGCCTGGAAATTCTGGCTGGTAATAACCTTTTCGATTTTTTCAAAATCGCTGCTTTTAAAGTCGATACCATATCCAAGTACATGAAAATTTGTATCCTTATAAATGCAGTCGATCTCAATGCCCGGGATATAGTTTATTCCCTTTTTCTCTGCAGCTTTTGCAGCTTCTTCATTTGCTTTCACACAATTATGGTCTGTGACAGACATCATGCGGATCCCTTTTGCGGCACACTGCTCTGCCAGCTCAGACGGTGTAAATTCTCCGTCATCACTGTATCTGCTGTGCATATGTAAATCTAACATACGCAGCCTCCTCTCCTGATCGTTTATAGATTTAAAATCCTCTTTTGTGTCTAAAAGATGATTTTTTACACCGTGATTTTTGCCCGCTTCCTATATATCATAACAGATATCTCTTTTATTTACAGGTACTTTAGACAGCATTTTTTCATGCATGAAAGCCATAAGAACCAGGATCGCCAGTAAATAAGCCGGAAACAGGTACGGAAAATTCCTGATACATTGCCGGCCATGCTGAGCCTAACAGGGAATCCGAAAGCCCCAGGCTGATAAAAGCGAGATAAATAATGATCAATAGCAGCTGAAACATTTTATCGTCCTCCAATCTTTTGTCTATTAAAAGAATACCGTCAAATGGAAATTGATACAATACATTTTCAGACGTATAATATAAAAAAACCGCCAAATAGAAAGAAAGGGTGTAAAAATATGGCATTGCAGGAGTGTGGATTAAATCTGAATAAAGTATCAAAAGAACTCAAGCCGCATGGAAGCCTTGCATTTCCCTGCGCCGGATATTCTTCCTGTCACAGGGACCGGCAGGAAGATATTATACCGTGGCACTGGCATGAGGAAATAGAAATTGTATATATAGAAAAAGGACAGATGAAGGTAAAAATACCGTCAAACGTTTTTCTTATGGAACAGGGGGACTGTATGGTTATCAATTCAAATATCCTTCATTATGCTGCGGCTGTCACGGAATGCAAACTGCGCTCTCTTGTTTTTGGCCAGACGCTTATTACCGGAAACGAGGATCTGGTATATGCAAAAAAATACATGCAGCCGCTATTAATCGGTAATCATTTTTCCCACTATTTTATAAAAGCAGGGGATCATGCAAGTGTGACGGACTGGTTCAACCGTGCATTTGAAGCTCTTGCACAGGATTGTTATGGCTATGAATTTACCGTGCGGGAAGAATTATCCCGTATCTGCCTTTTCCTATATGGGGAGATGAAGCCGCAGGCAGATGCGCAGAATCTTTTGCTGGACCAGGATAATCGCCGTATCAGGAAAATGCTTTCTTTTATCCACAAAAACTTTGCCGGTGAGATATCCCTGCCGGAAATAGCAAGAGCAGCTGATATCAGCGAAAGGGAAAGCCTGCGCTGTTTTAAGAAAACGATCCAGCTCTCCCCGATCCAGTATTTATTAAAATACCGGATTATGCAGGGGGCTGAAATGCTGCTTAGAAATCCGGCAGACAGTATATCGGAAGTTGCATCTTTATGCGGCTTTGACAGCCCAAGTAATTTTACAAAAATATTCAAGCGTTTCTATAACTGTACGCCGCGGGAATACAGAAAACAAAATCGTTACACTAGTTCATGATGCGTCTTATGACCCACATTTCTGAGATTCTCTATTTTTCTTTGAAGGAAAAAGGATAGTTATGACAAGGTGGGATTTTTAAGCCCCACCTACCGAGCTAAACTATATTTATCAAACCAAATGGCTAAAGGATGTTAAATCCGGGACGGATTCAAATTGATCCTGCTGAGCCGGGGTAATATTAGAAAAATGGAGGGACTGGTAATGAAGGGATTTCACACAAATGACGGATATATGGGACTGGTAGAAGGCAGATATATGTTATTTGCCAGCGAGGCTGATTATTATGAATACATGAAAGATTAAAGGAAAGCGGAAGAACGATCCTATAAAGCAGTGGATATCATTTCCAGGGATGTGATATACTCGTAATATCAGCAAAGGAGAGAGATTCCGCTATGTCAAAAGGGAAGAACCAGAAGTTTAAAATATACCGGCTTGCGCAGATCATGCTGGAAAATACGGATGAAGAACATTATATTACTATGCCTGAGATCCTATCCGCGCTTGCGGCATATGATATTACGGCAGACCGGAAAAGTATTTATGCAGATCTCAGAGATTTGGAAGTGTTTGGCATCGAAGTTGAAGGGAAGGCGGACGGGAACCGGTATCATTATCATGTGGCTGACCGGCCATTTGAACTGCCAGAGCTGAAGCTCCTTGTAGATGCGATCCAGTCTTCCAAATTTATTACAGAGAAAAAGTCGAATGCCCTGATCCGGAAACTGGAAAAGCTGGTCAGCAAATTTGATGCTCAAAAATTACAGAGGCAGGTGTATGTGACCGGCAGGATCAAAACTATGAATGAGAGTATCTATTATACGGTAGATGCGATCCATAATGCTATATCTGAGAATAAAAAGATCCGGTTCCAGTATTTTCAGTGGAATGTAAAAAAAGAAATGGAACTGCGGCATGAGGGCGCCTGGTATCATATCAGCCCCTGGGGACTGTCCTGGGATGATGAGAACTATTACCTGGTGGGGTTTGATTCTGCGGCAGAACAGATCAAACATTACCGTGTAGACAAAATGCTGCATATCCAGACATCAAAGGAAACGCGGGAGGGCAGGGGATATTTTAAAAAGCTGGATATGGCTGATTACACAAAGAAGAGCTTTGGAATGTTCGGTGGTAAAGAGCAGATGGTGAGACTGCGGGTAGACAACAGCCTGGCAGGCGTTATTATAGACCGTTTCGGCAAGAATGTAATGATGATCCCTGCTGATGAGATGCATTTTACTGTAACTGTGAATGTCCGGGTCAGCAGGCAGTTCCTGGGATGGGTATTTTCGCTGGGAGAGCAGGCCGTTATCATATCGCCGGATGAAGTGGTAGAGGCGATGAAACAGGAAATGAAGCGGCTGATCCGGCAGTATGGCGGTGAAAGATGAGACACTGGAAAGATTTTTATGTTTATCGGATTTTGATAAAAAAATTGTAGTAATCTGCAAGGGTTGGTGTTATAATAAAAGCAATAAATTGATATTAAACAAACGCAGAAGAAAGGAGCGGGAGTATGAACATTAATAAGAATAAGATTGAAGAAGTACTGGCAGCATCGAAGCTGAATGATCTGATCCATAAGAAAGAGGAAGAAGAAAAGCAGTGTAAGACAATTCTTGTTATCCTCTCAGTGATAGGAGTTATTGCAGCAGTTGCAGCAATTGCTTATGCCGTATATTGTTTCCTTACCCCGGATTATCTGGAGGATTTTGAGGAAGATTTTGACGATGATTTTGACGATGATTTCTTTAATGAAGACGATCAGGCGTAAGGACTTAAGTATAAGAAGTAAAGGGCACTTCGGAGCGAAGTGCCCTTTTTAGTATGGTGCGGATGTTAAAAGTATAGATTCTGCGTAATGTGGTTTTTAGATTACTATATGGGAATGGTGTGAGATATGAAAAAAGGTCAGATTGTAGAGGGGATTGTCACAAAGACGGAATTTCCGAATAAAGGAATTGTTGTGGTGGACGGTGGGGAAGGAAGTGTCGTGGTGAAAAACACCGTGCCGGGGCAGAGAGTACGCGCAGCGGTAAATAAAGTGCGGAAAGGGAATGCAGAAGGGAGGCTTTTATGTGTGACAAAACCTGCTCCTGTAGAAATCCCTCCGCTGTGCCCGCATTTCGGCGGCTGCGGAGGCTGTACTTATCAGAATCTTCCCTATGAATATCAGCTGCAGATGAAAGAGGAACAGATAAAAGAACTGATGGACAATGCGGTGGATGGAAGCTATATTTGGGATGGAATCATACCAAGCCCGGTGAAAACAGGCTACCGTAATAAGATGGAATTTTCCTTTGGAGATGAATATAAGGATGGCCCTATGGCGCTGGGGATGCACAAGCGGGGAAGTTTTTATGATATCGTATCGGTACCTGAGTGCCAGATTGCAGATGAGGATTACAGGAAAATACTTATCTGCACGCTAAAGTATGCGGAGAAAAGCGGGCTCCCATACTACCATCGTATGAAACATACAGGATTTTTCCGGCATCTGCTGGTGAGAAAGGCAGCAAAGACCGGGGAAATTCTTATAGATTTGATTGTTACCACAGAGGGTAAAGGATTTGAGGCGGCAGGATGGGTAGAGGAATTGCTTGCGCTTGACCTTAGCGGAAAGATTGCCGGAATTCTGCAGACGAAAAATGACAGTGTTGCGGATGTTGTAAAGGATGAGGGGACAGAGATCCTCTACGGACAGAATTATTTTTATGAGGAACTGCTAGGGATGAAGTTCAAGATAACTCCGTTTTCATTTTTCCAGACAAATTCTCTCGGAGCGGAGAAGCTCTATGAAAAGGCAAGGGAGTATGTGGGAGATACGAGGAATAAGCTGATCTTTGATCTGTACAGCGGAACCGGAACCATTGCCCAGATGCTGGCACCTGTGGCAAAGAAGGTGACGGGAGTGGAAATTGTGGAGGAGGCTGTAGAGGCGGCAAGGGAAAATGCGAGGCTGAACGGTCTGGATAATTGTACATTCTGGGCTGGCGATGTGCTGAAGGTGATCGACGAACTGGGGGAAGTGCCAGATCTGATCGTGCTGGATCCGCCCAGGGACGGGGTGCATCCGAAAGCACTGGAGAAGGTAACAAATTTTGGCGTGGATAGGATCGTGTATATTTCCTGTAAGCCCACCAGCCTGGCGAGGGATTTGGAGATGCTGCAGGGACGGGGATACCGGGTGGAGCGGGCCGGAGGAGTAGATATGTTTCCGGGGACGTATCACACAGAGACTGTGTGCCTCTTGAGCAACCGAAAACCAGATGCGAGAGTAAAGATCGATGTAGATCTGGAAGACTACTACCGCATCAAGG
>CAZGVY010000066.1:0-11154 GCA_964529215.1 uncultured Mordavella sp. | reverse complement strand
TTACAGCCAGACAGAGAAGTCGCAGCTTCAGAATAAGGAAAAGGCGTTCCGGCTGCTCCGCTCCAAGCTTTATGAGATAGAACTTGAGAAGCAGCAGTCTGAGGAGGCGGCGGCCAGAAGAAGCCAGATTGGTACGGGAGACCGCTCTGAGAAGATCCGGACATATAATTTCCCGCAGGGGCGTGTGACGGATCACAGGATCAAACTGACGCTGCACAAGCTGGACAGTGTTCTGGGCGGGGACCTGGACGAGATCATTGACAGCCTGATCGCAGCGGATCAGGCGGCAAAGCTTTCAAATATGAATGAAGAATAGGAACAGGGAACCTTCCCCAGGCGGATTTTGCGTGGAGGAGGGTTTTGTTTGCCAAAAGCATCCAAAAGGCAGCAGGCAGCAGGTCTTGCAGTAGTAAAAACGGGAAAAAGAAGGTATGGTAATGAAGTATCAGAAGAGAGCAATGTCGGCGGTTATGGCCGTGATCATGCTGTGTTTTTTAAGCGTTAGTTCTGTGGTGGCGGGAGATACCGGTGAGAAATCAGAAGAAAAAGAAGTAACGATCCTCTTTACTCACGATATCCATTCCCGGCTGGATGAGTATAAGGTGAAGGGAAAGAAATCAGGAAAGGACACGGCTTTTGCAGGCGGGTTTGCCAGATTAAAAACAAAAATAGACGAGAGGCGTGCCGAAAATCCTGCTACTTTTGTATTTGATGCAGGAGATTTTTCTATGGGAACCTTGTATCAGACCATTTATGAGACCCATGCAGCTGAGCTTACTATGCTGGGCAGGCTGGGTGTAGATGCGACTACCTTTGGCAACCATGAGTTTGATTACCGGGCGGAGGGAGTCGCTCATATGCTTCACAGTGCGGTAGAAAATGCCAGGGAAGATGAAACGCTTACACTTCCGGCATTTCTGACTGCGAATATTGACTGGGAGAAGAACTGTTCTGATGATAACCAGCTGATCCAGTCTGCGCTGAAGGATTATGGAAGTACGGAGTATACGGTCATTGAGCGGGAAGGCGTAAGGATCGGCGTGTACGGGGTTCTGGGCGAGGACGCCGAGATCTGTGCGCCGGAGAGTGGGATTGATTTTGATCCTATCGTAGATGCCTCAAAACGGGTAGTGCAGGAGCTGGAGAAAGAAGACGTGGATATGATCGTGTGCCTGTCCCACAGCGGGACCGATGAGGATGAGAAGATCTCGGAGGACGAGATCCTGGCAAAGGAGGTTCCCGAGATCGATGTGATCGTCAGCGGACATACCCATACGACGCTGGAGGAGCCGGTCATACAGGGGAATACGGTTATTGCTTCGGCCGGCAGTTACGGAGGAAATCTTGGAGAGCTTCATATGGTTCCTGATGGGAAGGGACGCTGGAAGCTGTCAGAGTACCGGCTGAATGCTATGGATGAATCGGTAGAGAAGGATACTGAGACGGAATCATATCTGGAGTCCTACCGGGATGTGATCGATAAGGAATATTTATCGCAATTTGGATACACTATGGAACAGGTTCTTGCTGAAAATGATATTTCCTTTACACAGATCGATGATTTTGGACTTGAGCACCGGGAGGATACACTGGGTAATCTGATCGCAGATGCCTATGTCTATGCGGTAGAACAGGCGGAGGGAGAAGATTATATTCCGGTTGACCTGGCTGTGACAGCCTCCGGGGTAGTGCGGGATTCCTTCCAGAAGGGAGAGATCACGGTAGCAGATGCGTTCAATGTAAGCGCTCTTGGCATCGGCCCGGACCGTGTGACGGGATATCCTCTGGTGAGCGTGTACCTGACCGGGGCAGAATTGAAGACGGTAGCTGAGATCGACGCCTCTGTTTCAACACTCATGACCTATGCGCAGCTTTATTCAAGCGGAATGGGCTGGACATTCAACCCCAACCGCCTGATCCTGAACCGGATCACTGAGACAGGCATGGCTGAAAATACGGTTGGGGAAGAAGAAGCGGCCAGATATTATGACCAGAGGACAGAGATCCAGGATGATAAGCTGTACCGCGTAGTATCCGGCCTGTACTGCGCGCAGATGCTGGGCGCTGTTGAGGATACCTCCAAGGGGATCTTGAAGATCACGCCGAAGAATGCCGGGGGAGAAAAAATTACGGATTTTGAGGAATATATTATACATGATCAGAATGGAGCCGAATTAAAGGAATGGTATGCTCTCGCCAGTTATCTGGAATCCTTTGGAAAAAATGAGGAGGGGATATCCCAGGTACCGGAGCGGTACAGTGAAACAGAAGGACGTAAGGTGGTACAGGACAGTACCAGCCTGACGGAGATCCTGAAAAAACCTAATAAAATTGCATGGGCAGTTTACGCGGCATTTCTGATCCTGCTTCTGATCATTGGATCCGTGATCCGTTTCTTTACCGTCAGAAGGCGCAGAAGAAAATTAAGCGCAGGAAATAAAAAGGATAGGTAGATTAAGATGGAAATTGAATTTAAAAAAACAGAACTAAAAGACAGGGAACTGATCAGTCATTTTTTTGACCATCATACCAGCAGGAGCTGTGAGCGGACATTTACAAACGTATATCTCTGGGCGAGGTTTTATAATGTTACCTTTGCCGTAGTGGAGAATTCACTGGTATTTAAAAACGAGGATGAAAATGGATGTTCTTTTGCCTATCCGGCGGGAGAGCCAGAGGACGTGAAACGGGCTCTTGACGTGCTGATGGAATACAGCAGGGAACGGGGAGTTCCTTTCCGGATGTATAATGTGACGCCGGATAATTACGCCTGCATTGAACAGTGGTATCCTGGGAAATTCCAGATAGAGTATAATGAAGACCTTGCGGATTATGTATATGAATCGGAGAAGCTTGCCACACTCTCGGGAAAGAAGCTTCACAGCAAACGGAATCATATCAATAAGTTCAAGACAGTTTATGAGGACCGGTGGAGCTATGAGCCCATCACAAAGGAGAATCTGGAGGAATGCTTCCAGATGGCTCTGAAATGGCGCAACGAGAACGGATGTGAGGATGATGAGGAAAAGAACGCGGAGATCTGCGTTACCTTAAATTCACTCCGTCTGTTTGAGGAGCTGGGACTGTCTGGAGGAGTACTGAAGGTAGACGGAGAGATTGCGGCGTTTACGATTGGAGAACCGGTCTGTGAGGATACGTTTGTGGTGCATATAGAGAAAGCATTTGCAGACATTGACGGCGCCTATACGATGATCAACCAGCAGTTTGTCCAGCATGCCTGTATGGATTATAAATATGTGAACCGTGAGGAAGATACAGGCGCTGAGGGGCTTCGTAAGGCGAAACGGTCTTACCGCCCTGTGTTCATGGTAGAGAAGGGCATCGTCACTGAAAAAGGAGGAAGCGGGCAATGATAGCAGAAAAAATGAAGGGAATGGTAGCAAACAGTTCTGCCATCCGTGCAATGTTTGAAGAGGGAAACCGCCTGGCAGGTATCTACGGGGCAGAGAACGTATATGATTTCAGCCTTGGGAATCCAAATGTGGCGGCGCCAAAGGCGGTAAAACAGGCAATTCTGGAACTTTTAGAGGAAGAGGATCCGGTGGTCCTTCATGGCTATACCAACAGTAACAGTGGTTATGCAGATGTAAGAGAAGCAATTGCAGAGTCTCTGAATGAGAGATTCGGCACTGCGTTTGAAGGAAAGAATATTGTAATGACAGTCGGCGCGGCAGGGGGGCTGAATGTAATCCTAAAGACTCTGATAAATCCGGGAGATGAAGTGATCGCATTTGCGCCGTATTTTGGAGAGTACCGCTCTTATACAAATAATTATGACGGCGTGCTGGTAGAGATATCTCCGAATACCGTGGATTTCCAGCCGAAGCTTGATGAATTTGAGGAGAAGATCACGGCAAAAACCAAGGCTGTGATCGTGAATACTCCGAATAATCCGACGGGAGTGGTGTATTCGGAAGAGACCATAAAGAAACTGGCAGGGATCATGGAGAAAAAGCAGAAGGAATTTGGAACGGAGATTTACCTGATCTCGGACGAACCATACCGGGAACTGGTTTATGATGGAGTGACTGTTCCATACCTGACGAAATATTATGCCAATACCATCGTAGGCTATTCCTATAGCAAATCGTTATCACTTCCCGGGGAACGTATCGGATATCTGGTCATTCCAGACGAGGTGGCCGGTAGTGAAACAGTGTTATCCGCGGCAAATGTGGCAAACAGGATCCTTGGATTCGTAAATGCACCGACGCTGCAGCAGAAGGTTGTGAAAAAATGCCTGAAGGAAAAGACAGACATCTCTTATTATGACCGGAACAGGGAAGCGCTTTATCAGGGGCTTAAGGATTGCGGATTTGAGTGTATCAAGCCGGAGGGGGCTTTTTATCTGTTTGTGAAGTCTCCGGTGGAGGATGAAAAGGAATTCTGCCAGACAGGCAAGAAATATCATATCCTGATGGTTCCCGGCAGTTCCTTTGCATGTCCGGGCTATGTAAGGCTTGCATACTGCGTATCCTATGAAACGATCATTCATTCACTCCCGAAATTTGCGGAGCTTGCAAAGGAGTATTTTTAGATGAAAGCATATGAGAGGAATATCCGCAGGGTAGAGCCTTATGTGCCGGGCGAGCAGCCACAGGGCAGGGTTATTAAGCTGAATACGAATGAAAATCCTTATCCTCCGGCGCCGGGAGTAAAGAGGGCGTTAGAGCAGATGGATGCAGGCCGGCTGCGCCTGTATCCCGATCCGGAGGCGTCGGCGCTTACGGAGGCTCTGGCAGAATATTACGGCGTGGGGAGGGATCAGGTGTTCGTGGGAGTCGGCTCCGACGACGTCCTGTCCATGTGCTTCCTTACGTTTTTTAACTCGGAGAAGCCGGTTTTATTTCCGGATATTACATACTCTTTTTACAAAGTATGGGCGGAGCTTTACCGGATTCCCTATGAATGCCAGAAGCTGGATGAGAATTTCTGCATGGTAAAGGAAGATTATTATAAGGAGAACGGCGGCGTGATCTTTCCGAATCCCAATGCGCCTACCGGTATTTACGAAGAACTGGGATTTGTGGAGGATATCATTTCCCATAATCAGGATGTCATTGTCATCGTAGATGAAGCGTATATTGATTTTGCAGGAAAATCTGCACTGGAGCTGCTTGGGAAATATGAGAACCTGATCGTGGTGCAGACCTTTTCCAAAGCCCGCTCCATGGCGGGAATGCGGATTGGCTATGCCATCTCTTCCCCGGCGCTGATCCGTCATCTGAATGATGTGAAGTATTCCTTTAATTCCTATACGATGAATCAGACCTCTCTTGCCTGCGGTGTGGAGGCTGTGAAGGATAAGGCATATTTTGAGCAGACCGTGAAACGGATCGTGGACACCAGGGAATGGACGGTGAGAAAGTTCCGGGAACTTGGCTTTACCTGTACGGATTCCGGAGCGAATTTCCTTTTTGTAACCCATCCGGAGCAGGACGCCAGGGAGCTGTTTGAAGCCTTAAAGGAGGCCGGGATTTACGTGAGATACTGGGGGAGCAGACGTATTGAACAGTATCTCCGGGTAACTGTGGGAACAAGAGAAGAGATGGAAGTACTGTTTGGCTTCCTTGAGAATAAATTAGGCAGATAAGAAAGGAAACGTTGTATGACTGAGACACTTGTACAAGGCGTGATTGACGCACTTAGCGGGAGCTTCGGAAAGGAAGCGATCGTTTTTATTATCTCTATGATCCCGATTCTGGAGCTTAGGGGGGCGCTTTTAGTGGCAGGCCCTATCCTGGGAGTTCCGGTTGCCAGGGCGATTCCTCTGTGCGTGGCTGGAAATATTATACCGGTACCCTTTATCCTGCTTTTGATCACTCCGGTCTTCCGGTGGCTGAAGGGGACAAAACTTTTCAGGCCTATGGTCGTGAAGCTGGAAAATAAGGCTATGAGTAAAAGTGATAAGATCGAAAAATACGAATTCTGGGGATTAGTGCTGTTTGTTGGTATCCCCCTTCCCGGAACAGGTGCATGGACAGGTTCTTTGATCGCGGCGCTTCTGGGAATCAAATTTAAAAAAGCATTTCCGGCAGTGATCATAGGGATCTGTATGGCTACAGTGATCATGTGGTTTATTTCTTATGTACTGCTGGGCGGGGTACATGTATTGGGATAGGGCGGTGAAAATGAGACAGAGAGGGGAAACAGTAGATTTAACCAAAGGCTCTGTGGTAAAGGGGATCATAAGATTTACGGTTCCCCTGATCTTCGGGCAGCTTCTGCAGCAGCTTTATAATATGGCGGATGCATGGGTGATCGGAAATTTTGCGGATAATGCGGCTTTTGCGGCGGTCAGCTCATCAGGAAGCCTTGTATTCCTGATCGTGGGCTTTTTTAATGGAATTGCGATGGGCGGAGGCGTGGTGATCTCCCATTATTTCGGAGCAGAAGATGAGAAAAATGTGGAAAAATCAATTCACACCAATCTTTTGTTTGGCATCATTGCCTCTGTTCTTATGACAGCGGTCGGGCTTTTCTTTGCACCTCAGATCCTGGAACTGATGCAGGTACCGGAGGAAGTGCTGCCCCAGTCCGTCCTGTATTTTAAAATATATTTTGCAGGCAGCGCTACGATTATTATGTATAATATCTTCATGTCCATCATGCAGGCATTAGGGGACAGCCTCCGCCCGCTGTATTATCTGGCCATATCTTCTATCGTGAATATCGTGCTGGATATCCTGTTTGTGGCGGGGTTCCACTGGAGTGTAGCCGGAGCGGCAGGGGCGACGGTATTGTCGCAGGGCCTGAGCGCAGTCCTCTGCCTGCTCCGTATGAGAAGAAATGAAGGATGTACAGGGATCAGCCTCAGGAAACTCAGGTATTATGCGCCTGTTATGAGGGAAGTGATCCGCCAGGGACTGCCTTCAGGGATCCAGAATTCAGTGATCAGTATCGGAAATGTGGTGGTGCAGACCTATGTAAATTCATTTGGGGAATATGCCATGTCGGGTATGGGTTCCCACACAAAAATCCAGGGATTTGTATTTATCCCTATTACGGCTATGTCTCTGACAATGTCTACCTTTATCAGCCAGAACCTGGGAGCAAAGGAATACGGGCGGGCGAAGAAGGGAGCGGCGTTTGGCATCGGCTCCTGTGTTGTGACGGCAGAACTTATCGGAGTGGCTGCTTACCTGTTTGCCCCGTATTTTATCGGGATATTTGCAAAAGCTGAGGAAGCGGTTGCATATGGCGTGATACAGGAACGGACGGTAACGCTGTTCTATTTTCTGCTGGCATTTTCTCACAGCGCAACGGGAGTCTTAAGAGGATGTGGGAAATCCATAATCCCTATGGTGACGATGCTTGGTTTCTGGTGCGGGTTCAGGGTTCTGTATGTGACAGTGGCGATCCGTTTTTTCCCGGTATTCCAGACGGTGAGCCTGGCCTATCCGATTACCTGGAGCTTAAGCAGTATCGTATTTATATGGTTTTTACTGAAAACAGACTGGGTGCATGCTTATGAATTGAGTGGGAAGAAAGGAGCGCAGGATGGATAAGATACGGTTTGGCGCGGCATATTATGACGAGTATATGCCCTATGAGCGTTTGGATAAAGATGTGGAAATGATGAAAAAAGCGGGGATCAATACCGTTCGGATCGCGGAGTCTACCTGGAGCACCTGTGAGCCGCAGGAGGGTGTATTTGATTTTTCTCATGTGATCCGGGTGATGGATGCCATGGAGGAAGCCGGGATAGATGTGATCATCGGTACGCCGACCTATGCGGTTCCTTCCTGGATGGTAAAGTCCTATCCGGATATTCTTGCCGAGACGGAAAAGGGCAGGGGGATATACGGACCCAGGCAGATCATGGATATCACGCATCCGGCTTATCTGTTCTATGCAGAGCGTGTGATCAGAAAGCTGATGGAATGCAGCGCCCACAGAAAATGTGTCGCAGGATTCCAGCTGGATAATGAGACAAAGTATTACGGGACTGCCGGAAAGAATGTGCAGAGACAGTTCGTGAAGTATCTCAGGGAGAAATTCGGGGATGACCTGGATGCGGTGAATGCGGAGTTTGGACTGGACTACTGGAGCAACCGGGTAAATGCATGGGAGGATTTCCCGGATGTAAGAGGGACGGTTAATGGAAGCTTAGGGGCGGAATTTGCGAAATTCCAGCGGTCTCTGGTAACAAAATTTCTTGGCTGGCAGGCGGGGATCGTGAATGAGTACTGCAGGGAGGGACAGTTTATTACCCATAACCTGGATTACGAGTGGAGAGGGTATTCTTACGGGATACAGCCCTTTGTGGATCATAAGGAGGCTGCGAAATGCCTGACGGTGGCGGGCTGCGATATTTATCATCCCTCCCAGGACGGGCTGACAGGGACAGAAATTGCCTTTGGAGGAGATATTGTACGCTGCCTGAAGCAGGATAACTATCTGGTACTTGAGACGGCGGCGCAGGGTTTTCCCGGCTGGACGCCTTATCCTGGCCAGTTAAGACTTCAGGCATACAGTCATCTGGCTTCCGGGGCCTGCGGGGTAGAATACTGGCACTGGCATTCCATTCATAATGCCTGTGAGACATACTGGAAAGGCCTCTTAAGCCATGATTTTGAAGAAAATGCCGTGTATTTGGAAGCCTGCAGGACCGGAAAAGAATTTGCAGAGCTTAAGGAACATCTGACTGGGATCAGGAAGGAGAATGAGGTGGCGGTTCTTGTGAGCAATGAAGCGCTGACAGCTCTGGAATGGTTTGGCATTGAAGCGGATGCATCCGGCAAAAAGCCGGGTGATGTGAATTATAATGATGTGTTCCGGTGGATGTATGATACCCTGTACCGGATGAACGTGGAATGCGATATCATCTGGCCTGACGAAGAAGAACTGGAAAAGTATAAGCTGATCCTGACCCCGGCACTCTATGCGGCTCCGGATGCATTGCTGAACCGGCTGAAGGAGTATGTGAAGCAGGGAGGTACGCTGGTATCGACCTTTAAGACCGGCTTTGCCAATGAATATGTAAAGGTGAGCCATGAAATACAGCCGCGTATTCTGAGAGAATGTATGGGAGTCCGGTATCATCAGTTTGCTTTCCCGGCAGGGGTGAAGCTGTCAGGCCCGGTTACAGACGGGGCAGATGACCGGGAGGCAAAGGTATTTATGGAACTGCTGATCCCGGAGGGAGCAGAGGTTCTGGCTTCCTATGATCATTATGGATGGAAGGAGTATGCATCAGTTACCAAGAACCGGTTTGGAATGGGAACCGGTTACTATATCGGATGTATGCTGGATGAGGGCATCCTCTGCAAAATCCTGGAGAATGCTTTGAAGGCGGCGGGAGCGGGCAGTGAGGTGCCAGAGCATTTCCCGGTCATTGTAAAAAAAGGCGTCAATGGCGCAGGCAGAAGAGTATGGTTTTACCTGAATTATTCTGCAGAAAAGCAGCGGGCTTTGTATGTGGGAGATGACGGCTGTGATATCCTGTCAGGAGAGATGCTGGAAAGACGCCGGGAGATACGGATACGTCCGTGGGACCTGCGGATCATAATAGAAGGATCCATGTGATAAATGCATAGATCAGAAGAACGTGTTTTATAAGTTTGCGCTGGAATACTCACAGGGGTTGTGCTAAAATAGATACATAAAAATCCAATGAAAGCAGGAGGGCGTAAACGATGGCAACGGTTGATATTAACACAAAGATGGTCACATTACTTGGAGATCCATTAAAGCAGTCTTTTGCAGCACAGATGCAGAACAGCGGCTACGAGGCAGCCGGGCTGAATATGATCTATTTCTACACAGAGGTAAATAACGAACATCTGGAGGATGTGGTTAATGGGATCCGCTACATGAATTTTGCCGGTTTTGCGGTGACAAAACCAAATAAGGTTAAGGTACTTCAGTATCTGGACGAGCTGGATCCATTATGTGAAAAGATGGGAGCAAGTAATACGGTTGTAAGAACCCCGGAAGGAAAACTGATCGGGTATAATACGGATGGTATCGGATTCATCAGATCGATTCAGAAAGACGGTGGGATCAAGGTTGATGAGAATACATATTTCTGTATCGGCGCCGGCGGCGCAGGGCGTGCAATGTGTTCAGCGCTGGCATATTACGGAGCTAAGAAGATTTATATTACAGATGTCGCCGGGGAGTCTGGCAGGTCACTGGCAGAAGATATCAATAAAAATTTTGCGCCGGTTGCAGAGGATGTTCCGTATGGCGATTATTCCAAAGTCAGGGAAGTCAGCGTAGTAATGAATGCAAGTGGTATCGGTATGGGTTCGCATATCGGTGAAAATCCTTTGCCGGAGGAATATATTGCGGCAGATAAGTTCTATTTTGACGCATGTTATAACCCGGATAAGACTCAGTTCCTGTTAGATGCTGAGGCGGCAGGGGCAAAGATCCTGAACGGGCTTGGGATGTCTCTGTATCAGGGGGCAGCTCAGATCGAACACTGGACAGGAAAAGAGGCTCCGATCGAGGCAATGAGGCAGTGCCTGCTTGATATTATTTCTGGGAAATAAAAGAATGTCCGTTAAGTATATCTTGGCGGATGAAGTCCGCCAGCCCGGAGGGCATGCATTACGGGGTACTTTGGAGTATATCTTGGCGGACGCATATGAAAACAGAAAATACCCTCTATACAGACGAAGCAGCATTACGATGAACTACCAGTTTACGGAAGCTAAGCCACTCAGGAATGCCTTCGTGGCTAAGATTCCGTAGCCTGCTATTTCATCTTCATTAAAAACGCTTCTGAATTGTCTGCTTAGAGGGTATTTTCTGTTTCCATCCGCTGTTTAACGGCTACCCTGCGCATGACTATCCTATCGTCTGGTTATTTGATGACTTACAAAGAAGCAGGTAAACAGATGCTATCCGTGGCAGTTATCTGTCATGGATGGAAGCGTCCAAGCTTATTTAATATGTCCGACAAGGGATATCTTGATGGACGCGGAATGAAGAAGGAGTATATAGCAATCAGACGGAGCAGCATTCCGCCGTCTTCTAACTGCATTAAAAGCAGATGTTCCTTAGCCAGGCTATTATACAGCTAAGCGATATGATAGAGATACCAGTCCGCAGGGCAGCCTGCAAACAGTAGATGGAGCAGAATACACCCTCTGAGCAGACAATTTAGAAGCGCTTTTAATGAAG
>CAZGVY010000065.1:0-11257 GCA_964529215.1 uncultured Mordavella sp. | reverse complement strand
TTTCCTCAGAATATGGCCTATCGTGTTTATGATGAATTTGATAAAACAATGGTAAGCAGGCAGGAAAATGGAGTGAGGTGGTAAAAATGCACTTTGTGAAAGCAAAAGGAATACTATCTGCAAAAAATGGAATGAATCTATACCGCGGCTGCTCTCACGGATGCATTTATTGTGATTCCAGAAGTAAATGCTATCATATGGAACATGCTTTTGAAGATATTGAAATAAAAGAAAATGCGATTGAATTATTAGAGTATGCCCTTACCCATAAGCGAAAAAAATGTATGATCGGCACGGGCTCTATGACAGACCCATATCTTCCGCTGGAATTGGAAATCGAAAATGTCAGAAAAGCCCTGCACTTAATAGAGCGTTACGGTTTTGGATTTACCGTTATTACAAAATCAAGCCGTATTTTGAGAGATTTAGATTTTTTACAGAAAATAAATGAAAAGGCAAAATGCGTTGTGCAGATGACTTTGACTACTTATGATGAAGATCTGTGCAGAAAAATCGAACCGAATGTAAGTACGACAAGGGAACGCTGCGAAGCGTTGAAAAAGCTGCGGGATGCCGGAATACCAACCGTTGTACGGCTATCCCCAATTCTACCCTTCATCAACGATACGGAAAGTAATATCTCTGGTATTTTGGATATGTGTATAGAAGCAAAGATCTACGGCGTCATTTGCTTCGGAATGGGCCTGACTCTCTGGGAGGGAAACCGGGAGTATTTCTACGAACAGCTAGACCGGCTGTTCCCTTCTCTAAAAGAGAAATATATATACACATATGGAAATCAGTATATGCTCGAAAGTCCTAATAGCAGAACTTTAATGCGGCTATTTCACCAGAAATGTGAAGAAAATGGAATTCTGCATAATAACGAACAAATCTTTCATTACCTATATACCTTTGAAGAAAAAGATCGTAACAAGCAATTAAGTATCTGGGATTGGGAAGTGAAATGAAAATCCCTGGTAAACCTGTCACTACATCTTCAAATGGTTAGGCAGTCATGTTTCTCTGTCAATCACGCTCTGTGCAACCTGCCCTGATCTGCGCCACAACAACAGGGTATATTTTCTTTCCTTCCAAAACCATATCGCCGATTTTATATGTACGACGAGGCCGTCCATCCAAAACAATACTAATTCTAAACCGCCGATTGTTACGAATTCAATTCGGTCTTCAAAAATACTAATAAGAGTAGCTCCGCTGAAAGAATAGTCCCTATGGACAATAGCGTTTAATAGTGCCTCTCGAATTGCCTCCGGAGGATAGTCCCGCATATCTAACCGATCCAGCCCAGAGAATTCTGCACGGGTACACATCCGGCCGCACGGCATCTCTAATCGCATTAGTTACACGCAGCATTGTACCATCAACATTATCAACACCACAAGCCGTTCCATCATCGTTCACACCAATGTAGAGTGTACCACCGTCACAATTTGCAAAAGCTATAATTGTATTTTTAATGTCTTCAACGTATTCTCTCTTGAATTCAGTTGTTTTATTTTCTGCGATCATAATGTATCTGCATAATGTATCCTCCGGCCAATTCAAATTGCATTCTAATCTAACAATTATTATAATCATTTTTTACTATTTACAAGTAGAAACTATATTTTTTTCTAATATAGCCAAAAACAAACATTATGTCATAAATTCTTTTGAGACTTTATCTCAAAGGAAACTCCGGGCTTCTATCATTTTGCTACAGCTTTCGTTATAAAGTGAGAAGAATACTCTCTTGCTGCTAATCCGCATGATTCCAGTTATAGATCTCTGACGAAAGGACGATATTTCTCAATCTCCTGATATCCGTATAATCAATCTGCAGCTTATCCTTCACCAGATTCAGCCTGTAAGAAATCGTATTCCTGTGGACATGCAGCTCCTCGCTGACCTGATTGATATTCATTGAGTTGTAATAATAGCTGAGCAATGTTTCAACAAGCTGCAGGGAATGTGTATAATCATAATCTCTCAAAGCCTGGTAATCCGTACACAGCATTGTTTCATACATATTCTCCGGTATATTGGAAATAAAAAAATAAATATAATAATCCTTAAATCTGTACAGCCTTTTCTGTGGATCGATCTTTCTCCCAAATGTTTTGATATATATGGCCTGTTCAAAATACAACTGCAGCTTCACTATTTTTTCAAAATGATTGGAGGCTCCTGCATAAAGATTATATTCCTCTAATATTTTTTCTAACCGGCAGGTAATGCGGTTCAGTTCTTCTGGCGAGTCATAGTTTATCAGCACAAAAAGATGTTTATTATAAGGAAAACAGTATATTTTCTGCGACCTCTGGATAATTCTTTCTTCCAGATAAAAGATGTACTGTTTTTCTTTTCTTCCACGGGGAAGCGATACGGCATACGTAACATAATACCGGGCTTTTTCCAGCGCTTTAATCTGGGAACTGTCCGCAGGCATGCCTGACAGCAGCAGCTTCAATGTATAATCTATCAGATCCAGGTTCACATCAGAGACTGTAATCGGCCCGTTCATTAATATATTCAGCGCCTTCGCCAGGATTTCTGCATTCTGGACATCCTGGCTTTCAAGCGGATGCTTCACTGCAAATATGATCAGATAACCGGAAATAGACTCACTGCTTTTCAGCGGCGCAAGAATACGTGGAATATCTTTCCCAAGCCCCGTTGAATAAATAAATGCTTTGCGCTCGCGAAACAGTTTGTCCGACTCTTCATCCTTCCGGAACCTGTCGATAATCTCTTTGGAAAATCCATGCATGCGGACTGCGTCGCTCCACACCGCATCCTCAAATTCCACGTCGCTGCTTAAACCTACGATCCGGAAGGAAGAATTTGTAACCATAACAGGATTATCGAAAATCTCCGTACGGGCTATATCGATCAAATGCTGAATGCCCGCTCCCTCAGAAAGAACATCGAATAAGATTTCAACCACCTTGTTATTCATCATCCATAACTCCTTTGTTTATAATGCATAATTCTAAACGATAAATTTGTCATTTGCAACAGTGATTTTTTTAACAAAGTCTTTTAGAATAATTCTTAACCAATCAATGTAAATTCTTATGTAAAGGAGGAAAAACAATGAAGTACGACAAACTTTTTGAGCCTGGAAAAATAGGTTCCCTGACCCTCAAAAACAGATTTATCATGGGTGCAATGGGCGTTGGTTTTGCAGAGATGAACGGCAATCCGACCGAACGGACGGTGGCCTATTATGAAGCACGTGCCAAGGGCGGGTATGCGCTGATCATCACTGAAGTAACCCGTGTTCAGGACACGGAATTCTGTACGCCGCTTGAACCGTCTCTCGGCTCCGATCAGTTTATCCCAGGATGGAAAAAGGTAACCGATGCTGTCCACGCCTATGGAGCTTACATCTTTCCACAGCTTCATCAGCCGGGAAGGCAGTATACGAAAACATTACTTGGACACGACACCTCTGCACCGTCGCCGATCGCCTGTCCTGTATTTGATGAAACCCCGCATGAATTAACAACAGAAGAGGTATGGGATAATATCCATATGTTCGGTGATGCTGCCGTCCGCGCCCAGAAGGCAGGTTTTGACGGCGTTGAGATCCATGCGGGTCATGGATATCTTGTCCAGCAGTTCCTTTCTCAGTTTTCGAACAGAAGATTTGACGAGTTTGGCGGTTCGATTGAAAACCGCGCCAGATTTGCCTGTGAAATCTGTAAAGATATCAAGAAAAAATGCGGTGACAGCTATCCTGTTATCATAAAGCTGTCCGGAGAAGAAAAGGTACCCGGCGGTATGACCATATCAGATACTAAAATTATCGCAAAATATCTGGAAGAAGCCGGATATGATGCGATCGAGGTTACGATCTGCAACTATGCTTCTCTTGACTGGATGTCAGCGCCTGAGGATGAACCCATGGGCTTTAACGCTTATAACGCCGCTGAAATCAAACAAAGTGTCAGCATTCCTGTTTCTTCTATTGACCGGATCAACACCCCTGAAATCGCAGAAGACATCCTTGAATCAGGAAAAGCAGATTTTGTATCCATTTCCCGCCAGTCACTTGCAGAGCCAGATTTCCCAAATAAGATCAAAGAGGGAAAAATATCTGAAATTACCCCCTGCATTAACTGCCTGCAGTCCTGCATGGGATATATGACAGACCCGAACCATCTGACTGCGTGCTGCCTGGTTAACCCAAGAGTCGGCCATGAGGCAGAATATACTTTCGACAAGGTTGAAACTCCTAAAAATATCATCGTGGCCGGATCTGGCCCCGCAGGGCTTTATGCCGCATATGCTGCGTCAAAACGCGGTCATAAGGTTTCTGTGTATGAAGCAAAGGCAAACTTAGGAGGCCAGTTCCGCATCGCCGCCTTCCCTCCTGCAAAATCCCTTCTTACCGGGCCGCTCCGTTTCTGGCTGCAGGAAGGCAGGAAAAACGGCGTAGAATATTTCCTTAATACAGAAGTAACAAAAGAGCTCGTAGAAGAAAAGAAACCAGATGCCGTCATTTTAGCAACCGGTTCAAAACAATCCGTCCCGCCTATCCCTGGCATCGGCGGTGCAAATGTACTTATGGCTCACGACGTCCTGGAAGGAACGGTAAAAGCCGGCAGAAATGTCTTGATCGCGGGCGCGGGGCTTGTGGGGCTTGAGACAGCGGACTTCCTGCGGGAACGCGGCGGGCGCACCAGCACGCTCATTGATATGATCCCTGCGGTCGATTATGGAATTCTTGGCGTCGGTACTCATTTAAAGGCCCGGCTGGATTCCATTGGGACTCAGTATATCCTCAACGCAAAAATTGATCATTTTACCGAAACAGGAGTCGTATATACGCAAAACGGAGAGGAAAAAGAAGCCGGAGGATTTGACAGTATCATCATTGCACTGGGAACCAAAGCATATAACCCACTGGAAGAAACATTGAAAGGAATCGTGCCGGAGGTCTTTGTTATTGGTGACGCCACAAAAGCAGGGCAGGCAAATAAGGCAACTGAAGAAGCAGCCGCCGTTGCTTTTAAGATTTAAAGGCGAAAGGCGCTGTAAAAAGCAGAAAGGCTTTTTACAGTGCCTTTTTCTATGTTTGAAAAAATCACAATTCGTAACATATGAAAGACTTATGCAGAGAACAGACGCTGGCGCACTGGATTGAGGCTTGCTTATTATCATGCTGTGTGTTACCATAGCGTTAATACTTGTTCACGAAACATAAGGAGGTTTTATCTATGAAGCTGGAGGGGAATTCCCTGAAAGGCGATTTTTTTAAGTTCATCATACCATCCATTACAGCACAGTGGGTTTTTGCACTCTATACTATGGTGGATGGTATTTTTGTGGCAAGGGGCGTCTCCGAGATCGCCCTGACCGCCGTTAATATTTCCATGCCCTACATTATGGCACTGTACGCAGTGTCTATTTTGTTTGCAGTGGGCACTTCTACCATTGTTGCGATTATGCTAGGGGAAAAGCGTATCCAGAAGGCAAATGAAGTATTCTCACAGAATATCTGCATGCTTGTACTGTTCTCGGTCATCATTACCATTCTGGTACTGCTAAATCTGAAACCAATTGCCCTGTTCCTGGGCGCTACCGATGTAAATATGGAATATGTGCTGGAGTATCTGGGCTCTATCGTCCCTTTTTCCGGTCTCTTTATCCTGTCCTATTCCTTTGAGACGATCATAAAGACAGACGGATATCCTAAAATGGCGACCTTCATTGTAACAGCAGGATCGCTGATGAATGTGGTTTTAGATTACCTGATGGTCATGCGGATGCATATGGGCATCCGTGGCGCAGCTATTGCCACAGGCATTTCCCATGTCTTTTTAATTGCCCTGTACCTGGTACATTTCTGTGGAAAAAAAGGAATGATCAAATTCACCAGATTCCGTCTAAACCTTCCTGTCATCTGGAGGCAGATCAAGAATGGGATCCCTTCCTGCATCACTGAGTTATCCCCGGGCCTGATCATCTTCCTATTTAATCAGGCAATCATCCACTACCTGAATGAGGACGCACTGGTGAGCTATACCATTATTTCCTATATAAATTCCCTGGCCGTAATGACCATGGTAGGAATTGCCCAGGGCTACCAGCCACTGATCAGCTACTATTTCGGTCAGAAGCGCATGGATAAATGCGGTCTTCTGTTCCGCTATGGAATCGGAGCGGTCATCATATCCTCCGCCGCCTTTACCCTCATATGTATGACTGGAACAGAACCCATTATCCGTCTTTTCATATCTTCTGCCGACAGCAGCCTGATTCCTTATAGTGTACAGGTTTTCCGGATCTTTGCGCTGTCCTTCCTGATCGCAGGCTATAACGTAGTGATCGGAGCATATTTTACGGCGGTGGAACATCCTGTGGCCGCCACTGCCATTTCCCTGGCACGGGGCATGGTAATGCTTGGCTTAAGCCTTCTCGTTATGACAATGGCCTTCGGCGGCGCCGGAATCTGGTGGAGCCCGCTGGTATCAGAACTTTTGAGCCTTGTGCTGACGCTTAGTTTCCTGATCCCATACCTCCATTCCAAACCATTTACACGGCCTGGATCTTAGTCTTACGTACTAATTATGGTATACTTACCTCTTTCACAAGATCAATCTCAAAATAATCCCGGATCTCTCCTGGCTTCCTGGTCCGCCCCAGCACCCACATAAGTTTGGTTACCGCCGCTTCCGCGGTCATATCAAACCCTTGCAGGACTCCTCCCTTTAAAGCCAGAAGACCTGTTTCGTACACCGACAGGTTACTTCCCTCATAGGGACACTGGCTTCCTGCCAGCACTGTCATGCCGTTTTCCACTGCTTCCCGCACAGCCGACACAAAATCATGCTTCACAAAAGGCATCCCGCCAAGTCCGAATCCTTCTATATATATGCCCTGATAGCCCTGCTGCCAGAGCAGCTTAAGAATCGACGGATCGATCCCTGGATATAGCTTTAGCAGGAATACTTTGTCCGAAAAAGCCGGCTGCACCCGGAAAACTCCTTTTCTTTCCGGAAGCATTTCTCTCCGGATATGAAGGCCAAGAGAGCTGATCTCGGCCACATTCGGATAATTGGTACTTTCAAACGCATCAAAACTCATAGACCGTACCTTTGAAGTCCTGCAGCCCAGCATGACCTTCCGGTTAAATGCAGCGAAGACTCCGGCGCATCCGCTGGCGGCCATATGGATGGCACAGCGGCAGTTCTCCATAGCATCCGCTACCGGATGGGAAATGGAGAGCTGGCTTCCGGTAAGCACCACCGGAACCGGAATATTCTGCAGCATAAAAGACAGCATGGAAGCCGTGTACGCCAAAGTATCTGTCCCATGAATGATAACAATACCTTCATAGTCCATGCAGGCCTGTCCGATCCTCACTGCCAGAGCTGCCCAGTCGTCAGGAAATATATTGGCGCTGTCAAGAGAACAGAAGTCCTCCGTCTCCAGCTCCAGATCCTTTGATACCATGCGGATCTCTTCTAAAATTTCCCGGCTTGACAGCCCTGGGCTTAATCCCTGGTCGCTGTTTACGGAAGACAGGGTTCCCCCTGTATTTATGATCAGAATTCGTTTCTTCATTGCAATACTCCTTTGCACCTCATCCATCCGCCGGAACTATCTCAGGCGGCCCCGGTTTCCTGCACTACGCTCAGTCTTTCTTTATATGCCCGTCCAGATATTTATAATAATCCTCGTTTAAGATCATTTCCGACACGCTGAATTTATTATACACCACCGCCGCCATGGTATCCAGATATTCCTGCGTGACCTCCTCGTCCGCAAACGGCGTCACAGTCCCGTTTACAGCATTGTAAATACATTTTCCGGTAATAAAGCTGCGGTTTGGAAAACATACAAGCTGTTCGGAATCTGACAGGATATCCTGCCCGGCCATCAGCCTGGAATCATATTCCAGCCCAAGCAGGTTTGACACTGTCGGAAGGATATCCACATCATAACAATACTTGTTAACCACCACTGGTTCTTCCATGCTTCCGGACCAGATGATCAGGTCGTTTTCATACCATTCGATCCCAGGATCCAGCTCATGCCCAGCCAGTTCATCACAGACCGGCTTGTCGTCATATGGGATATGATCCGCTCCGAGAACGATCACCGTGTGGTCTGCAAGCCCTCTCTTTTCCAGTTCGCCAACCAGCGCTTCCATAGCCTTCTCTAACTCCATCTGGCATGCCAGATAACCCTTTGTTGTCTCAGAATAAGGCAGATCTGCTACGGTATCATAATTGCGGTACGACATCTGATTACTATTGACGTCATACAGCATATGGCCGCTTACCGTCAGGTAATATGTATGGAACGGCTCCTGATCCATATACAGATCCATACTCTGCAAAACCAGCTGCAAGTCCGACTGGGGCCAGAGTTCATGCCCACTCTCCGTAGTCTCCGGCTGGAACCAGTTTCCAGTGCCATACCAGTGATAGCCCATATTGGGATGGGAAAGCTCCCTTCCATAATAAGTATAGCTGTTATTATGATAACCATTCAGCGTATATCCAAGACGTTCCAATTGGCGTCCCAGTGTAAAATACATATTTTTCTGCTGTTTTCCCGCAATATTCATAGATACGACGCCGTCTGTGGGAAGCAGCCCTGTTAAATTTGCATATTCTCCATCGGAGGTACTTCCGTACCACCCAGGCGTATAGTAATGCTCAAAAACAAACCCTTCGTTCTTCAGCCTGTACAGCACCGGCGTCCGTTCCTCGTCAATCACAAAACTGGAAAATCCCTCCGCTGTAATAAAAATCACATTATAACCCTCAAAGATCCCTGTATATTCATTCTTCCTGGTTCCTGTCTGGGACGTAAAATACTGATTCAGCTGCACCACAGACTCATTCGGCGCAGAAGCTGTAATACTGTCAAAGTCTATATCCATAATATTCGGAGACACATCCTTCTCTGGCTCATCCGGCTCAGAAGCTTCCTCTTTTGCTCCTTCTTCCGCAAGCTGCAGCGCCCGCGCCGGTTTCCCAACGGCCGCATAAAGCCCGTCCAGGCGGTTCATTGTAATAACGCCGAAATGCTCCACTGTCAGATCTGTAGAAACATTGTGATAATAGATATCATTCAGTCCATAGGGTTCCTGCTTTGTACAGCCCAGAATTAAAATTGCCGTAAGATAACATTCCAGCGAGACTCCCAATTTCCGGAAAAAGCCTTTCCCGGAACTGTCTCCCAAGGCAATGATGCCTTTATGGACCCCAATCATATAAAAGGGAACCGGCAAGGCAAGAAACAGGATCCCCGCCAGGCTCAGCAAAATATTTTTCCCGATCACATCCAGAAAATCCAATGCCTGTCCCGCCATATTCATCATACTGAACAACGCCAGGAATTTCTGGAACACCTCCTTGTAAACCATCTCCGCACAGAAGAATACGCACAAAATCACTGTCGCCGCAAAGCTAAATAGATAGGATGCTTTTCCCCTGAGCAATTCTGCTGCCGCTCCAAGAAAAGCACCTGCCATAACGGAAAAAAGAACAATAAAAAAGAGACTCCCGCTCAGCGCCTTGAATTCATAAATATGAAAAACCGCTTCCAGATAAATTAGAAGAAGCGAAAAATAAACGGGTAACGTCATTGATTTTTGATAGACCCTCATGCTTAGCTCTCCATTTATTAAGTAGATAAATAACACGCTAAGTATATCATAATTCTGCATCTTTCGACATCTATTTTTAGAAAAAATCTCACGTGCGAAATTCCAGCGCGTGAGATTCTTTTCCTTCCTATCATCTTGTTTTCCGCCCGCTACAGGCCATAACCTATAAGGATAGTATTGCAACTCTCATTTTGAATAAACAGCGTCATTTCTGGAAAGCAGATATACGCAATACTGATTCATACTTATGCCTTCTCTTTTAGAATGTTCTGCCAATAACTTATGCAAACTTCGAGGTATCCTTAATTTAAATTGTCCTGAATAATCTTCTAAATCATCCGGTTCATGAATCTTTATTCCTTTCTCAAGTGCTGCTTCAAGCCATGCCCTTTTTGCGTCCAACGCATTTACTACCGCAGATTCCACTGTTTCACCGCAAGTAATACATCCCGGAAGATCAGGATAGGAAACCACAAAACCACCTTCATCTTTATCTTCTACAATTTCCATGCGATAAGACATTGCCATATAATCATTCAAAGTTTTCATCATTTATCGCCTCACTCTCTACAATTTGCTTGACCATCTCCACATATATCTTTTTAATTGGTTCATGCTTTGGAATAGTAATAGGCTGGCACCCTGATTTTCTAAATGTGTAATGACTGCTCCCACTTTGCGGAGTCTTCATTTCATAGCCATAGCTTTCCAACACCTTACGTAATTCATCAAACCGAAGACCTTTTGACAAAGTACAAATGCGTGTTAATAGTTTATCCCACTTTGACATCTTGAATACCTCCTGTCTATATTATATGTGGTGTCATATTAGGTGTCAACAAATTCATAAATATTATCATATTCTATTTTATCAGCGTATTTCTCTCTGGGACTCTACTTTAATCCATGGCAGGCTTGCGTGCCTTGATATACAAATCAATATCAATTCCGCTCCCTCTCGCTTGACGGGCATCCGCCCTATGAATAGCAAAAAAGGCTGCCTTTTCCTTGCCAGCTACGGCAGTGCGCACAAGCTCGACTCGCTTCGCTCCCTCTCGCTTGACGGGCATTCGCCCTATGAATAACTCAAGCCGGGAAAACATTCCTGCAAGCAGGAGTTTTCCCGGCTTTCCTTATTCGCACTGCCTATTTTTGAACAATATTAATAATCTTTCCTGGTACGTAAATTTCTTTTACGATGTTTCCGGTCAGCTTATCGGCAACTGCTGCTTTCCCTGCTGCCAGCGCGTCTTCCTTTGATGCGTCCGCTGCGATCTTGATAACGGATCTGGTCTTTCCGTTAATCTGCACTGCAATTTCGATCTCATCATCCTTCATTGCATCTTCATCATATACCGGCCATCCGGCTGTAAATACAGACTCTGTTCCGCCAAGCTGCTCCCAGATCTCCTCTGCGATATGCGGGGCAAATGGAGCCAGCAGGACTGCCAGATTTTTCAGTGTCTCTATGTCGATACCGCCCGCCTTTTTCGCAATATCCGTCAGTTTATTCGTATTCTCCATGAAGCCGGAAATTACCGTATTCAGGCTGAAATTCTCCAGACGGGTGGTCACATCATAGATCAGCTTATTGCGGATCTTAACCATCTCTTTCGTCGGCTG
>CAZGVY010000064.1:7189-11287 GCA_964529215.1 uncultured Mordavella sp. | reverse complement strand
GTATCAGAAAAGGAGGTCTTTGCAACATGGCTCAAGCTGGAAAAGGCAGATTAAATTACAGATGCCCTGCCTGCTTTATGAGGGATCTGGATATTGATATGTTTTATGATAAGGAAAAGGATGAATATTATTGCCTGCGCTGCCAGTACACAGGAAAAGAAGCCGACGTGCTGGAGGGAAATGAAATGGTAAGGACCAAATATAAGGCAATGTATCAGAGATTTACTAAATTTGATTTTGACTAGGAGACCTATCTGATGAAAAAGATGATTTATGGCGTGGATCTGGGCTGGGCCAGCCAGCTGGAAACTTTTGGATACCGATGGATTGACGAGCAGGGAGATGAGACGGATATCGTTGCCTTGTCAAAGAAAATGGGTGCGAATGCGGTTCGCCTTCGGGTATTTGTAGATCCTCCGAAGGAAGGCTTCTGGCAGAAAAGGGAGAATGAGACCTGCATGCTGGGCTTCTGTGACGGCGAGGGCGTGCTTGCCATGGCAGAGAGGGTGAAGCGAGAGGGGATGAAGCTGATGATTGATTTCCATTACAGTGATCATTTTGCAGATCCTTTGTTTCAGGATATGCCGGAGGCATGGAAGGAAGACAGCGGCGAAGAACTGGAGCGGCGTGTGGCGGCCCATACAAAGGAAGTTTTGCACCTTCTCACGGAGCACGGTATTTACCCGGAATGGGTGCAGGTGGGTAATGAGATCAACAACGGGATGATGTGGCCGAGGGGCAGCCTTAAGGAAGCGCCGAAGCAGCTGGTAGGTTTCTTAAACGCAGGCTATGACGCGGTGAAGGAGATTTGCCCGGACTGCCGGGTCATCACCCATCTGGCGGCGGTCATGGATGATGCACAGTGTATGCCCTTCTGGGAGAATTTCTTTGCAGAAGGAGGCAGGACGGACATATTGGGATTTTCCTATTATCCTTACTGGGAGCAGTTTGACAGCGACAAGGATAAGCTTACGGATAAGCTCACAGGATATTCTGACCGGTATCATAAGCCGGTTATGATCGTGGAGGTAGGCGGTCTGGATTATGATGAGGAAGGCAGCTATCAGATCATGAAGGACTGTGTAGAAGCCATGAAAGCATTGAAAGACCAGGAAGAATGTGGAATTTTTTACTGGGAGCCGGAAGCCGTGGCAGAGATACTGCCAGATCGGTATCCGTTATGTGCCGCAAAGCTGGCGGGAGAAAAATTACTGCAGTATACGGGAACCTTAAAAGCATACAGAGAGTAAAGTCAGATGGTAAAAGAGAGGGGGAATCCCTCTCTTTTGCTTACCGTGTTACAGTGTAAGAATGTGCGCCCGGAAGCGCTCGATGTGATCCTGAAAAAGTTCTTTTGCGGTTTTGGCGTCGCCCTGGCGGATACATTCTGTAGTTTTTACCAGATTTTCATAGATACGCTGGCGGCCTGTAAATTCACAGTAATCGGTCCATGCGGAGATAGAGGCGGTAAAAAAAGCGTTCATTATCAGAGGCGTAATACAGTTGCCGCTCAGATGTGTGATTGTCCTGCGGTAAATAAACAGAGCATTGGCAAAGGCCTCGCTGGTTCCGGCGAAGGCTTTTCTGACATTTTCCTGCATATTCTCTAACAGAAGAATATCTTTGGCTGTATGGTTTTGTGCAAGGATCTCTATGGCCGGGCATTCCAGGTAAAGCCGGGCATCCAGAAGGCTGGCGATGACTTTTTTGTCGGGCATTCCGCCCCGGTAGCGGTTAATAGCATAGAGAGTATCCAGATTCCCGGTACTGGTATAGTCGGATACATAGACTCCTTTTCTGGAGATAACGTCCAGAAATCCAATCCGCGATAATTCCCGGATCCCTTCATGAACGATAGTCTTACTGATATTCATTTCATCGGCAATTTCCCGTTCTGTGGGCAGTTTTTCTCCAGGCGTTAATTCCCCTGAGAGGATCATTTCTTCCAGCTGGGAGATAAATAATTCTTTGATGGACCGCGATTCGATTTTTTTAAATTTCATGGGAAGTCCTTTCTTATAATATGTCTATCTCTACCATACTGGAATGTCTGCTAAAAGTCAATAAAAATATGGTCTGACCAAGACCATAGAAAAGATGCGGATAAGTTTGGGAATTATGCCAGTTTACAAGAGGGCAGGTTTGTTGGAAAATAGATTATAAGAAGATTTATGCCGGAATAAGAGGCGGGGATCCGCCTGCTTCTTGAAGATCTGGAGGACGATATTTGTAGAAAAAGCAGAAGGAGGAGAATGATATGCCGGAAATGAGTAAAGCGGTGATTCCACCGCATATGGGAGATAAGATGCCAAGTGAGAAGATCCTAAAGCTTGGGAAAAAGATCACTGACGTAGCGGCCCACAAGCTGAAGGGTGTTACGGCAGAGGATCCGGAGTATTGGGGACTGGCGGAGATCGTGACAGAGGAAATGGCAGATGTTGCGCTGAAGATGAAGGTGCGCCATCACTACAAGATTGAAGAATTATGGAAGATGAATGATGTGGCGGAGGAAGATAAAGAGGAGTTCCAGAAGCTTCTGGATGAGATGAGCTACATTGGGCTTCTGGAGTATGACTATGGCAATAACTATGACCATTACGGTCCGATTCCGGGACCTGCGGACCGCAGATACTGCCTGCCGATGTTCGTGCCGGGTTCTGCGGAACTGTTTAATATGGAAGAAACCCCGGAGGGAAATATACGCCTGAAGGAACATCCGGCGCTGGCAAGCTTTTTTGAGCGCATGACCTTTGTCCCGCTGGATGGGATTACCCATATGGTGCCGCCGGGAGGCGCCGGGATCGGTATGCATGTAATTCCGGTGGAAAAGGCGATTGAGATGGAGCCGGGGACGCTCGACCTGGAGCATATTTCTTACTGGCTGAAGAAGTATGAAGGGCATATCGGCGTGGGACAGTGTTCCTGCCGTGTGAGCCGTGGGATCCTTGAGGATGGATGCGCGGATGATGAGATGAACTGGTGTGTAGGCGTCGGTGATTTTGCCGATTACTGCCGGGAGACAGGCAAAGGCCATGATGTTACATACGAGGAGGCTATGGAGATCTTCCGCAAGGCAGAGGATAACGGATTTGTCCATCAGATCACCAATATAGACGGAGAGAATAAGATCTTTGGTATCTGTAACTGTAACGTAAATATCTGTAATGCACTCCGTACCTCTCAGCTGTTTAACACGCCGAATATGAGCCGGAGCGCATTTACGGCGAAGGTGGAAAAAGATAAATGTGTCGCCTGCGGCAAGTGTGTGGAATACTGTCCGGCAGGAGCGGTGAAGCTGGGCCAGAAGCTGTGCAGGAAGGATGGCACAGAGGTGAAATATCCGAAACATGAGCTTCCGGATAAGCTGGTATGGGGAAAGGATAAATACGACGAGGATTACCGTGACAATAACCGGATCAACTGCTATGAGACCGGTACTTCTCCCTGTAAGGCGGCCTGTCCGGCCCACATTGCGGTTCAGGGTTACATCCGTAAAGCAAAGGAAGGGAAATACCAGGAAGCGCTGGCATTGATCAAGAAGGACAATCCGTTCCCGGCAATCTGCGGACGTGTCTGCAACAGGCGGTGTGAGGCAGCCTGTACCCGCGGTACGGTGGATGAAGCCGTAGCAATTGACGCAATTAAGAAGTTTATTGCAGAGCTGGATCTGCATAAGGAGACCAGATATATTCCTCCGGTGGTGATCGCATCCAACAGACTGACCCAGTGGGAGCAGAAGATCGCCATTATCGGCGCGGGACCGGCAGGTCTTTCCGCAGCCTACTATCTGGCAACAAAAGGATATAAGCCGACGGTATTTGAGAAACATGCACGCCCAGGCGGTATGATGACCTATGGAATCCCATCCTACAAGCTGGAGAAGGACGTCATCGAAGCGGAGATCGATGTGCTACGTGAGCTGGGCGTAGAGATCAAATGTGGAGTGGAGATTGGAAAGGATCTTACACTGAAGGAGCTGCGGGCGGATGGCTATCAGGCATTCTACCTGGCGATCGGATGCCAGGGCGGCAAGATCCCGGAGATCCCGGGAAACGATGCCGAGGGAATTGATATTGCGGTAAGCTTCCTGCACCGTGC
>CAZGVY010000064.1:0-7089 GCA_964529215.1 uncultured Mordavella sp. | reverse complement strand
GCGGAAGGGAAGGTACAGGCGATCGTATTCAAGAAATGTACCGCTGTAAAGGATGAGGCCGGAAGATTTAATCCTCAGTATGATGAAGAAGATACCATTACCGTAGAATGCGACCATATTATCTTTGCTATTGGCCAGAGCATCGAGTGGGGCGGACTGCTTGAGGGCGAAAAGGTGGAATTCTGGCATGGAAATTATCCGGTGGCAGACGAGCTGACTTACCAGACGGCAGAGCCGGACATTTTCGTAGGCGGCGACGTATATACGGGGCCAAAGTTTGTGATCGACGCCATCGAAGCAGGCAAGAATGCGGCAGAATCCCTGCACCGCTATGTGCATGAGGGGGCAAGCATGACCATCGGCCGCAACAGAAGGGATTTCCATGAACTGGATAAAGAGGATATTATGGTAGAAGGGTATGATACCATCGGACGCCAGGAAGCAGCGATGGATGAGAGCATTGACCATAAGCATTCCTTTAGGGATGCGCATGGAACTCTGACAGAGGAGCAGGTACACCTGGAGGCAAGCCGCTGTCTTGGCTGCGGCGCATCTGTGGTAGATGAAAATAAATGTATCGGCTGCGGCGTCTGTACAACAAAATGTGAGTTTGACGCGATCAAGCTGCACCGTGACCATCCGGAATGCTCCAAGATGGTGCGCTCTGAGGATAAATTCAAGGAGATCGGGAAATACATGGCAAAGAGAGGCGCAGGGATGGCTTCCGGGGCGGCGGCAGGAAAGATCCCGGTTGTGAAGAAGCAGGCGGCAAAAGTCGTAAAGAAGGCTCCTGCTGTGACAAAGCAGACGGCAGCGGCGGTGAAAAAGGCCGGGAAAACGCTGAGATCTCTTAAGAAATGAGGAAGAAAGGATGCATGAACTGGGAATCGTCTTTCATATTGTAAAAGCTGTTGAAGAGATTGCGGCGGAAAATCAGGCATCGAAGGTCAATAAAGTAGTTCTTCAGATTGGCGAGGTCTCCACGATCATTCCCTACTATCTGAAGGACTGCTGGAAATGGAAGTGTTCCAAAAGTGAGATGATGGACGGCTGTGAGTTAGAGATCGAGACCATTCCGGCGATCACCTTCTGCGAGGACTGCGAAGAAACCTATGGCACGGTAGAGCATGGGAAGATCTGTCCGTACTGCGGCAGTGAGCATACCTATCTTGTGCAGGGAAATGAACATCAGATCAAAGAAATCGAGGTGACTTGAATATGAAAGACTACAAGATTATTGAGGTGAAGCGAAGTATTTTTGAGGATAATGACGCAGACGCCGAAAAACTCCGTCAGGAATTGAAGGAGGAGGGAACCTATCTTCTGAACCTGATGTCTTCACCGGGAGCCGGCAAGACCACTACCCTGAAACGGACCATAGCCATGCTGAAGGACGAGCTGAAAATCGGCGTTATGGAGGCAGATATCGATTCCGATGTGGATGCAAGGGCGATTTCTGAAATCGGAGTGCGCGCCATCCAGATCCATACCGGCGGCATGTGCCATCTGGACGCGGACATGACCAGGCAGGGGATCAAGGAATTTGGGACAGAGGATCTTGATTTTGTGGTGCTGGAGAATGTGGGAAACCTGGTGTGCCCGGCGGAATTTGATACGGGAAGCACAAAGAACGCGATGATCCTGTCAGTGCCGGAGGGGGATGACAAGCCTTTGAAATATCCGCTGATGTTCTCGGTCTGTGACGTGGTATTGATCAATAAGTGCGATACCTTGCGTGTGTTCGATGATTTCAGCAAGGAAGCGGTAGAAGAAAGGATCCATAAATTGAATCCGAAGGCAGAGGTGATCTTTGTGTCGGCGAAGACGGGAGAAGGGTTCGGACGGTGGATTGACTGGATACGCAGGGAAGTAGGAGCTTACAAGAAAAAGGCGGGAAGTAAGACCCTGTGATCTGGATCTTTGCATTAGAAATAATTGTATATTTGAAGTTATAGTATGAGCAGGATCCGGGGGATTATTTCCCCGGATTTTTGCAATATCATGACAAAGAGTTTATTACTTGTATTTCACTTTTTTTTATGTTAGAATTTTTTCGTTATCATGAAGAATCATACGTGGGTATGATGTGCAGGGATGCACCGTTTCCTGTATGAGTATTCTTTGAGGAAGGAGTTTGGATATGAAGACAAGACTAGAAAAACTATGTGGGAAATCTATTGCGGACAGCAGTTATGAGGAAATCTATAAAGCACTGATGACGGTTATTAAAGAGGAAAGCAGATCAAAGGTACAGCAGGTAAAAGGACGGAAGCTTTATTATATTTCAGCTGAGTTTCTGATTGGCAGGCTTTTAAGCAACAATCTGATCAATCTGGGATTGTATGACGAAGTAAATGAGCTTTTAGCCGCAGGTGGGAAATCCATGGCGGAGCTTGAAGAACTGGAGCCGGAACCGGGTCTTGGCAATGGCGGGCTGGGACGTCTGGCCGCATGTTTCCTGGATTCGCTGGCAACATTGAACCTGCCGGGCGACGGCGTAGGACTCCGGTATCACTGCGGGCTGTTCCGCCAGGATTTTAAGAACCATGTTCAGAATGAAACGCCGGATTACTGGCTGGATGGTTCCCAGTGGGCAGAGGATACCGGGAAGACCTATCCGGTCAGCCTCGGAGGAAAGACCTGTCAGGCCAGGCTGTATCAGCTGGATGTAACAGGGTATCATGGCCGTACAAATAAATTAAATCTGTTTGATCTGGATACAGTGGATGAAACACTGATCACGGAAGGCATTGATTTTGACAAAGAGAAAATTGAAAAGAACCTTACCCTGTTCCTCTATCCGGACGACAGCGACGAAGCGGGCAGAAAGCTGCGCATATACCAGCAGTATTTTATGGTCAGCGCGGGCGCGCAGATGATTCTTGAGGAATGCACGGAGAGAGGGAGTGATCTCCACGATCTGGCGGATTATGCCGCAATTCAGATCAATGATACACATCCTTCTATGGTTATTCCGGAACTGATCCGCCTCCTGGGAGAGAAGGGGATCGCATTCAAAGAGGCGGCAGAGATCGTGACAAATACCTGTGCATATACGAACCATACAATTCTGGCAGAGGCTCTGGAGAAATGGCCGGAGGAATACTTGGAAGAAGTAGTCCCGCAGCTGATGCCGGTGATCCGCAAGCTGGATCAGATGGTAAAGGATCAGGCAAAAGCAGCCGCAGTATCCGGATCAAAGACTGGTATCACGGCGGCAGAAAAGGCCGGAACGGAAGCGGAAGCAGAAGCAGAGAGCGCTGTGGCGGAGAAAGCAATGGAGGAAGAAGACGAAAGTACATGGATCATTGATAAGGACCACCGGGTGCATATGGCGCATATGGATATCCATTTTACGCACAGTACGAATGGCGTGGCCGCGCTTCATACGGAGATTTTAAAGAACAGCGAACTGAGCCAGTTTTACCGTCTGTATCCGGAGAAGTTTAACAATAAGACGAATGGCATTACCTTCCGGAGATGGCTTCTTTCCTGCAATCATGAACTGGCAGGATATATAGAAAGCCTGATCGGGCCGGGATTTAAAAAGGACGCCATGGAATTAAAGAAGCTGAAAGCATATGAGAATGACAGAGAGGTATTGAAGCGCCTGAGGGATATTAAACGGGAGAATAAGAAAAAGTTTGCCGGCTGGCTGTTTGAAAAACAGAAGATCAGGGTAAATCCGGATTCCATGTTCCTGATCCAGTCCAAGCGCCTGCATGAATATAAGCGCCAGCAGTTAAATCTCCTGTACCTGATCCATCAGTATTTTGAGATCAGGAACGGATACCGCCCGGCAGCGCCGGTTACGGCGATATTCGGGGCGAAAGCTGCGCCTGCGTATATTACGGCTAAGAATATTATCCACGCTCTGCTGACCCTGTCCAGAGTAATCGAAAAAGACCCTGTGGTTTCAAAATGGATCCAGGTCGTAATGATCGAGAATTATAATGTGACGGCGGCAGAGAAGATGATCCCTGCCTGTGATCTGTCTGAGCAGATCAGCCTTGCTTCAAAGGAGGCTTCCGGCACGGGAAATATGAAGTTTATGCTGAATGGAGCCGTTACCCTTGGCACGCTTGACGGGGCAAATGTTGAGATTGCAGACTGTGTGGGCGAGGATAATATTTATATTTTCGGGCAGAGCAGCGAACAGGTTATCCGCCGGTACGCGCATGGGGATTACTGCGCAAGGGAATGGTATGAGACGGATCCGAATATCCGGCGTGCGTTAGACTTTATTGATGGAGAGCTGATGTTAGCAGAGGGGAATGAAGCATGCCTGAGAAGCTTGAAAGGCGAGCTGGTTGGAAAAGACTGGTTCCAGACCTTACCGGATTTTAACGCGTATCTTGTACGGAAAAACCAGGCAATTTTTGATTACGCAGTAAATCCTGAAAAGTGGGAGAAGATGGCGTTGTGTAATATCAGCGGGGCGGGATTCTTTTCATCTGACCGGACGATCGAGGAATATAACAGGGATATCTGGCATTTGAAATAAGTATCTGCCTGGAATGTGAAACAAGCGGTGCGACAAAACCAGAGAAACTTGCTGTAAAACTGAAAAAACATATCCAGAAGTTAAATGGCATAGGCCGCTAAATGCGAATGGCATGACAGAGGAAGACATCAGGAACTGGATGTAGGGGAGAGGCGGATCATAATAATGAAATTCAAAAAAACAGACTTGCGTTCCAATACGTTGTTCCACTATACGACATTAGAAAATGCAAGAAAAATCATTGAGGAAAGAAAAGTAAGAACCGGAAATGATGTGTTCTGCTTTTTTACGGAAAGCGAAGAAAAAGCAAGAGAATTATTTTCCGAGTTGATGGAGCAAGGAACTGAATATATCGGCGATGACTTGAAGATTCATAAAAGGAAATACTGTAGTCCGCTAGAAAATGTAATTCTTAAGATAACCGTAAAAAATGATAATCAGTTTTACCGTTTCATCTGCGAGACAGATGGATTTAACCCATACGAATACTCGGTGCTTCATTTCGGTGAATTAATATTTGAAAATGTTGAAATATTACCGATAGTTCAAAAAGAAATTGAACAAACAGTTTCCAATACCGATGTTGAAGCTGAGAGGCTGTACAAGAAAAATCCATACAAAAATGGTTTAAAAAGAATGGCGGCTGCCGGTGTTTTGGCGGCAATTTTGACCACAAATGCATTTCCGGTATTTGCATCTTCCACTTCCTCCGAAAGCTGGCTGGATCCGGGGAAATATGATATTTCATGGTATTCAGCAAGCGAAACTAATTTTGAGATTACTACGGCAGCGCAGCTTGCAGGTATTTCGTATCTTGCGGGGAACAATGAAAATTTAAAGGGTAAGAGATTCAATATAATGAATGATATCGATCTTACCGCTTACGAGTGGGATACAATACCAAAAAGTTTCGAAGGTGTAATTGAGGGCTTACACAAGGTATTATTGATTAAAACAGATCAAACACCTTTTACTGAAGATCTACAGGATAAAGGAGACGTATCCGTTTTGTATTCTGTTCCCGTCGGCGGCATCGAAAACGGTAAAACATATTGTAGCGCAGTAGATGTAATTGTTTTTAAGGGCGCTATTGCTAAGGTTGTGATAAACGGGACGGAAGCAACTGTTACAGATGGCAAGTTTACAGTACCTCCCCAGAATGGCGGGCAGAAAATTGTTGTCACAGATAAAGGGGGCGGTGAAATGACCTACACGATTACTGTCAATGACGGACACACTTGGGCAGAGGCCTATAATAGTACCGCGCATTGGCAGGAGTGCAGCGTTTGTCAGGTCACGAAGGATCAGGCTGCTCACAGCTTTGACAGCGAGCTGGATACAACCTGTAACGGCTGCAGCTTTACCCGGACTATGACTTATACCATTACGGAAGGCGCGGGCCAGACTGTCACCAAAGGCAACTCCGCTATCTTTACTTCCCAAGCACCCTTTGACAAGTTCCTTGGGGTTCAGATAGACGGGGAAAATGTGGAGGATACAAACTACACCGCTGTTTCCGGCTCCACTAGAATCACCTTGAAAGCGGATTATATCAACGGTTTAGCTGAGGGTGAGCACACATTGGCTATCATATCTAATGACGGTGCGGCAAGTACGGTTTTTACAGTAAACGCTAAATCTGTAACGCCTGACGATACAACGGGTTTTGATGATAGGGTAAAGCCGGGGGATGAAAGCAACCCTGATAATGATATTGTCAAAGGTGTAAATGCACCTGGAACAGGCGACAGCAGTTACATGGTTCCATGGGCTGCTTTGCTGTTTATCTGCGGTGTGGGTATTGCAGCGATACTCATAAAAAAGAAAAGACAAATAAGATGATTTGTAACGCATATATAGGTGAAAACCGGGCGGATGATATAAAATTTGAATATTAACAGGAAAAGTATGAACGAGAATCGAACGTTTGTACTTTTTCTTTTTATAGAAAAGTGGTGGATAAAGCAAATAGGTTAAATTATATATTGCTTCTATTCAATTTGATTTTGGAGTGTAAAAATAATAGAAATCTGATATAATGAGAATTAGATATTTGTAGATTGTTTTATGCTGAGAAGGGAGGAACAGTAGTTATGACAACAGTAACCATGGAATTACCGGATGAAATGATAACGTTTGCAATGCCAAAAAATAAAGAAGAACAACTCATAAGAAATGCTATGATATTGTATCCATATATTCAGCAGGGAAGGATATCACATGGAAGGGCTGCTGAAATTCTTGGAGTCTTTAAAATGGATTTAATATACTTATATGGAAAAATGGGTTTGCCTTACATTGAAATGTCAGATGAAGAAATCGAAGAAGAATTGAAAACGATTAATTATTTAAAGGAAATGATGGTATGATAGTGATTTCAGATACAACGCCGTTTATTTCACTGCTAAAGGTGGAACAATTGTGGAAGTGGAAAATGCAAAGTCAGTAAGTATTCTTCGGGCGGTTACTGGTCTGGATGCAGGAGAGAGTGAAGCTCTTATTATGTATGATGAGCAAAAAGCAGATCTTTTGCTTATGGATGAACACAAGGGAAGAAGTGTTGCAAAGCAACTGGGTATCAGACA
>CAZGVY010000063.1:0-11296 GCA_964529215.1 uncultured Mordavella sp. | reverse complement strand
CAGAAGAAGCGGCGGCGGGAGAAAGCTTTAGATCCTATGCCGGGCTCTCGGAGAAGGACAGGGAAGCGCTGCGTCTTGGCTGGGAAGTGCAGGAACAGAAGGAAGGCAGGAAAAGTGGGAGAAGGAACGGGCGTAGAAGATCTACCGGCGGCAGATCCGGCGGATGGAAGCGGGTTGCGGCTGTTATGCTGATATGCCTGATGGCTGGAGGGATCGGAGTAACCAGCATCGGCGGGCCAAAACGGGCAGTGGAGCTTGCAAAACAGATGGTTGGTGACGAAGAATTGTCAGAAATAGATAGTTCTTCAAGTGAAGTAAAACAGACAGGAAATAATAAGGAAGCAGAAGCTTATCGACAAATCAAGGAGGAATTGAATATTGAGCCGATAAGGCTAAGGAGAATCAGTGAGGAAATGAAGTATAAATTTTGTGAGATCGATAGGGAGATTCGAACTGCACAGCTTTTATATGAATATAAGGATGTTAATATGTCCTATCTAATTAGCGATACTTATGGAGAAGGTATGTGGATAACCAATCTTGAAGATGAGGATACGGATCAATATCCATACACAAATGGTAAATTAACAGCAGAGATTACCGAGCATGAAGTTCCAGATTATGCCGAGAAAAAGTATACGGCAGAATTTGCATATGAAGGGGTGCATTACCAGCTTACCGGGATTATGAAATGGGAGGAATTTGAAAAAATTTTAAAAAATTTACATTTTCCCGCCTAAAAGGCGACAGATTTTGAACGCTCAGTTGTCTATATATATGGAGGGGATGGATTACAGAGGATATGATGAGGAAACGGACAGTATCCGGGTTGTGTGTGCTGGCGTTGATTTTCGGTCTCATCATGAGTACGGGGTTGGATACGGAAGCGGCCGACAGCAGGCCTATGTTGGACGGCTCCTATCTGACTAACGAGACCGAGTCCACCGGGACGGCAACCGGGATTACGCGGGGCGCGCACCTTCAGATTGGCTATTCGAAGATCAGAAAGCCCCAGGGGAAGGAAGGAGTCATCTATGCCGGGGGAACTACCATCGGAAATCATACCTGCGAGTCCATTCAGGTATCTGTACTTGTGGAACGTGCGAAATGGGAAGATGAGGAATGGGAGTTCGTAGAAACCTGGCATAAGGAGAATACCAATGCAGATCTTGTAAGCACCAGCAAGGAGCTGGAGGTAGAAGAAGGCTGGTATTACCGTGTGTCATGCATCCATTCTGCAGATGGAGACGTTTGTGATTCCTTTACGAATGGCCTATATGTAGGTCCAGCGGGCGGCGCCGGCCCATCCGGGACGTTGTGATACCGCTGTAATCAAGTGGCTAAATATGGCAGAGTATGGGCGCACCGGAACCGGTGTCCGGAAAAGAGAGATCCTCATGCCAGAATTGTGGTCTATGGACTCTGCTTTTTAGGAAGACGGTTTCCGGAACGCTTGAAAACATCCCTCACAGCATCCCCTCTGGCCAAGGGATGGCAAAAGAATATCAAAGTCAGTTATATCAGGAATGGCAAATGAGGTCATCTTAGTTACTGGCGAAAAAGGGCGAAGGCAGGGAATTTCCCTGCCTTCGCCTGTATTCCGGCGGTCCGGGATGAAAAGAACCGCCGCTAAGAAAACTATCTTCTGATAGAATCAGATCTCCAGCAGATCACTGAAGGCCTTCAGGGCGCCGTCCGTCTCGTGGGCGAGGACACGTTTGGCGAGTAATTTGCCAAGCTGGACGCCTTCCTGGTCGAAGCTGTTTACATTCCACAGGAATCCCTGGAACATGATCTTATTTTCAAAGTGGGCAAGCAGCGCGCCCAGTGACTCCGGCGTCAGCTGTTCTCCGATGATGATGCTGGAAGGACGTCCACCTTCGAAGCGTTTGTTTGGATTCTCATCGTCTTTGCCACAGGCAAATGCGATGATCTGAGCGGCTACATTGGCACACAGTTTCGCCTGGCTGGTGCTCCCCTCGATCACAACGTCCATGCCGATCTGGCTGTTTTTAAAGCCTACGAACTGCAGAGGCACAATGCCGGTTCCCTGATGGAGCAGCTGATAGAAGGAATGCTGTCCGTTAGTTCCGGGTTCGCCGAAGATGATCGGGCCGGTCACGTAATCAACAGGCTCGCCGAAGCGGTTTACCGACTTGCCGTTTGATTCCATGTCGCACTGCTGCAGGTGTGCAGGGAAACGGCTGAGAGCCTGGGAATATGGCAGGACGGCGGTGCAGGGGTAGCCCTGTACATTGCGCTCGTAAACGCCGATCACCGCATCCAGCATATCAGGATTTTTCAGCAGGTCTTTATTTGCAGCAAGTTTGTCCTCCTCTGCAGCGCCCTCAAGGATCCGTGCAAATACATCCGGGCCAAATGCCAGGGAGAGAACAACGCCTCCAACGGCAGAGGAAGAAGAATAACGTCCGCCGATATAATCATCCATAAAGACAGCGGTAAGATAATCGTCGCTCTTTGCTAACGGGGAGGTCTCGCTGGTCACGGCAAGCATATGCCTGGAAGGATCCAGTCCTTCTTTTTTCAAGGCCTCTCTTACAAAAGACTCATTGGTAAGGGTCTCAAGGGTGGTTCCTGATTTGGAAACAACAATGAACAGTGAGCGGGATACGTCGATGGATTTTAATACCGCAGCCGCATCGTCCGGGTCAACATTGCTGATGAATCTGGCTTCCATCTTCAGGGAACCCTGTTCCCTTGCCCAGTTCTCCAGGGCGATATATAATGCGCGGGGGCCGAGATCGCTTCCGCCGATCCCGATCTGGACAACGGTAGTAAAGGTTTCGCCCGCGGCATTTGTAATCTCGCCTGCATGAACCTTATTTGCGAAGTCCGCCGCCTTTTTCTGCTGGGAAACGTAGAACTCGCGCTTATCGACGCCGTCAACGATAACGGGGCTGCCCATCTGCCTGCGGGCCAGGTGGTGAAGGACCAGCCTGTTTTCACCGGTATTGATCACGGCTCCGTTGTATAATTCTTCAAATTTGTCTGCAAGCTGCTGCTCTCTGGCTAATTCAGCAAATGCGCTTAGAAGTTCATCGTCTACTTCTTTTGCCGCATAGTTGAAGCTTAAGCCTGCCGCCATAGGCGCGCTGTAGCGGGCTACGCGGCTGGCGCCATTCTCACCGGACATTGCCTGGGCGATGTCAACCCGGTTTTTCATGCCGGAAAGTTTATCATAAGATGCCAGTGTGTCAAGATTTTTCCATGTTACCATAATACATTCCTCCTTAATCTGTGCCTGGATTTGGCTCTGCCATATGATGTATACGTTAAAACAATTGTACTAAAAAAAAGAGATGATTTCAATGGATGGCGGCGTATTATTCTGCCAATGCAAGCTTCAGAGCCTTGGCTAACTGATCCGGACAGGATGTAGGCTTGTAGCCGCAGCGGATGCCCTCTAACCGGTCGATGGCTTCCTGGGCTTTCATACCCTTCACCAGGGATGCAACGCCCTGGGTATTGCCGGAACATCCGCCTACAAATTCGACAGATTTGATCACGTCGCCGTCTAATTCTAATTGTATCATCTGTGAACAGGTTCCATGTGTTTTATATACCATGAGTTATAACCTCCTTTTCTGATCTACAGAGATTATAGCAGAAGATTCTGGGAATTTCCATACTGGCTTTGTCCTTCTTACCTTATACCAGGCTTTCCGGGTTTAGAATTTCTTTAACCATTTATAGCCATATCGGTATGATTATGATAGAATATCACTGAGAAGTTCAGAGATAATGAAATTATGATCATACCCTGGCGGTAAGATTTCCCGGCGGAGGTATGGAATATGGGAGGACAGATACATGATTGGAATCATTGGAGCAATGGATGAGGAAGTGACAGCCCTTAAGGAGGCTATGGCTGTTGAGGAGGTTGTGAAGCGTGCTTCCATGGAATTTGTAAAGGGAAGCCTTGGCGGAAAGGAGACCGTTGTGGTGCGCAGCGGCATTGGCAAGGTGAATGCGGCGGTATGCGCGCAGCTTCTGATATCAGAGTTTGGCGCTGACGTCCTGATCAACACAGGGATCGCCGGATCGCTGGACGCCAGGATTGACATTGGGGACATGGTGATTTCCGAGGATGCGCTTTATCACGATATGGATGCCGTTGCCTTTGGCTACCCCCTTGGACAGGTGCCGAGGATGGACGTACTGGCATTTCCAATGGATGAACGGCTGGTCCGGCTCGCCATAGAGGCGAATACGGAGGCGAATCCGGATATTCATTCTTTTGCGGGGCGCGTTGTCAGCGGAGACCAGTTCGTTGCATCGGATGATGTGAAGGAATCCATCGCAAAGAACTTTGGAGGACTGTGTACAGAGATGGAGGGAGCAGCGATTGCGCATACTGCGTACCTGAACGAAATTTCGTGTGTCATTATTCGTGCTATTTCGGACAAGGCAGACGGAAGTGCTACGGAGGACTATCCTGCCTTCGAGAAGAAGGCGATCAGGCACAGCGTAAGGCTGGTAAAGAATCTGGTGTCAAAGATCTGACAGGAAGCATCAGGGACATCTTTCGGCAAGGCCTGAAAAAATGGCAGCAGGCGACAGGATTCTGTTTTATGCCTGCGAAATATGACAGACGATTTTTATACCCTCTTTTTGCGATTCGGTTATAATCGAATCAAAGAAGGAGGGTAAGATTATGCTGGAGATGATTTTAGAGAGGAATCACTGGTTTGTACTGATGGGAGCCGCCGCTGCCGTGGGGCTTGTCAGCAAGGGGGTGGTAAGCTGTTCGCTGAAACGTCTTACAAAGGCGGCGGAGAATATGGGGAAAAGCACACATCCGCTGATGCGGCTGGTAAGAGCAAAGTATGAGCATACCTGTATGATCAGTGAAAGAGTACAGAATGTAGAGGTGTTCGTAGAAAAATATATCTATGAATATAAAATAGCCGGAGTCCGGCTTCACAGCTGGCAGAGGCTGGAGCGCGCCGGAGCATGGGGATGCCTGGCAGCAGGGTTACTGGCTGCAGGGGCGGAATATGCCCTGCGCGGCGGGATGAATGACCAGATCCTGCGCAATGCGGCTTACGGAGCGGCAATGGGGCTTCTGCTGTTTTTGATGAGGATCGCGATGGACGAGCCCTACCGGCTCAAAGCGATCCGTACGTATATGGTGGATTATCTGGATAATTTCTGTGCGCATAAGTATGAAAAAACCAGGGAGCTCCTGCATCCGGATAAGCCGGGCGTCAGGGAGGGCATAGTACAGGAGCCGTATTTCAAATCCGAAGCCGTACAGAAACCATACCGCGCGCCGGAGGTTATACGGGATCCGTCGCGCACGCCGGAAAATCCCCAGGACGGGCTGCGTACCCCGGAACCGATCCCCGTGCAGAAGCCATACCGCGCCCCGGAGCCGGAAGGAAGCCAGGAAGGCCTCAGGGTGGCGGACCGGGTAAGGGCGGCAAAGGAGAGCGACATGCTGGAAGCATCGGGGCAGGAGCTTTCCCTGAAACCTGAAGGAACAGACAGGGAGGACAAAGAACCGGAGCTTGCACATGCAGAGCCGGAGGATAAATGGCCGGTACGCGATGCAAGAAAACGGGAGCAGCTGGTGGAGCGCCTTGCGGAAAAAACGGCGGAGAAACAGGAGGATATGCCAAGGAGCGCGCTGTCAAAGGAAGTGCTGATCCGGGAGATCCTGGAGGAATTCTTGGCTTGATAAAGTTTCTGTAAACTGGTAAAATATAAATAAGCATATGCACGAGCTTATGCAGGATAGAATAAGAAAGGTTATACGGAAGAAACCGCAGAGGATATATGCAGAGTTTGTATGACAGATTAAGGGAGTACGGCGCGTCGGATTATTACGGTTTTCATATGCCGGGGCATAAACGGAGAGGAATACCGGGAACAGAGCTTCCCTGTGAGATCGATATTACAGAGATTGACGGTTTTGACGACCTGCATCATGCGGGAGGGATCCTTAAGGAGAGCCAGGAACTTGCCGCCAGTGTGTATGGGGCGGAGGAAAGCAGGTTTCTGGTCAATGGCAGCACGGTGGGGATCTTAAGCGCCATTCTGGGAAGCACGGACCGGGGTGACCGGATCCTTATGGCGAGGAACTGCCACAGATCGGTCTACCATGCGGTATATCTGAACTGCCTGGATCCGATATATGTGTATCCTGTATTTGACGGCGGGCTGCAGCTGAATACGGATGTTCCGGCGTGCGCAGTCAGGGCGGCGCTGGAGGAGTACCCGGATATCCGGGTGGCGGTGGTGACGTCTCCCACATATGACGGAGTGATCTCCGATATAGAAGGGATCGCCGATGCGGTACATGAGCGGGGCGGCCTGCTGATCGTGGATGAAGCGCACGGGGCGCACCTGGGGTTTCATCCGTATTTTGAGAAAAATTCCCTGGCAAAGGGAGCGGATATCGTGATCCACAGCGTCCACAAGACGCTGCCTGCATTGACGCAGACGGCGCTTCTGCATATGCAGGGGAACCGGGCGGACAGGGAGAAGGTGTTCCGGTATCTGGACATGCTGCAGTCTTCCAGCCCGTCTTATATATTGATGGCGGGGATCGATAGCTGTATCCATTTGCTGAGCGGGCGGGCAGAGGAATTGTTTGATCCGTACGTACGGCAGCTTGCCAGGCTCAGAACGGCTCTTGGGAGCCTGGGACATTTCAAGCTCCTGGAGACAGAATGCTATGACCGTTCTAAGCTGGTGATCGCTTCGGATGGGCGGGGCATTGCCGGAATGGAATTGTATCAGATGCTTTTGGAAAGATATCATATACAGATGGAGATGGCGGCAGGTACTTATGTACTTGCCATGACTTCTGTAATGGACAGTCCGGAGGGATTTGCCAGGCTGGAGAAAGCGCTGGGAGAGATCGACGCAGGGCTTTTGGAAAGACCGGCGCGGGAGAGGCCTTTGGAAATGGGAGGAGGATTCCCGGTTCTTGTCCGGGAGATGAGCTGTAAGGAGGCTCTGGACGCCGGCGCGGGAGCGCAGTATCTTTTATGGGAACAGGCATTGGGAAAGGTCTCAGCAGAATTTGCGTATCTGTATCCGCCGGGGAATCCTTTGATCGTGCCGGGAGAACGGATCACAGAGGAGGCGGTCCGGACGCTCAGGCAGTATCAGGATGCCGGCTTTTCTGTTCACGGGCTGGCAAAACCGGGCCAGATCGGAGTGGTCCCGGATATAACGGACCGATAAATATAGATTTACTGGCGTGGAGGCATGCCGCTTGAGGATAACAGAGGAGATATACAATGGGAAGCTTTAAAGATGTGGTGGGACACAAGGATATAATTAATTATATTAAGAATGCAGTGCAGGGGAATATGGTTTCTCATGCGTATATTCTGAATGGGGCAAGGGGCTCAGGCAAGAAGATGCTGGCGGCGCTGTTTGGCGAGACGCTGCTGTGTGAACGGCAGGGGCCGGAACCCTGTAATAAGTGCCATTCCTGCAGGCAGGTGGACAGTGGCAATCATCCGGACCTGATCTATGTGCAGCATGAAAAGCCCAATACGATCAGTGTGGAAGACATCCGTACACAGGTGAATCAGGATGTCCTGATCAGGCCTTATCAGGGGCCCTATAAGATCTATATCATCTCCGGGGCAGAGATGATGACACAGCAGGCGCAGAATGCGCTTTTAAAGACCATCGAGGAACCGCCGGAGTATGCGGTGTTTTTCCTCCTGACGGAGAATGCAGAACTTCTGCTCCCGACGATCACTTCCAGATGCGTTATGCTGAAATTACGCAACATCAAGGATACGCTGATCAGGAAATATCTGATGGAGAAGCTGGAGGTACCGGATTATAAGGCGGATATGTGTACTGCATTTGCACAGGGCAACATGGGACGGGCGATCATGCTGGCTCAGTCTGAGCATTTTAATGAGATCAGGGAAGAAGCAGTATGGCTGATGGGGCATATTCATGAGATGGATCTGGACGGGATCACTGCAGCAGTGAAACGGATCAGTGCATATAAATTAGAGATTGGCGATTACCTTGACATTATTATGATCTGGTACCGGGATGTATTGCTGTATAAAGCGACGAAGGATGTAGATCAGATCATATTTAAAGAACTGATCCCCGGGATCAGGGAGCAGGCGAAAAGGAGTTCCTATGAGGGGATCGAATTGATCCTGGAGAAGCTTGAGGCAGCGAAAGCAAGGCTCCGTGCGAATGTAAATTTTGACCTTGTAATGGAACTGCTATTTCTTACGATAAAGGAGAACTAAAAGAATGACAAAGATAATAGGAGTCAGATTCCGCACGGCGGGACAGGTATATTATTTTGCGCCGGGGAATTTTGATATAAAAGCAGGAGATAAGGTTATCGTGGAGACGGCCAGAGGGGTTGAATTTGGCTCTGTGGTGACCGGAGTAAAAGAGGTCGGTGACGAGGGCATCACGCAGCCGCTGAAGCCGGTGATCCGGATCGCTACGCAGGATGATATCCGTAAGGAGGCGAAGAACCGGGAGAAGGAAAAAGAGGCGTTTAAGATCTGCCTGGAGAAGATCCGCAAGCATGAACTGGATATGAAATTGATCGATGCGGAATATACGTTTGACAATAATAAGGTCCTGTTTTATTTTACCGCAGACGGAAGAATTGATTTCCGTGAGCTGGTAAAGGATCTGGCAAGTGTATTCCGGACAAGGATCGAGCTGCGGCAGATCGGCGTGCGTGATGAGACGAAGATCCGCGGCGGGATCGGTATCTGCGGCAGGCCTTTATGCTGCCATACGTATTTGACAGAATTTGCCCCGGTATCGATCAAGATGGCGAAAGAACAGAATCTTTCCCTGAATCCGACGAAGATATCAGGCGTGTGCGGGCGGCTGATGTGCTGCCTGACGAACGAGGAGGATACTTACGAGCAGTTAAACAGCAGCCTGCCGTCCGTGGGCGATTATGTGACGACGCCGGAAAAGCTTAAAGGGGAGGTACACTCGGTGAATGTACTCCGGCAGCTTGTGAAGGTTATAGTAGACCTGGATGACGATGAGAAAGAGATCCGGGAATATAAGGTGGAGGAGCTGCGTTTTAAGCCAAGGCGGCGGAAAAAGGATGTGAAATTGTCCCCGGAAGATATGAAGGAATTAAAGGCATTGGAGGAGAAGAACGGAGGCTCTAAGCTGGATGATGAAACATAGACGGGAGGATACAGGGATGCAGGAAGATGACAGGAAAGGCCTGATCTATGACAATGAACGCCTGGACGACCTGCAGACGGGAGGGTATTATCTGATCCAGAACCCGGACTGGTTCTGCTTTGGGATCGACGCGGTATTCCTTTCTTCTTTTGCGAAGGTGAAAGAAGGCGAGCGGGCGCTGGATCTTGGAACAGGCAACGGGGTGATCCCGATCCTTCTTGCGGCAAAGAATGAAGGCCGTGCATATGTGGGGCTTGAGATCCAGGAGGGCTGTGCGGATATGGCCCGGCGCAGTGTCCGGTACAATCATCTGGAGGATAAGATCACGATCACAACGGGAGATATCAAAGAGGCGGCGGACATATACGGGGCGGCCTCTTTTGAGGTTATTACGGTAAATCCGCCATATATGATCGGGCAGCATGGGAAGAGAAACGGAAATGAAGCGAAATATATCGCGCGGCACGAAGCGCTCTGTACGCTGGAGGATATTCTGGAGCAAAGTGCAAAGCTATTGCCGGAGAAGGGAAGGTTCTATATGGTCCACAGGCCGTTCCGGCTGCCGGAGATCTTAAACGGGATGTGCAGATACAGGATAGAACCGAAGCGTATGCGGCTGGTACATGCCCGGATTGATAAGGAACCCAGCATGGTACTGGTGGAAGGGATCAAAGGCGGGCGGCCGCGGATGCAGATCGGGCCGCCGTTAATCGTGTATGGAAGCGACGGACGGTATACGGAGGAAGCGCTCGGCATGTACGGAGAGATGAAAAAGTTCCGTGAACAGGCGGGAGTATTGTAGAAGGAGCGGAAGAAAGGATTATGCCAGGGATATTATATTTGTGTGCCACGCCGATCGGCAACCTGGAAGATATGACCTTCCGGGCGGTAAGGATTCTTAAGGAAGCAGATCTGATTGCTGCGGAGGATACCCGCAACAGTATCCGGCTGCTGAATCATTTTGAAATAAAGACGCCCATGACAAGCTATCATGAATACAACAAGATCGCGAAGGGAAAGAAACTGACAGAATTATTAAAGCAGGGGAAGAAGATCGCGCTGATCACAGACGCCGGGACGCCCGGGATCTCAGATCCGGGCGAGGAACTGGTGAGGATGTGTTATGACGAGGGCATCATGGTTACGTCGGTTCCGGGCGCGTCAGCCTGCGTTACGGCATTGACGCTTTCCAGCCTTCCTTCCAGAAGATTTGCTTTTGAGGCATTTCTCCCGCAGGATAAAAGAGAAAGGCAGGAAATTCTGGAGGAGCTGGCGGATGAGTCCAGGACGGTGATCTTGTACGAGGCGCCCCACAGGCTGGTAAAGACGCTGAAGGAGCTTTCTTCGGCGCTGGGGGACCGGAAGATCACGGTGTGCAGGGAACTGACAAAAAAACATGAGACGGTATGGGAGACAACACTGGAAGAGGCAGCGTGCTATTATGAAGAACATCCCCCCAGGGGAGAGTGCGTGCTGGCAGTTGAAGGGAAGGACAGGCAGGCTGTGAAGGAGGAAGAACAGTCCCGGTGGAAGGCATATACGCTGGAGGAGCATATGCAGATCTATTTGTCCCAGGGGATGGATAAAAAGGCTGCAATGAAGCAGGCGGCGAAAGACAGAGGCGTGAGCAAAAGGGATATTTACCGACAGCTGCTGGAAGAAGAATAGAATTGTCTGACAGAACATGCGGCACATTTTTTACGCTTGTTCAAGTTGACTAAGAATAAATAAAAATTTTGTTCAAGTTGAGTATGGCTTATGATAAGTATTTCCGATATACTTAGTATATATCATTTCTGAGGATATTAATTAAATGTTTCACGAAGAAGCATAATGAGCAGGAGGGCTAAAACAATGGCAAGTTTATCTTTAAAACACATTAACAAGACCTATCCGAATGGATTTGAGGCTGTTAAAGATTTCAACCTTGAGATTGCAGACAAGGAATTTATCATTTTCGTAGGACCTTCAGGATGCGGTAAATCTACGACGCTCCGTATGATTGCCGGCCTGGAAGATATTTCTTCCGGCGAGTTATATATTGGTGACAAGCTTGTAAATGACGTAGAGCCTAAGGACAGAGATATCGCGATGGTATTCCAGAACTACGCTCTGT
>CAZGVY010000062.1:0-11379 GCA_964529215.1 uncultured Mordavella sp. | reverse complement strand
CTTTCATAGCAGTAAGGAGGGATACAAGCGCCCCATATACCCGTCCGGTCTTCCCACGCACAAGCTCCGCAATATCCGGATTCTTCTTCTGAGGCATAATACTGCTTCCGGTACTGTATGCATCATCAATCTCCACAAACTGATACTCATTGGAATTCCAGATGACCACTTCCTCCGAAAAACGCGAAAGATGCATCATTACAATGGAAACTGCTGACAGGAACTCAATCAGATAATCCCTGTCTGAAACCCCGTCCATACTATTTAACGCAGGGCCGTCAAAACCAAGAAGCTTTGCTGAATATTCCCTGTCCAGGGGATATGTGGTTCCTGCCAGGGCGCCCGATCCCAGCGGGCAGGTATTCATCCTCTTATAAATATCCTGCATTCTCTCATGATCACGCTTAAACATCTCAAAATATGCGCCCATATGATGTGCAAGTGTAACCGGCTGCGCCTTTTGCAGATGTGTAAATCCTGGCATGACAGTCTCTGTATGCTCCTCCATAACTGCAAGGATCACCTGCAGCAGTTCCTCAAGCAGCCGGTCGGTCTGCATGATCTCATCTCTGATATAAAGCTTCATGTCCAAAGCCACCTGATCGTTCCTGCTTCTTCCGGTATGAAGCTTTTTCCCCGCATCTCCGATCCTGTCAATTAAAACTGCCTCCACAAAGCTGTGGATGTCCTCATATTCTTCCGAAATCTTTAATTTCCCTTTCTCCACATCCGAAAGGATCCCTTCTAAGCCTCCGGTAATCTGTTCTTTTTCTGCATCCGTAAGGATCCCCTGTTTCGCAAGCATCATCACATGCGCGATGCTTCCGCGGATATCCTGTGCATACAGCCTCTTATCAAACGAAATAGATGCATTAAACTGATATACCAATTGATCCGTTTCCTTCGTGAAACGCCCGCCCCATAGCTGTGCCATCTGCTGCCTCTCTTTCTATACCTTGATCATAACGATAAATATTCTAACATACTTGTCCCGCCTTGAAAAGTCTTGGACTTTATTTCCCTGTTTTTTTCCTTCTCTCTCCTGCTTCCAGGAAGGAGTAGATACATCCGCAGTAATCCTGCCGGTAAAGGTCATACTCCTTCGACAGTTCTACCGAACGCTTATAACCATTTTTCTTTTTAAAATCCGACGGCAGGTATTCCACGCCATATTCTTTTCCGGTGCGGATTCCGATCTCATTCAGCTTCTCCGCGCTTTTCAGGGGGCTGATACTAAGCGTGGTCGTAAAATAATCATACCCGCCTTCCCGCGCCAGGCCGGCTGCTTCCCTGAGACGGAGCCCGTAACAGCGCATACAGCGCTCTCCGCCTTCCTTCTCCTGTTCCAGCCCCTTTACCGTCTCATAGAACCGTTCCTTCTCATATACGCCCGCCACAAAAGAAACTTTATGCTTTGCAGGAAGTTCACCGATCAGCCTCTGCTGCTCTACGATCCTCCGGGAATACTCCGGCTCCGGATAAATATTCGGATTGTAATAAAATACAGTAATTTCAAAATACTGGCTCAGATATTCCAGCACATAACTGCTGCAGGGCGCACAGCAGCTATGCAGCAGAAGCTTCGGCACCTTTTTTTCCTTTTCCAGTCTCCCAATAATCTTTTCAAGCTCCTTTTGATAATTCATCTGTATACATCCTCATTTTTTTATAAATTCTATGGATAATAAGTATATGGTATTTTAGAAAACATCGCAAGCACTCTTTTCTAACTTTTCCATAAACTAACATATAGTCAGTTATAAGAGTATAAATCTCAGGAGGTCTGCATGGAACGGAACACAGAACAGATTCTTGAAGTAAAGAAGGTCAACTACGCCTATCACAATATGGAGGGCGAAACACAGGCGCTTACCGATATCTCGTTCGCCATGAAGGAGGGGGAATTCGTTGCCGTCGTGGGCCCGTCCGGCTGTGGCAAATCTACGCTGCTCTCGATCATCGCAGGACTGCTCCAGCCGGAAAAAGGCCTGATAAAGATCAACGGGAAATACCTGCGGGAAAGCACGACCAATATCGGATATATGCTGCAGCATGACCAGCTCTTTGAATGGCGGACCATTTATCACAATGTGATACTTGGACTGGAAATCCAGCATATGCTTACGACAAAAACAAAAGCAAAGGCACATGAACTTCTGGATACGTATGGATTAAAGCAGTTTGAACACGCAAGGCCGTCTGAATTGTCCGGCGGCATGCGCCAGAGAGCCGCACTGGTACGGACGCTGGTACTCGAACCCGATATCCTGCTGCTGGATGAACCCTTCTCTGCCCTGGATTACCAGACCAGGCTGAGGGTTGGAGACGATATCGGGCAGATCATCAAAAAAGAACATAAAACCGCTATTCTTGTTACCCATGACCTGTCGGAAGCCATTTCTCTGGCAGACCGGGTCATCATATTAACCTCGCGTCCTGCAACCATAAAACAGACCCTGCCGCTGGTTTTTGACCTGGAGCAGGACACTCCTCTAAACCGCAGAAATACATCGGAATTCAAAAATTATTTTAATCTTATCTGGAAGGAGCTTAATGAAAATGAATGAATTATCCGCAGAACAAAAACAGTTTCTGCACATACAGAAGAGACACCGCCGCATGGTCGGTGTCTCCCGTGTGCTGATCCTTTTCAGTTTCCTGTTCATCTGGGAATTTGCTGCCAATACGGGAATCATTGATTCCTTCATTTTCAGCTGTCCCTCGAAAATCGCGCTATGCTTCTGGGAGCTTGCCCTGGACGGAACGATCTTTCTTCACATCGGCGTAACGCTCTACGAAACCATTCTAAGCTTTCTGCTGGTAACCTGTATCAGTATCCTATCGGCAATTGCCCTGTGGTTTTCCCGTAAGTTATCCGAGATCCTGGATCCTTATATGGTAGTATTAAACAGTCTTCCGAAATCCGCCCTGGCGCCCCTCCTGATCGTCTGGCTCGGCGCTAACCGGACTACGATCATCGCAGCCGGCATGTCCGTAGCAATCTTTGGGAGCATCTTAAGCCTCTACAGCAGCTTTTCTTCCGTAGATCCTGAGAAGATAAAGCTTATCTACACCTTACAGGGAAACCGGCTGCACGCGATGACAAAGGTCGTACTTCCCTCCTCCCTGCCTGCGATCATCAACACGATGAAGGTCAACATCGGCCTGTGCCTGGTAGGCGTAATCATCGGAGAATTTCTGGCGGCAAGAAGCGGGCTCGGATATCTGATCATTTATTCCAGCCAGGTATTCAAAATGGATTGGCTCCTGCTTGGCATCGTATTGCTGTGCATCATGGCAATGCTGCTCTATACGCTGATCAGCTGTCTGGAAAAATGGTGCCTGCGCCATTTTTAATACCACCGGAAGCGGCAGGAAAAACAGGAGATGCCCTTTGCACCTCCTGCATACATAGCCTTCCCCGGCATATCTGTACTTAACCTTTTTCATCCGTCTTTAATGCATTGATCTGCGCTACGATTGCCTCCATTCCTTCTTCTGTGAAGGGATATTCCGTCAATTTCTTTTCTTTCTCCGAAACGTCATAGCACTCCGGCCCTTCCCAGACTGTCAGAAGAAACTGTTCCTCTTCCTGTCCTTCTTTCACATACTTCTCGATCCGGTAATTATACTTCCCCCTGCTCCCGTTAAACTTAGCTTTCTGGTAAAACGCCAGGGGAAACAGCATCCCTCTGGAAACTGGCATCCTCTCTCCTCCTGTCCAAAAAAACACCACAGACCTCTCCTGGCTGCGGTGCCTTTATATTATACAGCAAGCTGGAAATCGGACTTGAACCGACGACCCCTTCATTACGAGTGAAGTGCTCTACCAACTGAGCTATTCCAGCATTACTGGCTGTTTTTCACAGCCACAAATATTATTATATCTATTTTTAGGAATTTTGCAAGTCTTTTTCGCTTTTCGTATGAATTTCTACCTTGTGGTACGGGATTTCAATTCCTTCCTCATCCAGTGTAAGCTTAATATCCTCAAGCAGCTTCCATTTGACAGGCCAGTAATCATCTGTCCGCACCCATCCTCTCATGCCAAGCTCAACGCCGTCTGCGCCCAGCTCAGACACAAAAACGATCTGCTCTCTTTCCCTGCTTATCCGGTCTTCTTTTGCCATAAGGCCTCCGAGGATCTTCTTTGCCTTTCTCAGGTCTGACTCATAGGAAATACAAACCTTCACTTCCAGCCTTCTTTCATCCATCTGCGTCACATTCGTCAGGCTGTTATCGGTCAGCATACCGTTAGGAATAATTACAGAACGGTTATCCATAGTCACAAGCTTCGTATAGAATAACTGGATTTCCTTTACCGTTCCTTCATTCCCATGATTATCCTCTATGATATAGTCCCCTACTGCAAATGGTTTCAATATGAGGATCAGGACTCCGCCGGCAAAATTTGCCAGGCTCCCCTGCAGGGCAAGGCCGACCGCCACTCCGGCAGACGCGATAACCGCCGCCACAGACGCTGCATCCACGCCGAATTTTGTTGCGATCATAAAGATCAGAACTGCATACATCCCAAATTTCAGCAGGGAATCCACAAACTGCTCCACGCCCTTATCCGCAGCGGAACGCTGCATCATCGTCCTCACCAGCCTGCGGATCCATGTAATGACAGATCTCCCGATCAGGAAGAAGACAATTGCCAGAAGTACCTGGATCCCAAACCCGATCAGATCAGGGATATGTTCCTGGATATACTCAAGGAACATACTGACGTCCTCTGTTGCTTCCTGCGTTGTCTCGATCACATCTTCCATTCTCCTTTACTCCTCTCTCAGCGCCAGGAACGCGCTCAGATTACCCCTGTTTGTTCCCATTACCCGGTGTGAAAAAAGCACCTCTGGATTACAGCAGGTACACACGTTTGTAACCGCCATATGTTCCCTTAAGATTCCGGCTTCCAGAAAATTGATTTCATTCGCCCTCCAGAGATCCAGCTGGTACTTACCATTTGGTTTCTCATAATATAAGGATTCCCAATCTTTCTTTTCATAATTCTCCTGAAATTGCCTGATCACGTCTTCACTGACCTCATAGCAGTCCTGACAGATAGAAGGGCCGATAGCCGCGATCAGATCCCCCGGATCTGTACCAAATACTTCCTGCATCCTTCTCACCGTCACATTTGCCATCTTGCCGGCGGTTCCTCTCCATCCGGAATGACTCAGTCCAATTGCCCGTTTCACCGGATCTACGAAATACAAAGGCACACAATCCGCATAGAAGGTCACCAGGCACAATCCCGGCACATTGGTGATCATTCCATCCGTATCCGGCAGCGGTCTCCCTGCATCTGCCTCTGTTACCGTCTCCACATGGGTTGTGTGCGTCTGAGCGGTATATACCATCCGGTCCGCGTCAAGACCTGCCGCTTCCGCCAGACGCCTCCGGTTTTCCTTCACAGCCTCCGCATCATCCCCTCTGGACGTACTGAGATTCATCGTTGACCAGACGCCGGTGCTGACGCCTCCCAGCCTGGTAGTAAATCCATGTTTTACAGTTCCCGTCTGCTCAAGCAGCGGGTAAGAAAGATACGGTACGCCATTTTTTTCTTTGATATCAAAGATATGTTCTTTATTTTTATATTGCAGCTTCATCTTGCTACTCCCTGTATTCAAATGCATTTTTATATAGCTTCATCTGCGAAGCCTGCCCTTCTTTTTTTACGCTTCCAAGAATCCCTACCACATCAAACCGGCAGGGTACATGCGCCAGTCCGTGTACCGTCATATAATACAATGCGCATTTTGACAGCACACGCTGTTTTCTGCCATCCACCGCTTCCTCCGGCATTCCCTTTGACGCGTCCGACCGGTACTTTACCTCGCAGAAAACCAGACAGTCCCCGTCCATTGCAACGATATCAATCTCTCCCTGCCTGCAGCGGTAATTATATTCCAGTACCCGGTAACCAAGACTTTCCAGGTATGCCCCGGCCTCCCGCTCATATACGGTTCCTGTCAGCCTGTTATTCTTTCTTTTCCTCATATCATCATCTTTTAAACCTGCCGCCCGTCCCGTACATTCCCTGCCTGTGCTCCGGATACCTTCCGCAAAACAGCTATATATACTTATGGATAAAACTTCTCCGGTGAACCGGCGCAGGCCCAAATTTCCTTAATCCTTCAATATGTGCTTTCGTACCATACCCCTTATTGCTGGCAAAATCATATCCCGGATATATCTTATCATACTCGCACATCAGGCGGTCCCTGGTCACCTTAGCTATAATGCTGGCAGCGGCAATGGACACGCTCTTAGCGTCTCCTTTGATAATAGGGACCTGCTTTACCTCTATCCCCGGTATGGTTACCGCATCGTTCAGCAGCAGATCGGGCTTCACCTTAAGATGTCCGACCGCCATCCGCATCGCCTCATAAGTTGCCTGCAGGATATTGATCTCGTCGATCCGCTCCGGGCCAGCCATTCCGATTCCCACAGCTACCGCCCGCTCCATGATCACGTCATACAGTTCTTCCCTTTTCTTCTCTGAAAGCTTCTTTGAATCATTCAGGTAAAGGATTCTCTCATCTCTTGGCAGCACGACCGCCCCGGCAACCACCGGACCGGCAAAAGGCCCTCTTCCCACCTCATCGATGCCGCAGATCACCTGAAAATCAGAATACTGCCGTTCATAGGCGCTCATGGCTTCTGTTCTGGCGATTTCCTTCTTAAGCTTCTCCTGCTGTTTTCTCTGCCGTTCCTCTTCCCGCTTATTCATGCCGGATCACTCCCATGTTGTCGAACGGGAAAATCCTTACCCACGCGCGGCCAAGCAGTGCGTCCCGCGTCAGGACGCCGACGCTTGGATCCCTGCTGTCGGAACTGTGATTCCGGTTATCCCCCAGCACAAAATATTCATCTTCTCCTAATACCACCGGCTCGGAAGCGATCCCGCCGCTTTCCATCACCTCTGCGCCATAGATATCGCTCTCCAGAAGTTCCCCGTTAATATATGTATATCCGTCTATGATCTGAATGGTCTCTCCCGGCAGGCCGATGATTCTCTTTATATAAAATACATTCTCCTCGTACTGATACGGGAAAACAATAATATCATACCGCTTAGGCTCCCGGAACCGGTAGGATATCTTATCCACGATCAGCTGGTCGCCATCCTGAAGCGTCGTTTCCATCGAATGCCCGCTGACGCTGGTACGCTGGCCTACAAATGTAATGATCAGATACGTAAGCCCGATAATGATCCCAATATACAAGATCCATCCAAACAAAACGCCAAATACCGACTGTCCTTTTCTTTCACTTTTTGATTTCCCCATACTTATAGCCCCTTTCCAGATATTAGTGTAACACAACTAGGCCGGATATTCCAGTGTTACCCTGCCAAGCTTCCCATTTCGGAAATCGTCCATAAGCAGCGCGGCCGCCTTGTCCGTGTCCAATCCATTCCCCCTGGTCACACAGCCCCGCGCCCTGGCAAATTCATTCAGGAACAGATAGGAGTCACGGCTCTCTTCTATCCCGTATTTCTCCTCCAGAATGCCTTTATATTCCCTGTTCAGGAATCCTATAAACTCTGCCGCCAGTTCTTCTGTATTTAAGATCTCATCTCTGATCGAGCCGATCCATGCAAGCTTAAGACCCACGCTCTGGTCTTCAAATTTCGGCCACAGAATACCCGGAGTATCAAGCAGCTCTACATTCTTATTCAGCCTGATCCATTGCTTCCCTTTTGTAACTCCAGGCTTATTCCCTGTCTTTGCCGCTGATTTTCCGGCCAGCGTATTGATGAACGTAGACTTCCCGACATTAGGGATCCCGACCACCATCGCCCGCACCGGCCTGTTCAGGATTCCTTTTTTCCTGTCTCTTTCTGTCTTCTCCCGGCAGGCGTCCTGGATCACGCCCTGGATCGATTTCAGTCCCCCGCCTTTCCTGGAGTTTATCTTCACGCAAAAAAATCCCTGATCTTCAAAATATTCCTTCCAGGCGTCATTCCACCTGTCTTCAGCCAGATCTGCTTTGTTCAGCAAAATCAGCCTGGCTTTATTCTTACCCAGCTCGTCAATATCCGGATTCCGGCTGGAAAGAGGCGCCCGCGCGTCCACCAGCTCAATCACCAGATCGATCAATTTGATATTCTCCTGCATCATACGCTTTGCTTTTGTCATATGGCCAGGATACCACTGAAAATGCATATCTTCCTCCATAGCAGCCTGCCCTGCCCACAGGCATTTTTCATTCCCGGCAGGCTGTCTGTATCATTATTTGCCAATTCTTCCGAAATGCTCTAACGGCGAAACCACAAGCCAGGCTTTGCCATAAATATAAGAGCGCTTCACATTTCCCACATCCGCCATGCGGCTGTCCTCACTCTTATCCCTGGAGTCTCCCAGAACAAAGTATTCGTCTCCCCCCAGTTTCATCTTGTCAGTTACGATCCCCACATCCCTGATCTCTGTTGTCTCGTAATCTTCCTCCAGCTTTTCCCCGTCAATATAAACGGCTCCTTCAATAAGCTCCACCGTCTCCCCCGGAAGCCCTATGATCCTTTTGATATAATAATGTGAATTTTCATTGCCCTTAGGCTTAAATACGATCACATCACCGCGCTTAGGTGAACTCGTATTGTACAGGAAGCGGTTGACAAAAACCACGTCCCCATTCTCCAGAACCGGTTCCATAGACGCTCCGACTGTGCTCACCCGCTGGCCAAAATACCATACGAAAACAAAGGCAAACAAAAGGACAAGCAGTATTTCCATAATATGGAAAAGCAGTCTCTTTACCTTTACCATAGAAATAGAATTTTTTAAATCCAGATCCCGGATACTCCACTTCTGTCCCGGCCGTTTCCTCCGTTTTTTTCTTGGGATCGTCTTCTGTTTCTGATATGGTTCCCGCTTCCTCTTTCCCAGCTTTATATTCTCCGGTTTGAAGCGGATTTCTTTCCTTTTCCGTTTCTTTATCCTATCAGGCCTTTTGCCTGCAATTCTTCCTGGCATATCAAATCACCTTTGTCATACTCCAAAGTATCCTGTAATACATGCCCTCCGAGGTCCTCTGAACTGGAGGGGCTTCGTCCGTTAAGGTATAAAAAACAGGGACAAGTACCGATGTATTTGCCCCTTCTCTGTCTACAATTATCTAACCAGCTCTTTTACCTTAGCAGCCTTTCCAACACGGCCTCTTAAGTAGTACAGTTTTGCTCTCCTTACCTTACCTTTGCGGACAACCTCAACCTTCTCAACATTCGGTGAGTGCAGCGGCCATGTCTTCTCAACGCCAACGCCATTAGAGAACTTTCTTACCGTAAATGTAGCTCTTGCGCCGCCTCCCTGTTTCTTTAATACGGTACCCTCGAAGACCTGGATCCTTTCACGGTTTCCTTCCTTGATCTTACCGTAAACCTTTACCGTATCTCCAACATGAAATACCGGCACATTCTCTTTCAGCTGTTCAGCTTCAATACTTCTGATAATATCGTTCATTGTGCGACCTCCTTATTATTTGGATGTTCATAATACTTTTCTTTTTGTCTGCCGTATCAGAGGACCATCTCTTTTCTTCTCACAACACGCTATATCTTATCACATTCCGGCAGGATTTGCAAGAAAATTTTGAATGAAGCCTTCGTACCCTTTGGAATTGACCTGCCCTTTGGAATGTATTCTATACTTTTATTTAAACAGAACGCGCAAGTTCTTTTTCCTTTTCTGTCAGGTCTGCTTTATCCAGCAGATCCGGCCGGTTTCTGGCCGTCCGGATCACGGACTGTTCTCTCCTCCATTTTTCAATATTGGCATGGTGCCCGGACAGCAGAACCTCCGGTACTCTTTTTTCATGCCAGATCTCCGGCCTGGAATACTGAGGATACTCTAACAGGTTACCCTGAAAACTTTCCAGCTCTGCGGATATGCCGTTATGAAGCACTCCCGGCACCATTCTTGAGACCGCATCTACCATCACCATAGCCGGAAGCTCCCCTCCGGTCAGCACATAATCCCCAACCGACACATAATCGGTAACGATTTCCTCAAGCACCCGTTCATCAATTCCTTCATAATGCCCGCACAGAAATATCAGTTCATCCTCCTTTGAAAGCTCTTCCGCCATCTCCTGGCTGAAGGTCTTTCCCTGAGGAGACATATAGAGAACTCTTGGCGCCCTGGCATTCTTCCGGACTGGCTCTCCTGTATTCTCCTTTTCCCTGGCAGCCCCGATTCTTCCCATAACTGACTGGAAGCACTGGTATACCGGCTCCGCCTGCATCAGCATACCGGCTCCTCCTCCATAGGGATAATCATCTACACTCTGATGTTTGTTGTAAGCATAATCCCGGATATTAACCGCCTCAATGGAAAGGATCCCACGTTCCATCGCTCTCCCGATAATACTGGTATTAAGCCCTCCCATAACCATCTCCGGAAACAATGTCATAATATGGATATTCATCACAAAAGCCCCTCCATCAAATGGATCTTCATACGGCCTGCATCTGCATCGATCTCAAGGATACAGTCTCTGACCGCCGGGACCAGAACTTCTCCGTGCCCGTCTGAATCAATGATATACACGTCGTTGGCGCCTGTCTTCATCACATCCTTCAGTTTCCCAAAGTACGCCCCGTCCTCTGTATATACTTCCATTCCCAGTATATCCGCGATAAAGTACTCGTCCTTCTCAAGCCCTACTGCGTCTTCCCTGTCGATCAGAAGGCTTCTTCCTTTGTATTTCTCGATGTCGTTGATGTTATCGATCCCCTTAAATTTCAATATGGCAAATTGCTTAAAAAACTTAACATGTTCAATCTCAAGCTTCCTCTGCCCGCTTCCGGTATCCAGGTATACTTTTTTTAACTGTTTGAACCGTTTCACATCGTCCGTTGCAGGAAATACTTTTACCTCCCCGCGTATACCATGGGTAGAAGAAATCACCCCGACCTGCAGCTGTTTTTCCATTCCAATCTCCCTTTCCTTGAATCCAATAATCCCCCGCGCGTACACCGGTTCCCGGACAGACGCAAAAAGTCCCGCAAGCACGCCGTCCATACAGCCATCTAACCGTATGCAGCGTATGTGGGACCTTTTCTTAATCAGCAATATCGACAATCACTTTTTTGTCTTCTTTTGCAGCGGCTGCTTTCACCACAGAACGGATTGCCTTGGCAATACGTCCCTGTTTACCGATGACTTTTCCCATATCTGATTCTGATACGTGTACCTCAACGATTGTTGTGCGGCCTTCCTGCCTCTCGGTAACTACCACTTCATCGGGATTATCCACCAATGCTTTCGCAATGACTTCGACTAATTCTCTCAATCTTCGCACCTCCGCCAATACTATTTCTCGATGCCGGCCGCCTTAAAAAGCTTTCCAACGACCTCGGTCGGCTGCGCT
>CAZGVY010000061.1:0-11463 GCA_964529215.1 uncultured Mordavella sp. | reverse complement strand
TCAGATATATTGTACAGAAAGCGGAAGAAGGCGTTGCAATTACCGTTTTATTTAAGGAGAATGCGACGCAGGCACAGATTAAAAAGATCGGAGATGAGCTCCAGAATTTTGACGGAGTCCTGGAGATCAAGTACGTATCGGCGGATGAGGCCTGGGATACCTTCAAGGATGATTACTTTGGGGATGCGAAGGAACTTGCAGATGGATTTAAGAATGATAATCCGCTGAACGGTTCCGATAATTATGAGGTATATATGGACGATGTGGCGAAGCAGAAAGAAGTAGTTGCATTTGCCGAGAAGCTTGACGGCGTCCGCAAGGTCAACAAGTCGGATGTGGTCGCGAAGACGCTTACCAGCGTAAACAGGCTGATTACTTATGTATCGGTCTTTTTGATCGGGATCCTGTTAGCAGTATCGATCTTTTTAATCAGCAATACCGTTACCATGGGTATTACGGTGAGGAGAGAAGAGATCGCGATCATGAAATACATCGGTGCGAAGGACGGGTTTGTCCGGGCGCCATTTGTGATAGAAGGCCTGGTAATTGGTTTTGTCGGAGCAGCGGTTCCGCTGGTGTTATTGTTTTTCCTGTATGACAAAGCGGTGGGATATGTAATGACCAGGTTCAGCCTGCTGAATAATATCGTGGATTTCCTTCCGGTGACGAGCGTGTACCGCACGCTGCTTCCGGTAGGGCTGCTTCTGGGAGTGGGGATCGGTTTCCTGGGAAGCTCCTTCACGATACGTAAGCATTTAAGAGTATAAGGAACAAATATATAAAAGAGTAATATAATTAATATGGGGATAAAAGGGAGGCAGAATAACGATGCAGAAAAAAAGATTTATAAGCGTGTTACTGATGCTTGTACTTGCGCTCGGCACAACGATGCAGGTTCAGGCTTCATCCATTGAGGATGCGAAGAAGAAGGGAGAAGCGCTGGAGGCAGAGAAAAGCACGGCGGAGGCTGAGAAGGCCGAACTGGCGAATCAGCTGAATACACTGATCACTAAGATGGACGAGACGACCGCCAAGTTACAGGCGAAGCAGCAGGAGATCGTTGAAAAAAGAGACGAACTGATTATGGCGCAGATTGATGAGCAGGAGCAGTACGACAGCATGAAGAAGCGCATCAAGTATATGTATGAGAATGGCAATGCCCAGTTCATCGAGATCCTGCTGGAATCTAAGAGCATCGGGGATTTTATCAATAATGCAGAATATATTACCCAGATATCCGAGTATGACAGGGATATGCTGGTAGAGTTCCAGAATGTCGTAGAGACGGTGGCGGAACAGAAGGAAGTCCTGGAGAGCGAGGAGGCAGAGATCGAGACGCTGCAGGTGGAGCTTCAGGCACAGCAGGACGAGGTATCCACATTGATCGAAGAGAAGGCGGCAGAGATCAGCGATCTGGATGCGGCGATCGGAGAGAACGCCGCGAAGTTAAAGGCGCTGCAGGAGGAAGCTGCGAAGCAGGCGCGCCTGCAGCAGGAAAAAGCGGCAGGGGCATCCGGCGGCGGAACTGCCGGGGCGCCGATCACGCCGAGCGGTAACGGCGTGCTGAGCTGTTATCCATGCGGCGGAGGAATCAGCAGTTACTATGGGCCCAGAAATGCTCCTACGGCGGGCGCCAGTACGTTTCATAGGGGAATTGACTTTGCGGCATCCTCAGGCAGCCCGATCTATGCGGCAGGCAGCGGAACGGTTGCATTTGTGGGATATGATGATATAAGAGGCAATTATGTGGATATTAATCACGGCAATGGTCTGAAGACAAGATATCAGCATTGCTCCGCGATTTATGTTAGTAGTGGGCAGTCTGTAAGTGCCGGACAGAATATTGCGGCGGTTGGCACCACCGGAATCAGTACAGGCGCACATTTGCATTTTGAGGTACATGTGAATGGCTCGGCTGTGAATCCACTGAATTATCTGTAAAAAAGGATATATAATAAGAGAATGGACTTGAATGATGAAATATAAAGGATTTATAAGAGGGGCGCTTTTAGGCGCCCTTACTGTGTTATTGATTATGGGAACGGTTTCCTGCGGGGTAAACAGCCCTGGGATCCGGAATGCGTTCCGGCATGCGGCCAGGAACCTGACCGGAAACGGGGACGGCCCTATGGGCGGAGACGCGGAAGAAAAGCTGGAATTACTGGAAGATCTGGTAGACAGCTATTATATGGGTGATAAGGAAGAAAAGACGCTGCAGGAGGGTCTCTATAAGGGGTACATTGACGGGCTCGGTGATCCCTATTCTGTATATTATGACGAAGAGGAAACAAAGGATATGCAGGAGACTACTTCGGGAGAATACAGCGGGATCGGCGCAGTGCTTTCCCAGAACAGGGATACCGGCCTGATCACCATACTCCAGGTATACCCGGATTCCCCGGCTGAGAAGGCCGGGATCCAGGATAATGATATCCTCTATAAGGTGAGCGGCGAGGATGTGACAGGGACGGATCTCTCAACGGTGGTAAGCCATATCAAAGGAGAGGCGGGCACTGAGGTGGAGATTACAGTGCTCCGGGGAGAGGATTCCCAGGAAATCACGGTAACGGCGGTCCGGGATAAGATTGAAGCGGTAACCGTTACCTGGGAGATGAAGGAAGATAAGATCGGTTATATCCGTGTGACAGAATTTGACAGCGTTACGACAGAACAGTATCAGTCAGCAATTGGGGAATTGGAACAGCAGGGAATGACCGGGCTTATTGTGGATCTGCGCAGCAATCCCGGAGGCAATCTGGATACCGTGGTGGATATGCTGGATGTGATGCTTCCTGAGGGAACGGTGGTTTCTATGGAGGATAAATCCGGTAAAGAGACGGTGTATGATTCGGATGAGGAGCATCAGTTTAACAAACCGCTGGCAGTGCTTATCAACGGATACAGCGCCAGCGCCTCGGAGATCTATGCGGGAGCAATCCAGGATTTTGACGCGGGGGAGATCGTTGGAACGCAGTCCTACGGAAAAGGGGTTGTTCAGAGTATTTTTGATCTGCAGGATGGAACCAGTGTGAAGCTGACGATCGCCGAATACTTTCTTCCAAGCGGCAGGAGTATTAACGGGGAAGGCGTAACACCGGATGTGGAGATTGAATATGAGCCGGATGAACAGAACCCGGAATATGATAACCAGCTTGAAAAAGCGATGGAGATAGTAAAGAGTCAGCGGTAACAGCAGGCGGCGCCTGGAAAGGAAAACATTATGAAAATTTTGATCAGGAAAGGGCATGTACTGGATCCTCTGACCGGAAGGGATGAGATCTGCGACGTATTGACGGACGGGGAGCATATTGCCCTTGTACAGAAGGACATCTGTGCAGAAGCAGACCGGTGTATTGATGCGGAGGGATGCTATGTAATGCCGGGGTTTATCGATCTGCATGTGCATTTCAGAGATCCGGGACTGGAGTATAAGGAGACCCTTGCCACCGGCGGAAGGGCAGCGGTCCGGGGAGGTGTTACCTCCGTGTGTGCTATGCCGAATACGAAACCGGTGACCGATACGGCAGAGAAGGTGGCCCAGGTGCAGAGCCGTGCAGCGGAGGAATCCCTGACTCATGTGTACCAGCTGGGTTCTGTGACGGCCGGACAGGAGGGAGAGGAACTGTCCGATATCCGGGGAATGGCAAAGGCAGGCTGTGTCGGGATCAGCGAGGACGGCAGATCTGTGATGAATGCATCCCTGTACCGGAAGGGAATGAAGCTTGCCAGGGAGATGGGCATGGTGGTGTTTGCCCATTGCGAGGATATCACGATGGTAGAAGGCGGCGTAATGAACGCCGGAAAGAAAGCGGAGAGCCTCGGACTAAAGGGGATTACCAATTCTGTGGAGGATGTGATCGTGGCGAGAGACATTCTGCTGTCGAAAGAGACGGGTGCAAAACTCCATTTATGCCATTGTTCTACAGAGGATAGCGTGAAGATGCTGAGAGCGGCGAAGGCGGAAGGGATCCCGGTAACGGGAGAAGTATGCCCGCATCATTTTATCCTGACGGAGGATGATATCGTCCGGGACGATGGGAATTTTAAGATGAACCCTCCCCTCAGGAGCCGGAAGGATGTGGAAGCGCTGACCGAAGGCTTGAGAGACGGTACGGTGGATGTGATCTCTACGGATCACGCCCCCCATGCTGCGGCGGAGAAGAATCTCAGTATGAAGCTGGCGGCATTTGGGATCGTGGGACTCGAGACGTCCGCGGCGCTGACCTATACTGAGCTTGTGGAGAAGGGGATCCTGACTCCGATGCAGATGGCAGAGAAGATGAGCTATAATCCGGCAAGGATCCTGGGATTTGAGGACAGAGGCTCTGTCTCGGAGGGGAAGAGGGCAGACCTTGTGGTCTTTGACCCCAGGAAGGAATACCGGATCGATAGAGAGACCTTTTTCTCCAAGGGCAGGAATACACCTTTCCATGGATGGAAGGTGAAAGGCCAGGTGAGATGTACGGTCGTGGATGGAAACATTGTATATGAAGGAGGACAGACGGTTGATTCATAAACTAATTGCGAATATTAAGAAAACAGGGGCGCCTGTTGTAGTGGGACTGGATCCGATGCTTGGCTATGTTCCAGAGCAGGTACAGAAGAAAGCATTTGCAGAATACGGGGAGACACTTGAGGGCGCTGCCGAGGCAATCTGGCAGTTTAATAGGGAGATCGTGGACAAGATCTGGGATCTGATTCCGGCGGTGAAGCCTCAGATCGCTATGTATGAGCAGTTTGGGATCCCTGGTATCGCGGCTTTTAAAAAGACGGTTGATTATTGTAAAGAAAAAGGCCTTGTGGTTATAGGGGATATTAAAAGAGGGGATATCGGTTCCACATCTGCCGCTTATGCCGCGGGGCATCTGGGCAGGGTACAGGTGGGCAGTCATACGTTTGCTCCCTTTGATGAGGATTTTATAACGGTCAATCCCTATATGGGTTCGGACTGTATTGATCCGTTTGCGGAGATATGCAGACAGGAGAAAAAGGGCCTGTTTGTTCTGGTTAAGACCTCGAACCCGTCCAGCGGGGAGTTCCAGGACCGCCTGGCAGAGGGAAGGCCTCTGTATGAGCTGGTGGGCGAGAAAGTGGCGGCCTGGGGACAGGCCTGTATGGGAGAAGAATACAGTTATATCGGCGCGGTAGTGGGAGCTACCTATCCTGAACAGGGAAAGCTCCTCCGCAAGATTATGCCAAAAGCCTATATTCTGGTTCCGGGATATGGCGCACAGGGCGGAAAGGGTAAGGATCTGGCTCATTTCTTCAATGAGGACGGGCTGGGCGCTATCATCAATTCTTCCCGCGGGATCATTGCGGCTTATAAGCAGGAAAAATATTCCAGGTATGGCGCGGAGCATTTTGGAGACGCCTCAAGGGCGGCAGTTGAAGATATGATTGCAGATATCAGGGGAGCGTTATGACGAAGGAAAAAGAACGGGCGGCGGTTCTGTCACAGGAACAGCTTGCCAAAGACATTTTCAGCATATGGATCAGAACCCGGGCTGCGGACTGCGCAGTCCCAGGACAATTTATGTCTGTATATACGCCGGACAAAAGCCGCCTGCTTCCAAGGCCGGTCAGTATCTGTGAAACCGATCCGTCCAGGGGGGCGCTCCGTATGGTATACCGGGTGACCGGGGAACATACAGGAACCAGGCAGTTTTCCCTGCTGAAGCAGGGGGATACGCTTGACGTGCTGGGGCCTTTGGGGAATGGATTCCCGATGGAACGGGCCGTGGGCCGGAAGGTATTCCTGATGGGAGGCGGAATCGGAGTTCCGCCGGTCCTGGAGCTGGCAAAGCGGATCGATTGTAAGGAAAAGCAGATCATCGCAGGATACCGGGACCGGCATACGTTTCTGAGGGATTCCCTGGCAGAAAACGGAATGCTCTATATTGCCACCGAGGATGGAAGCGTAGGGATCAGAGGAAACGTATTGGATGCTGTAAGGGCAAACCGGCTGGAGGCAGATGTGATCTATGCCTGCGGCCCTGCACCTATGCTGAGGGCGATCAAAGCGTATGCCCTGGAAAGAAACATTGAGTGCTATATTTCTCTTGAAGAACGTATGGCCTGCGGGATCGGCGCCTGCCTGGGATGCGTATGCCAGAGCGTGGAGACGGATTCCCACAGTAATGTGAAGAACAAGCGTATCTGTAAGGACGGGCCGGTATTTTTATCGACGGAGGTGGAGATCTGATGAATATGGCGGTAAATATAGCCGGAGTAGAATGGAAGAATCCGGTGACCACAGCGTCCGGGACCTTTGGCTCTGGTGCAGAGTTTTCGGAATACGTAGATCTGAATAAACTGGGCGCAGTGACCACAAAAGGCGTGGCAAATGTCCCCTGGCCCGGGAACCCTGTGCCCAGGGTTGCGGAAACATATGGCGGTATGATGAATGCTATCGGATTGCAGAACCCGGGGATCGAGCTGTTCTGCAAGCGGGATATTCCATTTCTCCGGCAGTATGATACCAGGATCATCGTGAACGTATGCGGAAAATCAGAGGAAGATTACTGCGAAGTAGTAGAACGTCTTGCAGAGGAAGATGTGGATATGCTGGAGATCAATATTTCCTGTCCCAACGTAAAGGAGGGGGGGATCGCTTTTGGACAGGAGCCGAAAGCGGCGGAGCGGATTACAAGAGCTGTAAAAAAATATGCAAGACAGCCTGTCATTATGAAGCTGAGCCCCAATGTGACAGATATCACCGAGATGGCGAGGGCAGCGGAGGCCGGAGGCGCAGACGCGTTATCCCTGATCAATACGCTGACAGGGATGAAAATCGATATCCACCGCAGGACCTTTGCCCTTGCAAATAAGACCGGAGGCCTGTCCGGGCCGGCGATCCATCCGGTTGCAGTCCGGATGGTTTATCAGGCCGCCGGGGCGGTGAAGATACCGGTTATCGGCATGGGCGGGATCCGGTGCGCGGAGGATGCGGTTGAAATGATCCTTGCGGGAGCCAGCGCCGTGTCTGTGGGAACGGAAAATTTCCACAATCCGGCGGTCACTATGGAAATCATAGACGGTATCAAAGATTATATGGAGAAGTATGGATTTGCATCCGTCGCAGAAATGACTGGAGCCGTAGAATAATGCCGCGCCGCCGGAGCCTCGCCCCGGAGGCGCTTCGTTTCATGCGCAGGGTGCAGGCAGGAGACGGATAGATGCAGAGGTTCCTGGAATAGAAAAGGAGAACAGAGTAATATGAAGATCAGGGAAGGCTATATGCCATATTTGGAATATCGTACGTATTTTCGGATCGCAGGAGAGAGGACAGGAAATAAGAAGCCCCTGGTGCTGCTGCATGGAGGGCCGGGTTCCACTCATAATTATTTTGAGGTTCTGGACAGGCTCGCAGAGGAAGACGGACGGGAGCTTATTATGTATGACCAGCTGGGCTGCGGGAACTCCTTTGTGGAGAACAGGCCGGATCTGTGGAATGCCGGGGTCTGGATCGAGGAGCTCCGGTGTCTCAGGAAATATCTGGGACTGACCGAGCTGCATCTTCTGGGGCAGTCCTGGGGCGGGATGCTGGCATTGGAGTATGTATGTGGTTTCCAGCCGGAAGGGATCAAGAGCCTGATCCTGTCCAGTACGCTTCCGTCTTCGAAGCTGTGGGCTGAGGAGCAGGAGAGGCTGATCCAGCTGCTGCCGGAGGATATGCAGGAGGCGATTGCAGAGGCAGACCGTTCCGGCGATTACAGCAGCCCGGAATACAAGGCGGCAGAGGCGGAGTATATGCTGCGCCATGCGTCCGGCAGGGTTACGGAGGATGCGCCGGAGTGTCTAAGGAGAGAGAAAAAACTTGGTACAGAGTCTTACATAGAAGGATGGGGGCCCAATGAGTTCACACCGACAGGAACCCTGAAGGATTATGATGTGACGGCGAAGCTTCCGGATATAGAGGAACCGGCGCTGATCATCAGTGGAGGGAATGATCTGTGTACGCCCTATGTGGCCAAATATATGTATGACCGGATCCCAAATGCAGAGTGGGAGCTGTTCCGTACCTGCAGGCATATGTGTTTTGTGGAGGATACGGACCGGTATGTAGAACTGTTAAAAGAGTGGCTGAACAGATATGACCCATAGATCCTGACACAGGGCGGACAGCCGCGGCCTCCTGGATCATGAGGCCGCAGGAGTGGCAGATTGCATAATAGGTAAAATAAATACGGAGGTGGATGCAGTGGATATTCAGGAAAGGATAGGAGCGCTCCGGAAGGAGATGGCAGAGAAGGGAATTGATATTTATATTGTTCCTACTGCCGATTACCATCAGAGCGAATATGTGGGAGATCATTTTAAAGCAAGAGAATTTATCACCGGGTTTACCGGATCCGCGGGAACGGCGGTGATCACAGCCAGCGAAGCGGGGCTGTGGACAGACGCAAGATATTTTCTCCAGGCGGCAGAGGAGCTTAAGGGAACATCTGTCATGCTTCGGAAAATGGGGGAACCGGGCGTGCCGGAGCTGGAAGAATATCTGAAGGAGGCTTTGCCTGAGGGAGGAACCATCGGTTTTGACGGCCGTACCGTATCGGTAAGCGCCGGTATGCGGTATGAAAAGCTGGCAGAAGAAAAGCATGGGAAAATCCTGTATACGGAGGATCTGATCGGCGCTGTGTGGGAGGACAGGCCGGAGATATCTAAGAAGCCGGCATTCGCCCTGGGGCTGGAATATACAGGAACACCCGTTTCCGCTAAACTTGCCGGTATCCGGAGGAAAATGGAGAAATATGGCGCGGACGTACATGTGCTGACTACTCTGGATGATATCTGCTGGATGCTGAATATCCGCGGAGATGATGTGGAATATTTCCCGCTGGTATTGTCCTATGCGCTGATCACAATGGAAACAGTGAAGCTGTATATCGATGAGAATAAGCTGGACGGGACCGTCAGGGAGGATCTTGCCGCCTGCGGGATAAGCCTTCATCCCTACAATGCTATTTATGAGGATATCAGAAACCTGAGCGCTGAGAAGGGGCTGCTCCTGGATGATGCGAACCTGAGCTATGCCCTTTATAAAGATATCCCTGAGGGGATAAAGAAAATAAATAAACCGAATCCGGAAATCCTGATGAAAGCAGTAAAAAACGAGACGGAGATTAAGAATATCCGCATGGCTCAGATCAAGGACAGCGTAGCGCATGTACGCTTTATGAAATGGCTAAAGGAGAATGCAGGCCAGATCCGGATCACAGAAATGAGCGCTTCCGCTAAACTGGATGAGTTCCGCAAACAAATGGGGAATTTCTTGCGTCCGAGCTTTGATCCGATCAGTGCGTATGGGGAACATGCGGCGGTCGTGCATTATTCTTCTTCGCCCGGGACAGATGTGGAAGTTAAGGAGGGAAATTTCCTGCTGATGGATACCGGCGCAGGTTTCTATGAAGGTTCTACGGATATTACCAGAACCTATGCGGCAGGGGATGTCCCGCAGAAGCTGAAGGATGACTTTACGCTGGTGGCAGTCAGCAATTTGAGCATTGCAAATGCCCGGTTTTTAAAGGGCGCCAATGGCATGACCCTGGACTATGCGGCAAGGAAGCCGTTCTGGGACAGAGGGAAAAACTTTAATCATGGAACCGGACATGGAGTAGGATATCTTCTGAACATACACGAAGGCCCGGCGGACCTCCGCTGGCGTTACCGGGGCGGGGATGTCCAGGAGCTTATGAAGGGTATGATCCTGACGGACGAGCCGGGGATCTATATCGAGGGTTCCCATGGGGTCCGGCTGGAGAATGAACTTCTGGTCTGTGAAGGCGAGAAAAATGAATACGGCCAGTTTATGTACTTTGAGACCCTTACTTTGATTCCCTTCGATCTGGATGCGCTCAATCCGCAGATGATGAAGGAAGAAGAAAAAAAGCAGTTAAATGCTTATCATAAGAAGGTATATGAAAGCCTGGCTTCTTACCTCACGGAAGAAGAAAAAGAATGGCTGAAGCTATATACCAGGGAGATCTAGGAAAATGTAAAATCCGCTGTATTGACGACTCATTCAACACAGCGGATTTTAAACTATTCCATCCATTGGACTATCCTCCTTTATTCTCTTCTTATCTATCTTAAACTATTCTTCATAGTATTCGCAAATGATCTTTCGATAATATCTCGATTATAATGTGTTAGCACATTGGACTTTACTTTTTCTTGTTAAGATAGACGATCCGATTTAAAAATTCTTAGTACATTGGACTATACCTCTTTTCTATTGATTTTGTTTTTAAAAATTATTAACTTATATTTTTGGTGGTCTGTCCTCCTTTTCTTTTGTTTTTTGTTGATATTATAATATCGCATTATTTTGGAAATGTCAATAGAAAAATCAAAAAAATTTAAAATTTTTTTAAAAGAAAAAGATAATAAATATTTTGAATGTGAATAATTAATTAAAAAGTTTGTACAATGCAGAATATTCTGACAATAATGGCCTGTAAAAAATCCAGATAATGATACTTGGATTATTTTTAAGCATCCCGTATAATATAGTAAATAAACGGATAAAGGAGTTTGGGATGGGAATCGAAATACAGATTTTGGATTGGATACAAGGCTTGCGCAGCCCGGTAGGAGATATACTGATGCCGGCGGTCACATCACTGGGAAATGGCGGCATGATATGGATCCTGCTGTCGGTAGTCCTGCTGATCATTCCGCAGACAAGAAAAACGGGAGCGGTGCTGGCTGCGGCCCTTCTCCTGGATGTGATATTTTGTAACGGGATCATGAAGAATGTGGTGGCAAGGATGCGTCCCTACGACAGGAATCCGGCAGTAGAGCTGCTGATCCCTAAGCCCGGTGATTATTCTTTCCCCTCCGGCCATACGGCGGCTTCCTTCGCATCGGCGTCTGCGCTGTACTTCGGGGGCGGAAGATTTCTGTGGAAACCGGCGCTGGTACTGGCGGTACTGATCGCGTGTTCCAGGCTGTATCTGTATGTGCATTACCCGACGGATGTGCTTGGAGGAGCGGCGCTGGGGATCCTGTGCGGATATTTTGGGAACCTGATTGTCCAGAAGGTTTGGAAAAGTGAGAAAAAAGAGGCTGGCTCCCCACACGGTGGCCGGCGGTTTTAATTGTCCGTCATCGTAATCGTTTTAATGGCGTCCGCCGATTGAAATAAACAGGAAACTATGATAGAATTGAAAAGATTTAATAGTTCTTTTTATGGCAAATGATAATCAACCCGCACAACATAAGTAAGGGCTCGGCAAAGCCTGTAAATACGGAGGTTTTGAAGGATATGGAACAATATAAGCAGGAATTTATTGAATTTATGGTAGAGAGCGACGTGTTAAAATTTGGGGAGTTTACGCTGAAAAGCGGAAGAAAGTCTCCTTTTTTTATGAATGCCGGGGCATATGTTACAGGAACGCAGCTAAGCAGGCTGGGAGAATACTATGCGAAAGCGATCCATGATACCTATGGCCTGGATTTTGA
>CAZGVY010000060.1:0-11468 GCA_964529215.1 uncultured Mordavella sp. | reverse complement strand
AATACAGCGCCGCACGTTCATACATCCTGGGAACCGATTCTGTCTTTGTATCCAGCGCGCGGCTCTCTACCTCGTTGGCCTCTTTCAGGCCATACTTACGTTCCAGCGCCCTTTCCAGCTTATTATAAGAAAACTGAACCGGATTGATCACTTCCACCCGGACGATCCCGCTTTCCTTGCCCTTCTGGAGCATCCGCGAAACTGTCGCCCTGGAAATCCCCAGATAGTCACTAACTTCCTGCTGACGCATATCATCTTCATAATACAGACTGCATACCTTATAAATCAAACGCCAATCATCAACTATCTTCTTCATCCGGTCTCCTCTCGCTTTCTGCAATCATTTTACATGGACATTGTACATATTTCAATACACAACGCTTGAATCTTTGTCTAAGTTCACTGTTTTCCGGGAAGCATTTTTACATTTGTTCAATGCTTTTGTATAAATTGACAAATAAATAACAATATATTCCTGATATCCACGCCGGATTTACAGTTCTCTTCCCCGCAGGATTACTTCTGCCACAAACAGATCGTCCGTCGTTGTGATCTTAAGATTTTCATAGGAGCCTTCCACCATCTTCACTTTGCACTTTCCATGCATCTCCACGATCATAGCGTCATCCGTTATGCCTTCCATGCTGCCCTTCCGGGCTGCGTCATGGGCTTCTCTTACCACATGATAGCGGAATACCTGCGGCGTCTGTACGCTCCACACACGGCTTCTCTTTGGCGTTTTTGTAACAAACTGATCCCTGTCCAGGATTTTTACCGTATCTTTCGCCGGCATCCCTACCGCACATGCACCTGTCTGCTTCACGCCATCCAGAGCCCGTTTTAACATCTCTCTGTCGATAAAGGGCCTGGTCCCGTCATGGATATAAACATAATCTGTATTTCTACACGCTAATAAGCCAGCGTATACGGAATCATACCGTTCCTTACCGCCGACCACTACTTTCCTCACTTTGCGGAACTCATATTTTTCCACAATATTCTTCTGGCAGTAATCTACATAATCACTGCTGGTCACGAGAATGATATCCTGTATAAAAGGCGCTCTTTCAAAACAATTCAGCGAGTAATATACGATCGGCTTTCCTGCAATATTCAAAAACTGCTTCTTGACCTTACTTTTCATCCTGCGTCCCTGGCCGGCAGCCAGCACAATCGCTGTACACCGCTCTTTCATTTATCTTTCTCCTAATTTTAAGTTCGGCACCGCATTCAGATCCCATCCGTGCCGGGTTCCGTTTCTATATTCATAGTACGCCGCCGCTCCGATCATCGCCGCATTATCGGTACAGTATACCGGCGATGGATAGTAAAAAGTAATCCCCCGTTTCTCACATGCCTCCTTCATCGCGCTCCGCAGCGCGCTATTTGCAGCGACTCCGCCCGCAATAGCAAATTTCCCTGCTTTGTATTCGCCGGCCGCATACATGGCATTCTCTACAAGTACATCTACAACCGCTTTCTGAAACGAAGCTGCCACGTCCGCCTGATCCCAGGCCTCTCCCTTCATCTGACAGCCGTTGATATAATTGAGGACTGCTGATTTCACCCCGCTGAAACTGAAATCATACGGGGAATCCCCCACATGTGCCCGTGGAAAAGAAACCGCCTCCGAATTCCCTTCTTTTGACACCCGGTCAATTTTCGGGCCGCCTGGATATCCCAGGCCGATCGCTCTTGCCACCTTATCAAAGGCTTCTCCCGCCGCATCGTCCCTGGTTCTTCCAATAATATGAAACTTGCCGTAATCCTCTACCCGGACCAGATGCGTATGGCCGCCGGAAACCACAAGACAGAGAAAGGGCGGTTCCAGCTCCTTATGTTCAATATAATTTGCTGCAATGTGCCCCTCTATATGATGTACCCCCACCAGCGGTTTTCCCGACGCATAAGCGATCGCCTTTGCCTCCGCAACTCCTACCAGCAGCGCGCCCACCAGGCCAGGGCCGTAAGTCACGCCTATGACGTCAATGTCCTTCAGCGTAACGCCAGCTTCCAGAACCGCCGCCCCGATCACCTGATTGATCTTCTCGATATGCTTCCTGGATGCGATCTCCGGCACCACTCCGCCATACAGGGTATGCAGTTCGATCTGGGAAGATATGACATTTGACAATACCTCTCTGCCGTTTCTCACCACTGCAGCAGCCGTCTCGTCGCAGGAGCTCTCAATTGCCAGAATCAAAACATCTTTTTTTTCATCCATCTCTAGGCCTCCTCAAATACAAGCTCAGCGCTCTGCCCGTCCTTCGCCGCAACGGCAGCATCGAAAATCGCCCGCACGTCCTTCATATACTCCTCAGGATAGTTAAGGGACGGGCTGTAATGAGTCAGCCACAGCTCCTTCACGCCTGCTGCCTTTGCCAGCTCTGCCGCCTCATAAAAGGTCATATGCTTATATTCCTTTGCCTTCTTCTGCTTATCCTTCTCACCATACATGCCCTCGCAGACAAACAGATCCGAACCTCTGGCATTCTCTCTTATGGAGTCCGTCGGCCTGGTATCTGTGGAATAGGTGATCTTCAGTCCCTTTCTGGCAGGACCCAGCACCATGTCTGGCGTAAAGACAGAACCCCTGTCCACAACAGTCTCGCCCTTCTGCAGAATCCCCCAGAACCGTTTGGAGATCCCGGCCGCCTCTGCCCGGTCCACATCAAACCTTCCTGCCCGGTCCACTTCCAGCGTATACCCGTAACAGGGCACATTATGATTTACCCGGAACGCCTTTAACCGGTAGCCGTTCATCTCAAAGGTCTGTTCGCGTTCTGTAATTTCTTGATATATAATTTTAAATGGCAGCTCCGGCGCTATGACGCGCAGGGCGCCTACAACTCTCTCAAGTCCCTTCGGCCCGATCAGGGTAAGGGGTTCGGTCCGATCCGCATTTCCCATCGTAAGCAGCATGCCAGGCAGGCCGCTGATATGATCCCCGTGATAATGGGTGAAGCAGATCACGTCAATAGGCTTAAAGCTCCACCCCTTTTCTTTAATTGCAATCTGGGTTCCCTCTCCGCAGTCGATCAAAAGACTGCTGCCATTGTAGCGCACCATCAGCGATGTCAGCCACCGATAAGGAAGCGGCATCATGCCGCCGGTCCCCAGCAAACATACATCTAACATTCCATCCTCTACTTTCTGGCAGGAAGCAGAAATGTAGCAACAAACTCATCATAGCATTTTTCACAAAGATCAAAGCTATCCACCTGATTGTCCTTCTCTGAAAAATAGCCCCATCGTTTGTCAACAGATAACACATCCTCCTGCAAACGGCCGTTTGCCGCATGAATCTCTCTCCCGCATTTATTACAAATAATCTTGCTGATTTCTTTTGTTTCTTTCATCGTATACTGGCGCATCGTATTCCTCCTGTAGTAAATTATTTTTTACGCCTACATTATAACGGCCAGTTTTTACTATTCCTAGTGGGAACTGCTTCCTTTCCTGTTAATTTATTTCCATAAGCCGGTACCTTTCAGCACGCCCGCCGGCAGCAGCAACGGCCTGTTTTTTATGGAACTGCCAGAGCGCCGGGTTCCTCCGGCCTTCACCGCAGGTTCCATGTCCTGTTCCGGACGGCTGCTTACAATTCACAGCTCATAAGAATACCGTCCTCCACCGGATCCGAGTAATAATTCTTCCGGACTCCGTCCTGCACGAAGCCCTGTTTCTCATAGAAACTGCGGGCCACCATGTTACTCTCCCTCACATCCAGAAGCAGCTTACTCACCCCATTATCCGCACAGAGGCTCTCCAGTTCCCTCAGCATCTTAGTGGCAACCCCTTGCCTTCTGTAAGCATCATCCACCGCAATCCGCGCGATCTCACCATCCTCAAGCACATAATAAAGAATCAGATAACCAATAAGCAGCCTGTCCTCATACGCCAGCAGGATCATTGCCTGCTCCTGTTCCAAAGTTCCCAGAATGGCCTTCTCGCTCCACGCGTCGGTAAATATCTTCTGCTCCAGTTCTACAACATCCGCAATATCTTCTCTCCGCATCTTCCGGATACTAAACATCGTAAACCTCCACTTCCGGCCCGCTGCCAATCCCGTTCACGTCTTCTCCTATTGCCGTTAATCTCTTCTGTTTTTGCCGGCCGGTTCAGCCTTCGCCCGTTCTTCCCGTTCTGCACGTTCCCGTTCCGCCTGGGACACTCTCAGATAATCCGGCCTGTGCTCTGCTGCTGTCTCGGTTCTTCCCTCCCGGTAATACCGGAGGGCAAGGCTTCCCACAGACGCCGCCCGCTGGCGGTTCATATTTGCCGGGGCAAATACGATATCATAGCCTGCCAGGATCTGTTCTGCCAGCGCTTTCCTGTGCACCGGAACCCCGTCTCCTAAAAATACCACAGGACGCCCGTAGTTCTTAAGCTTTTCTCCCAGTTCTTCAATGCTGACCGCCATCTGGCCCTCTATTACTGTCAGTCTGCCGTCCCGGAATTCATAGATCCCTGTATACACCTGCCCGCGCCTTGCATCCAGGATCGGACACACGATCCTGTCCGTCCCCCACAGATTACAGGCAAGCCCTTCCAGCGTAGGTATATGGATCAGCGGCTTATCCAGCGCAAATCCCAGTCCCTTCGCCGTCGCCGAACCGATCCGGAGTCCGGTAAAAGAACCGGGGCCGGCCGCCACCGCGATCCCGTCAATCTCATTCAAATCCAGTTCCGTCATTTTCACAATCTCATCCAGCATCGGAAGCAGTGTCTGTGAATGCGTCTTCTTATAATTAACCGTATACTCCGCAACCGTCACAGCCTCCTCGCCGCTCTGTTCTACAACCGCCACACTCGCAGTCAGTCCCGAACTGTCCAGCGCTAATATCCGCATATCCTTATCCTCCGGTAATCAAATCCCCGCTCCAGATCTTTTTCGATCCGTATCTCCGTATAATGCTCCGGCAATATTTCCTGAATCAGGTCTGCCCATTCAATCAGCGATACTCCCTGTCCATACACATAATCTTCATACCCGATCTCTTCCATCTCGCATACATCTCCGATGCGGTAAACATCAAAATGATAGAACGGAAGCCGTCCCCCTTCGTAGACCTGGACAATGGTGAAGGTGGGACTGCTCACAGGCTCCATGATCCCCAGGCCTTCCGCCAGTCCCTTGGTAAATACCGTCTTTCCCACGCCCAGGTCACCCACCAGCGCAAATACCTGTCCCGCCGGCGCAGTCCTGCCCAGCCGTCTTCCAATCTCCCAGGTCTCCCTCTCCTGATTTGTCTCTATAATTTCCTGAATCATCTTTCACACCCTATCGGCCCATCTGTCCGGATTTTATAATGTATCATTCACTATAGCATATCTTTTTTCTTTTTTCCACCCATGTTATTTGAAAGACAATGTTTCTCATCTTCCTGTCCATGAAGGCAGATATCCATCTCATGCCACTTCTCCCCGCCCCATTCTGACGCGGATTCGCCAAGATCCTGAAATCCGAACTTTGTATACATCTTCACCTTACTCTCGTGGCAGGTAAGAACCAGTCTCCGGATCCCTCTTTCCTTCTCCCTGCGGCAATAGTTAAAAACGATTTCCCGTCCAAGGCCCTGCCTCCTGTATTCCGGCAATACATCCAGTCCAAGCAGCATAATGTTCTTCCCCTTGGGATCATGCGTGGATGCATCCGTAAAAAATTCATCCCTGAAGGAATGTTCATCCGTAGCAATCCCATTCAGGAAACCAGCCAGCTTTCCGCTCTCCTTATCAACAGCCACAAGAAATAAATCCCCGGCGGCTTTAATACGTGCCAGCATGTGTTCCCTGGAGCAAGCTTCGTTCGGTGGAAAACATATGGCTTCAATATCTGCAGCCTCATCCGCTTCCTCCAGCCTGATACTCCTGAATGCAAAGCGTTCCTGCAGCGGCCTATCTTCTGTTTCAGTCTTATCCGGGATTTCTCCTGCTTTAAGCCTGTCTTTCTCTGTCATATTGGCGTCATCCGATTTTCTCATATTGCTCCATCCTCCATTCTTTCTGCACATAATCATACCATTTTATACGCACAGAAACAATAGGGAACGCTGTCTGGACGCCCTCTGGAAAAGTCCTTACAGTACATCCGTTTGCAACACAAGGAATACTATGTTATTCTAAAAATAAAAAGCAGGAGGTGCATTATGAAATTCACATTTTACCACAACAATATAAATGTTGCAGATCTGGAAAAGTCTACTGACTTCTATCAGAAAGCGTTAGGACTATCCGTTACGAAAGAGAAGGAAGCCGAAGATGGGAGTTTTAAACTGGTTTTCCTGGGCGACGGAGTTACCGAACATCTTTTAGAACTGACCTGGCTGCGTGATATGGACCGTCCCTACAACTTAGGAGACAATGAGATCCACCTTGCCATGCACACCGATGACATGGATGCGGCTTATGCATTTCACAAGGAAATGGACTGTATCTGCTATGACAATAAAGCCATGGGCGTATACTTTATTTCCGACCCGGACGGGTACTGGACGGAGATATGCCAAGATCCATGCTCCCCGACCGGAATCCTTCCAGATCAAGTGTGATGTAACGATACCCCAGCCCCTTTAAATAACCGGTTACCGCTTCCCTTTGCTTCATGAAATCCGGAAATTCCTCTGTGTCCACTTCGACCCGTGCAATATCTCCATGCACACGGATCCGCACGTTATAGAATCCACGATCCCTGATAAACCGTTCTCCCTGTTCTACCTTTCTCATGGCCTCATAGGAAAGCTTTTCCCCATAAGGGAAGCGGGTTGCCAGGCAGGGGGATGCCGGTTTCCCAGATACGGAGATCCCCAGTTCCGCCCCAAGCCTTCTTACTTCCTCTTTTGTAAAACCTGCATCCGCCAGAGGGCTGATGATCCCAAGCTCCCTGACGGCCCGCAGGCCCGGCCGGTATAACCGGAGGTCGTCTCCGTTGGTTCCTTCTAAAGTCACAGAAACGCCAAGGATACCGCACTCCCGCAAAAGCTGCTCAAACAAGTATCTTTTACAACGGTAACACCTGTCCGCCGGATTATCAAGGATCCGGGCCCCATCCAGTTCATCCACGGAAACGGCCCGGAACCTTGCGCCAAACTCCTCCGCCAGCGCCCTGGCTTCCTCTGCCTCCCCCAGCGGATGAAGCATCGTATGCATGAAAATCCCGTACACATTACTGCCGTAAGGAACCGCTGCATCCACCGCAAGCTTTAACAGCAGGCTGCTGTCTGCCCCTCCGGAAAATGCTACTGCCATATCCTCCCTGGCCAGCCGCTGCATCTGCTCCTTCAATTCCCGTACCTTTTCTCCATAATCCATAACAGTCATCACTCCTGCTTTCCCACCTGCAGATCCGCCTCTTATTCTGCTATTTCCCGGCTGACGGTCCGCCATACCTCCTGATAAGGCAATGCATGTTCCCGGCACAGCCTGACCACGCTTTCATACTCCGGATACGCCCGCATCTTATCTCCGGCCTTGCAGAGCTTCGCCTGAACCTTCCCCAGAGACGTATTGATCTCTTTTAATTCCCGGCTCAGAACGGTCCTCTCCATCTTTACTCTGCGGATGCCGATGGTCGTTGTATTCTGAAATATGATCTCCTCCAGCTTTTCTCTGTTTTCCTCCATACAGATTACATTCAGCTCATATGCGGGACGGTTCTTCTTCATATATACCGGAACATAATAAACATCCCTGGCTCCTTCCTCCAGGAGGCGGCTCATCACATACCCCAGAGCCTCTCCTGTGCAGTCGTCGATATCGCTTTCCAGATGCCAGACCATATCCGCCTCCTGTGCTTCCGGTTCGATCAGCATCGCCCTTAAGATTCCGGCACATTCATAATCCCGCTTCCCGGCTCCTATACCGGTTTTAAGAACCCGGTACTTTGGCGGAAGCTTATCCGCAGTCTTTACCGCAGCCACGATTGCCGCTCCTGTCGGGGTTACCAGCTCTCCTTCCGTCTCTGTCATATGCAGCGTCAGCTGATGGGCGGAAGCAATATGGACCACTGCCGGCGCCGGCACCGGGATCACCCCATGCTGGCAGCGTATGGTTCCCCGTCCCTCATACAGCTCCTGCACCACCACCTCAGTAACATCCAGATTGTCCAGGCAGATGGCCACAGCCGCTATATCCGCGATCGAATCTGCCGCTCCCACTTCGTGGAAATGTACTTGTTCTGCCGGCACCCCATGAGCCTTCGCCTCTGCTTCCGCAAGAATCTGAAACGTCCGGAGCGCCGTATCCTTTGCCCGCCGGGTCATATCTGAATGCTGTATGATCTCCCGGATTTCCGGCAGCCCTCTGTGTACATGGCTGTGATGGGGCTCTCCCCCGTCCATATGGCTATGCTCATCACTATGAAGATGTGTATGGGAATGGGCAGGACCATGCCCGTGCCCATGCAGGTATTCCATATCATGATCATGCGGATCCTGGCTCTCGTCCAGGATCACCTGGAAATCACAGGCGTCCAGCCCGGACTTCTTCACCCGCGTAACTGCGATATCAAATTCATCCAGCGGAAGGCTATTCAGCGTCTCCTTCAGCACATGCTCATCCGCTCCAAGATCCAGCAGCGCCCCTGCCGTCATATCACCGCTGATTCCACTGTAACATTCTAAATAAAGTGTTTTACCCATTTTTTTCTCCTAACCGGTTGATCTGAGTGGCTATGTAGCCCGCCCCAAATCCATTATCAATATTGACTACCGAGATTCCGTTTGCACAGGAATTGATCATGGTAAGCAGCGCAGATAACCCGTGAAAACTCGCGCCATAACCGATCGACGTAGGCACGGCAATTACCGGCTTATCCACCAGTCCTCCGATCACACTTGCCAGCGCGCCTTCCATGCCCGCAACCGCAACCACACAGTTCGCCTGCCGGATCACGTCCAGCCTGGACAGCATCCGGTGGAGCCCGCTGACTCCCACGTCATACAGGCGTTCCACGTGACTTCCAAAATACTCTGCCACCTGTGCCGCCTCCTCAGCCACTGGAATATCCGCCGTTCCTGCGGAGCATACTGCAATGCAGCCTGTCCGGATCTTATCCGGCTTCTCTATCTTGACAATACGAGAAATCTGGTCATACTCTGCCTGCGGATAATGTTCCTTTAACAGCTCATACTGCGCCAGAGAGGCTCTTGTCCCGAGCACCTCCCCCTCGTGCGCATACAGCCTGCCAAAGATCTCCACAAGAAATTCGTCCGCTTTCCCACTGCAGAAGATCACCTCCGGGAATCCCTGCCTGGCCTTTCTGTGGATATCGAGCTTTGCATAACCCTGCTCTCCTCCAAGATCCTCCTCAAATGGCTGCTCCTGGAAATACTGCTCCGCCTCATCCACCGATATTTCTCCCTTTTGCAGCCGTGTTAATATCTCTCTCGTCTCCACGATACCACCCCTTCTCTATCCCAGGAATCCAAATTTTTTGATCAGCTTTAGTCCGGCTTTATAGTAAAATGGCAGCAGTTCTTTGTCCGCCTCCTTCAGTTTCTTCCGGATTTCCAGATGCTGAGGGCAGCTTTTCTCACATTTCCCGCATCCTACGCAGCTTCCTATATCTGCAGATTCCTTCTGAAGACATACCGTCTGCAGATATTCATGCCTGCCTCCTCCTTTGTTTTCCGTATACATGTGGTTATAGCACCGGAAGGCAGCCGGAATATCAATCCCCTTCGGGCAGGGCATACAGTAATTGCATCCGGTACATCCCACCCGGAGCGTATTCTGGATCTCTTCCCTGATCCGTCCGATCAGGCCAAAATCTTCTTCCGTAAATTCCCCCGTCTGGACCTCCGAAGCAATACGCATATTTTCTCCGATCATGTCCAGCGAATTCATTCCCGACAAAACACAGGTGACTTCCGGCTGCTGCCACAGCCAGCGCAAAGCCAGTTCCGCCGCGGACCACCCTTTCGGATACTCTGCAATCAGCTTCTTCGCCTTTCCCGGCAGAAGCTCTACCAGCTTGCCGCCCCGCAGAGGCTCCATGATGATCACCGGGATCCCCTTTCCGGCTGCTGCCAGAAGCCCTTTTCTGCCTGCCTGGGTATGCTCATCCATGTAGTTGTACTGGATCTGGCAGAAATCCCAGTCATAGGCGTCCAGGATCTGAAGAAACATCTCCGTATTTCCATGGAAAGAAAATCCTAAGTTCCGGATTTTCCCCTCCCGCTTCTTTTTACCGATCCAGTCTTCGATTCCCAGTTCTTTTAATTTATTCCATGCCGTCACATCCGTCAGCATATGCATCAGATAATAATCAATATAATCCGTCTGAAGACGTTTGCACTGCTCGTCAAAATAACGGTCAATGGCTCCTTTGGACTTAATATAATACTGCGGCAGCTTCGTCGCAAGATTCACCTGGCTGCGGCAGTGGTTCCTGCGCAGGATCTCTCCTACTGCGGCTTCGCTTCCCGGATAGATATACGCGGTATCCAGATAGTTCACGCCTCCCCGTACTGCCGCCATAACCTCTCTCTCCGCCTTGTCAATATCAATACTTCCGCCCTTTTTCGTAAACCGCATACATCCATATCCCAGCAGGGATATGGGATTCCCATTTTTATCGTTCCTATACTGCATTTACTGTATTCCTTTCATGGTAAGCGCGATCCGTTTCTTCTTCATGTCCACACTAAGCACCTTTACATCCACGATATCGCCCACACTTACTGCCTCCAGCGGATGCTTGATGAATTTCTTATCGGTAATTTCGGAAATATGCACCAGGCCGTCCTGATGGACTCCGATATCCACAAACGCGCCAAAATCTATGACGTTCCGAACCGTCCCTTTCAGGATCATGCCTTCCTTCAAATCCTTCATATCCAGCACATCCGTACGCAAAATTGGCTTCGGCATCTCGTCTCTCGGATCCCGTCCCGGCTTCTCCAGCTCCTTTACAATATCCCGGAGCGTAATCTCGCCAACCCCAAGTTCTTCCGCCAGCTTCTTATAATCGCGGATCGTAAGCGACAGCCCTGTAAGCTTACCGCCGCGGATATCCTCCGGCACAAACCCCTGCTTTTTCAGCAGTCTTTCCGCCGCTTCATAAGACTCCGGATGTACGCTGGTCCCGTCAAGCGGATTGCTCCCGCCATTGATCCGCATGAATCCGGCACATTGTTCAAATGCCTTGGGACCTAATTTTGCTACCTTCAGAAGCTCCCTCCGGCTCTTAAAGCTTCCATTCTCCTCCCGGTAAGTCACGATATTCTTCGCGATGGTTCCGGAGATACCGGAAATGTAAGAAAGCAGCGGCGCTGAAGCTGTATTCAGGTCTACTCCGACCTTATTTACACAGTCTTCTACCACCCCGCCAAGCGCCTGAGCCAGCTTCTTCTGGTTCATATCGTGCTGATACTGTCCTACTCCAATGGATTTCGGTTCGATCTTCACCAGCTCCGCCAGCGGATCCTGCAGCCTTCTTGCAATGGATACGGCGCTTCTCTGTCCCA
>CAZGVY010000059.1:0-11479 GCA_964529215.1 uncultured Mordavella sp. | reverse complement strand
CTTTGTCACATAGTCGTCCGCCCCCATATTCAGCCCCAGGATCTTATCCACCTCCTCTGATTTTGCCGACAGGAAAATAACCGGGAAATCATGCTTCTCCCTGAGCCTTGCAGTCATGGTGATCCCATCCATACGGGGCATCATGACATCCACGATCGCCAGATGGATCTCCTCCTTCTCAATGATCTCCAGTCCCCTGATCCCATCCGAGGCCTGATAAACCTGATAGCCCTGGCTTTGCAGGTAGATTTCCACGCCTTCCCTGATCTCCTTGTCGTCCTCTACGATCAGAACATGATTATACTTCTCGTCCATCTTGATCTCCCCCTATATAACCCATGTCTTTTCTTTATCATTCTGATGATGTGATATACAATACCTGAAAAATCTAAAAAGAACTGCCTGAAAAATCAAAAGATTTTCTAAAGTTTCCCTACACAACCTCATTTAAATAGATCCGCGACAGCGGAACAAACTTATCCATCTCATTTTTCATACGTCCGGTCATCTCAACCCCCTCTTCCTCACAGAGCTCGTCCACCGATTTTGCTCCAAACAGGAAGCTCGCCAGGGCTGAGACCGGAATCCTTCCTTCGCTGTTTTCCGGCTTTGCATCCATCAGCATGACTCCCGAAAATTCGGTGCCAGTGATCACCACACAGCGGTTGTTCTCACGGATCACGGGATCCGTCACCGTAAAGCAAACTGCCGTAAGTGTCTTTAGCCGGACTGACATCAGCATCCGTCTTACATCCAGAATACGTACCATGATCTTCGGGTTTTCTTCCCCGGGAGCCTCATCCGGGATGTATGGCCTGCAGTCAGCGATCTTTTCCCCCTCCCGGTATACCATTAATTTTGCCCCGTCGCTCTCATATTCTTTCTTAAGGCGCTGATAGTATTCTTCACTGCGGAAAGCATAGACCTGATAGCTTTGGGCAAGCGCTTCGCTGGCTGCCTCTGCCAGCTCTTTACATTCATTTTCCTGCAAAGGGGCAGCCTGGCATTCCCCGCCATCCTCCGTATACAGGAGCTTACTTTCTCCTGTGGGGCAGCGCCTTTTTTTCTGCTCGTATACGGTACGGAAATCATAGGGCGTATAGATCGCCTCTGCCGCCGGCATCAGAAATGTGAAACATTGTCCCGCCGCATACATATCCAGAAGCGCCTGCTTCAGCAATTCTCCCATATATCCCCGTTTCCGGTATTCTGCCCTGGTTGCAACTGCCACGATATACTCCGCTTTTCTTTTGCTTCCGTTTACCATCAGCTCATAAGGATTCAGATGAAGCATCGCCTGGATATCTCCATCCTCCTCTATAACATAGATCTGATTATCCTTCGTCTTCTCCTGATAATAATAATCCACAAACCCCTTGCTGTCTTCCGCAAAGACCTCCTCATAGAGAGGCCTTGTCAGATGATTTTCAGAGGTTTTCAGCTTTCTGATCTTCATGATACCCGTTCCTCCAGGCAGCACACTGCCTGTGCCGCAATTCCCTCCCCACTTCCGGTAAAACCAAGGCCTTCTTCCGTGGTGGCCTTGATATTCACCTGGTCTTCCCCAATATGAAGCTCTTCTGCAATGTTCTTCTGCATCTGCGCGATATAAGGCGCAAGCTTCGGGCGCTGCGCAATAACCGTCGCATCGATATTACTGATGCGATACCGTTTCTCCTCCAGAAGCTCACCCACATGCCTCAATAGCTTCTTACTGGAAATTCCTTTATACGCCGGATCTGTATCTGGAAAATGCTTTCCGATGTCTCCCAGAGCCGCCGCGCCAAGAAGCGCGTCCATGACCGCATGGATCAAAACGTCCGCATCCGAATGCCCCAGAAGTCCTTTCTCATAAGGAATATGCACGCCGCCAAGGATCAGATCCCTGTCTTCTGTCAACCTGTGCACATCATATCCCATTCCAACCCGCATACTGTTATCCTCCTCGTTTTTCCATCGTTTCGCCGCCATATCTGACTGTTCCGAAACTTTTCCAGGCATGACAGCACAAACGCCCAGTGTTTTTTTAACACCGGGACGTATCATTTTTAAGAGCGATCCCTTTTTAATCCGGCATCGCTCCATGTTATTTATTATTTTACCATTTCACTGGAGAATTATCAAGCTGTCTGCAGCGCCTTAGCCATAATCTCAACACACATCCTATCCATTTTTTCCATACATTCCCTGGAAGAAGCCGCTATATGGGGCGTGATCACAACTTGGTCCAGGCCGCGCAGCGGGCTGTCCGACACAGGCTCCCGCTCCAGGACATCCACTCCTGCTCCAGCGATCACACCATGCTCCAGCGCATATTTCAAAGCATATTCATCTACAACCCCTCCTCTTGCCGTGTTGATCAGGATTGCCGATCCTTTCATTTTTTCAAAGGCAGCTTTATCAAACATATGGTATGTTTCTTCCGTCAGCGGGACATGGATACTTACAAAATCCGCTCTCTCAAGGAGCTCGTCAAAAGATACATACCTGCCTCCCACATGTTCAAACCCGGCGTTCGTCAATCTGTCATATCCAAGAATGGACATACCAAAGCCTGTCAGGTAACCTGCAAGAGTCCTTCCGATCGCACCCGTGCCCACAATACCAATGGTTTTCCCTTTTAATGAAACGCCAGTAAGCCTCGGCCATCTTCCTTCCCGCACGGCGCGGTCTCCCTCCGCTATGCGGCGTGCCGTGCAGAGCAGCAGAGAAAGAGCCATTTCCGCCACAGCTTCATGATTAACGCCTGGCATATTTTTTACCACGATTCCTCTTCTGCCGGCACAGTCCTGGTCGATATTTTCTACCCCGACGCCATATTTCATGATCACCCTTAATTTCTCCGCACGGGCAAATTCCTCTTCTCCGAAGGGATTCATCCCCACAACAATACCATCGTAACCGCGGATAGAATCTCCCACTTTATTCCATTCACACAGATCGGCCTCTATTCCCCGTTCTCTAAACAGCTCCTTCACAGCTTCTTTCCCAATCCCCAAACCGCAGGATTTCGAAGTAATTAATACCTTCTCCATATTCCTCTCTCCTTTTACCAGATCCCATTGATCGTAAGCAGGATGCTTTTCACACTTTCTGCATTTATTATATTTTCCAGCAAATATTTGTTTTCCAGTATTTTTAAGAAATCTCCGATCGCTTTTTCATGAGACTCCTTATCCACCGTGCCAAGACAGACCACCAGTTTAACCGGATCAAACTTAGGATAACCAAAAGAGACCGGCGATTTCAGCACCACCAGGCTCATACAGACTTCCGATACATTCACCCCTGAGGAGGCATGGGCAAGGGCAACCTGCGGCGTTACTACCACGTCCGAAGGATACCGCTCCGTATGCCTGATCATATCTTCAATATATTCCCTTCCCACCGAACCACTCTGCACCAGAAGTTCTCCTCCCTTTGCTATGGCCTCCCGGAAATCGGCGGCTTCTACATTAACGGCGATCCGGCTGCTGTCGATCAGCGCAGCCATAGAATACTGGCTTCCTCTATGGGAAACCTCGTATTTATTTCTTGGAAAAAGAAAATCCTTTAATTCTTCCTTCAAACGGTCTCTATTTTCAATGATACAATGATTTTCAATAATCATCATGACCTTCTGAATGTAATGGCTGCTATGTTCCGAACTGCCAAACAGCCGCGCCAGATACCTGGGAATTTCCTTCCGGCTTTCCGGGCCGAGCAGTGGATCAACAACAATCATATTCCGGGGAGGGTTCTGCATCTCAATTGCGGAAAACACAATATCAACACTGCTTGCATCAAATTCCCGGAATTCCTCAAGCGATAATTCGTGAAGGACTTTAATCTGTGGAAATTCCTTCATGATCCGCACCGATAAGAGTTTCGCCGCGCCCACTCCGGCGCCGCACACGACAATAGCAGAAATGTACTTTTCGGACGGAATCTGTTCCCCTTTCTCATATGCTGCCGCCACCGATGCAGACAGATTGGTAATCACTGATTCATCTAAATCAGCATCTAAATACTGCTCCAGTATATGCACATTCTTATGGACTGCCTGGACAACATCCAAATAATCCTTCTCAAGGATCAGCGGCATCTTAATTCCTCTGGCAACCTGGAATCTGGTACGGTAGATCCACGGACGCAGGATCAGCAGCATATCACTTAACAGCTCCTGATTATGGACAAGCTCCTTTCCAAGAGTTCTCCCGACTCCCGACAGGAAGTCGGTCACCGCGGCATGAAAATATATTTCCCGCCTTCCTACCTCTCCCAGATCATGGCCGGAGCGCCCGATCCCGGCTCCCAGAACATGCATGGCATAATAGCACCGTTCACTCTGAGGCAGATTCACCTGAACTTCCTTTTTGATGATCCGTTCACACACGCGATCCACTGCCGAAAATTCTGCGGTATCCTCTACCATCCGGATATTTGCCTCCGGTATAGAAATCGGATGGTTATGGATAAATCTGTTCAGGCATATCCAGAGATATACGATCAGCTCTGTTACTGCGTCGTCGGTAAATACAAGATTCAATTGTTTCTGGATCTCCTTTACACATTGAATCAGAAACGGCTCTGTGATCTCAATTTCTTTCCAGATACTTCCCGTTTCCATGATTTCCATAATTTCTTTGATCCTCTTTTCCGTCAGTTCCGGCAGCGCCGTACTTCCGTAAATATCATAGATTGTATTAGCCAGCGCCTTTCTGATATTTAATTCGCTGCCTTCACAAAAAAGATATTTATGGATATACAAAGTGATCTTATATTCGGAAAGCTGTCTTTTTACATCATTCAGATCCCTGTTTACCGTAGACTTACTTACATTCATCATATCTGCCAGACCCTGCGCACTGCAATCTGCACCTTCCAGCAGTAATTTCAGAATCAAATGCTTCCGCTCCAGTTTTGAATAGATCCTCTGCTCTCCTTCCTCCGTCACGGCTGCTCCAAACGCCCCATACCCCGGCGATTCTTTATCAATCCAAATACCGACCCTTGGCTTTCTCTTCAGCCATATCTCTTTCGATCCCAGCCATTCCTCCAGCACATCCAGGTCATAACGGACCGTCCGTTCACTGACACGCAGCATCTCTGCAAGCTGGTAAATCGCAATCGGTTCATTTTGTTTCATTAATATTTGTATGATAGAGTAAGCTCTTTGCGTCATATACAGCATAGTGTAAATATCTCCTTAATGTCAGCGGATGCAGGTAATCCTGCATCCGCCTTTGCTGGAATCATAACGGTCAGATCACTCCCGCCCTGACCAGCTGTTCTTTTATACTGTTTTTCAGGCCTTCTTCGATTTCAATATAAGGGCTGCGCGGATAACCGGAATCCACGCCTCTCATTGCCAGAACCGCATGCATGATCGGTACGGTGGGGGCAGTTTTTGTAATTGCCCGTAATGCGAGGATCTGATACTGGTATTCCATCGCCTTTTCCTTGTCTCCCGCCAGATAAGCTTTTCTCATTTCACACATGATCTCCGGGAAAATATTGCCCATCCCGCAGACGCAGCCCTTTGCGCCAGCTTCAAATGCAGCGACAAAAATTGCCTCTGTTCCAATGATCAGGTTAAAATCCGGTATATCCTTTACTGCCTCGTGGAATTGATAATAATTAACAAGATCAAAGGAACTGTCCTTGCATCCTTTCAGTCCATGCTCTGCCAGCCGGTGAAGAAGCTTCGGTGTAATTGCATTCTGGCTGTAGTTCTTATTATTATATACAAAAACCGGAAATTCTTCCTCATTTACCGCATCAATTAATTCTGCAAAATGCCGGTAAAGCGCTTCTTCAGGAAGATTGGGCGAATAATACGGGCTGATCGCTCCTACGCCGGACGCTCCCGCCGCTTTTGCATGACGGGCCAGCTCGCAGGTAGTCTTTGTATCCGCTGTACCCACATGAGCCACCACAGGAACCTTTCCGTTTACTTCGTCCAAAATGATTTCCAGAACTCTCTTTCTCTCATCGATACTCATACACGGCCCGCAGCCATAGGTTCCGATTGGGTAAAGTCCATCTACATAGGGCAGGATGAACCGGATGTTTTCCCGGATGCCTTTTTCGTAAACATTTCCTTCCTTGTCAAATGATGACAATGCCGGTGGGATAATTCCAATAAATTCTTTTGCTTTCATAACTTTTTTCTCCTTACATTTTTTATTTCGCGCAATGCGATTTGAGTCCATATTGGACAGACTCATCCTCTTTTACCTGTTTTTCCAACAGCCTCCGCAGTTTTGCCTATTCAAAATACACCGCGTCATATTCAATACCTTCTGTCTTTGATCTTTCGTATTTCCTCTGTTCGATCTCTCCGGGAAGAAATACCTGTCCGCCCGGTCGGGGCTTTGCCTGTTTGACATTCTGCGTCAATTGCCTCATCCGGCAGTTATATTCCTCTTTCGGTAAAAATGTCTCCGGATTGATCAAAATCAGAAATCCTCCCGCATTCATACCTGTTGTAAGTCCTTTGTGGACGGAAGAAACCTCACTCGTGATACCGGCGCCGCTTAATACGCCCGCAAGCGATTCTACCACAAGGGCAAGGCCATAGCCCTTCGGTCCTGCCATTGCAGTCAGGACTCCGGCAATCGCTTTGTTTGGGTCATCGGTGGGATTGCCTTCTGCATCCAAAGCCCAGGAGGGATCTATTTTACTGTTTGTCTTTGCCGCCTGGTATATCTTTGCTTTTGCCACTGCACTTGAGGCCATATCCAGAACGACCGGCCTTCCTTCCGTGGGGATGGCCACTGACATTGGATTAGTTCCAAGAACTGCTTCCATTGCTCCAAAAGGGGCAACCGTAGGATTCGCGTTCACAAAAAGCAGTGCAATATATCCTTTATCCGCACAGTATTCCGTATAATAGGCCAGCGCCCCGCAATGGTTCAGGTTACGCACGCAGCCGCAGACAACCGGCATCTGCTTTCCCTTTTCTAAAAGGATATCCGCAAGCATCCGTACTCCGGCCTGTCCAAAGCCATTGCACGCATCGATCACCGCAAAGGCTTCCTCCTCCTTTACTACAGCCGGAGTTGCATGTACGTCCATCCCCCCTGCACTGATACGTTCCAGATACGCTGCCAGCATATTGATCCCGTGGGATTTCGTGCCCCGCGCATCAGCATATACGAGGCTGTCTGCTACAAGCCTGGCATTTTCTCCCACAGCTCCCTTTTCCTGCAGTTTCCTTGAAATATAATCTCTTACTTCCTCCATTGATTTTGTTACTTTCATACGCACTCTCCCGTATCTTTACACAATATGTTATAAATCTGTTTTGGCGTATCCGCCTTTAGTATGGCCTGAAACCTGGCAGTATCACTGAGCAGATCCGCCAGATCCGCCAGGGCATCCAGGTGTTCGTCGCTATCCCTGGCCGCCAAAGTAATCACCAGGCTTACCGGGTCATTTCCCGCATGTCCGAAGCACACCGGTGTTTTCAGAGTTGCCATGGAAATATCTGTCCGCAGCACTCCACACTCCGGCCTTGCATGGGCAATCGCCACTGCAGGCGCTATCACAATATATGGGCCCAGTTCTTTTACAGTCTGTATCATGCCAGTAATATAGCGATCCTCAATTGCTCCGTTATCCAGCAGCGCCTGCGCCGATTTCCGGATCGCATCCTCCCAATCCGAAGCCTCTATCTTCACGGTAATTTCTTTTTCAGAAATCAGCTCCGCCAACATATTCCATCACATCCATTCTTTCTTATTTGCTATTCTATGATCCCCTGATCATCTCTGGTTTCTGGCCATAGTCTTGTATTCTTCCATACACCGCGCCAGGGCGTCCTGCCAGGAGGGCAGTTCATCCCCGAATACCGCCGGCCATGCGATCGAATGAAACGTTGTATTTTTGGCCCGCTGCGCCACTCTTATTGCAGCAGAGTCTGCCTCTTTCACCAGCTTTGTTTCTAATCCGGCAAGCTCCGCTACCTTAAGACTCAATTCATACCTGGAAGCCGTTCCTGAATTTGTAATGTGATATATGCCATACCATTCGGTTTCCGCCAGACGTATAAGCGCCTCCGCCAGATCAGCCGTATATGTGGGACAGCACACCTGGTCCCTGCTGGCGCTGATGCTGCGCCCTTCGCTCAGTTCGTCTACAATATGGAAAATAAAATTATTTTCTCTGTGCCCTTTGTACCCAAATAATATAGCGGTACGCACAATAAAGAATTTATCCATCAGCGACTGGATCGTCTGTTCCGCTGCCAGCTTACTTCTTCCATAGGCATTCACCGGGCAGGGAGTATCAAATTCATGATACCCGGAAGCTTTTTCACCATCAAATACCGTATCGCTGCTGATATATATCAGCATGCAACCTGCCTGCCGGCATGCCAGAGCGATATTCCTGGTACTCATGGCATTCGCTTCAAACCCCTCCCGCTCATGCCGCTCCAGCTCATCCAAATCCCTGTATCCGGCGGCGTGTATCACAAAATCCGGTTTAAAATCCTTCATACAGTCAAGTACTGCCTGTGCCGACAAAAGATTAATATCCCTGCGTCCCATAAGCCGCTTTACTTGATAGCCGTTTTTTTCAAATGTATCCGCAATATCTCCGCCAAGCAATCCTGATGCTCCGGTTACTATTACCTTCTTCATTCTTTTCCTCCCAATTTTTCTCATAGAGCAGTGTAACGCTTTCCGTTCATACTATTTCCCGGCTGTATGGCCTGCAAGAACCGCCCGGCAGGGCGCCGCCTCCAGCCCGCGCAAGTACAGCGGCAGGCACCATAGCTCATACATGCCTGGTTTTACGCCTTTCAGCATAAGGCCTTCCAGGATAACAATATCTGCATACAGCAGCGGTTTATGTGCCAGGCGGGCCTTATCTCCTCTGGCGTCTACGCTGAAATCGTCGGTTCCTACCAGCCTGACTCCCAGACCCGCCATATAATGACAGGCCTCCGGAGAAAAATATACATTTTCAACAACTTCTTCTCTATCCAGCATATCTGTATTGTCGGTCAGAAAAATCAGTCTGGTACTGTCAATCTCTATTTCCCGCAAAAACTGCTCTGTTATAACCCTTCTCCCTCTGGCATCGATCACCTGGGCTGTACCGCACAATATGCCCAAAGGTATTTCATCCACCCTGCGCCCTTTTTCTAAAAAATGATAAGGCGCGTCTATATGCGTACCAAGATGGCTGGTAACCGTAATCTTAGAAATCGCCATGCCGGAACCCTTGCTATAATGCCTCAGCCATTCATATTCAAAATCAGCGATACTTCCATAACGCTTCATTCCCGGTTCATACGCTTGTGTGATATCAATCAGTTCCATACCAGATTACCCCGCGACTGCCCCTACGCCCAGCGCCGCCAGGAATGCAAGGATACCTGCCCATACAAAATCCGGATCCACGACCGTCACATTTAGCGAACCTAACAACGGTTCACAAACTACAAAGTACAAATATGGCAGGACAATAAACAGAAGTCCATTGATCGCTCCTCCCAGGATAGCGCCTTTTACACCTCCGGTACGGTTGCCAAACACACCTCCGGTGCCGCCCATGAAAAAGGTCTCTATGATCGGCGGGACTACAAATACTCCAACCACAAAGCTGAACAATACAGATCCCACGATCGCTGCCACCGTTGCAGATACAAATCCAATCAGCACAGCGTTCGGTGCAAACGGGAACACAACCGGAACGTCCAATGCGGGAAGCGCATCCGGGATCACCTTTGCAGCAATCCCTTCGAAAGCCGCTAAAATCTCGGAAATCATCATCCGGATACCCTGTAAAAGAATCGTAAGGCCTGCGCCAAAGGTAATACTTTGTGTAATCAGGAATGTAACGGTACTCTGCGTTACTCCCAGCTCACTTTCAAGGAATCCCGCCCCTGTTTTCAGCGTACATGCTCCCAGCAAAAGGAACATTACTACGGCTACTGCACAAACGGTCTCCTTAGCAAATGCAAATGCCTTGGGAAGCTTTAAATCCTCTGTACTTTTATCCTTGCTGTTCTTAAAAATCTTACCAGCCTGACCCGCGATCCAATAACCTGTTGCTCCAAAATGCCCTAGCGCCAGCGCCTGTCCGCCCGTTATCTCATTCATGGATTTCTGATTGATTGCCGGCAGGAACACATACATACAGCCCGCGATCACAGAGCCGATCAATACTGCCGGAAGGCCGGATACTCCCGCGCAGGCCATTGCCACTGTCATCGCACATGCCACATACAGGAAATGATGCCCCGCAAGAAAGATATACTTAAACGGCGTAAACCTTGCCAGGATCAGATTCACAATAAAAGCTCCTACAATGATATACGCTACAGTCGCACCATAGTTTTCCGTTGCCATAGCAACCACCGAAGTCGTCATAGGTACCAGCCCTTCAATATGGAATGCCTCCAGCAGAAGCGGCGACAGGTAATTCGTGATAACTCCAGCCATAACGCCCGATCCAGTATTCAGGATAATAACACCCATAATTGCTTTCATCGTACCTATAATAACCTGGTCAGAGCTCTTTTTCTGGACCAGAAGCCCTATCAGAACGATAATACCGATCAGTATTGTCGCGTCAGTTAAAAAATTGTTAATAATAAACCATAAAACCTGCATTCTTTCCTTCTCCTTTCTTCAGATATATGCTTTCCTCTCCTCATCTCTTAGTTTTTCACAAAAGCCCCTGTTTTTCCAAACATGCCTTTGCTTTTTCTTTCATCTCACTCTTGTCAACAAAATTATTAATTGCAAGAACCCGGTACTGTTCTTCCTCATTCATACTCTTTTTCAGCACATCCGCAAGCTCTACAGAAGTTACGGCCATATCAAACCGAACAGACTTTGCCGAACCAATATCTGCTACATCCAGCTGATAATCATTGATCCCAAGCTCTTTTAATATCTTCCCAATATTAATTTTTAATATCATACTGGAACCTATTCCCAATCCGCATACTGCCAATACCTTCATTCTCGTTCCTCCTTCCTTTCATTCATTACAATTTCCTCAGTCAAAAATCGATTTTATCCTTCCTTGTACTTATATTATTACCACTATTTTTATGCAAAATCAACAAAATATGTTCAATATCTCATTCTCAATTTGTGCAATTTTAAATATGGCAATTTGATTTAATTGTTAAAATATTATCTTATTGATTATTTTCAAGAAATCCATAGAACTTTTTTGCACTTACAGAACCTACCGCCGGCAGCTCCCTCCGAATGCTTTGGCAACAAAAAAAAGCCCTCTCTCAAGGACTTTTCTTAAATAGCGGGAACTGGATTTGAACCAGCGACACCACGGGTATGAACCGTGTGCTCTAGCCAACTGAGCTATCCCGCCATATTCACTTATCCGACATCAATTACGGATGTCTCTCTGAATGTAAAACACATTCTCATGTCTTTGCAATAGACTGCCGCTATAAAGTGGGACCTACAGGGCTCGAACCTGTGACCCTCTGCTTGTAAGGCAGATGCTCTCC
>CAZGVY010000058.1:0-11729 GCA_964529215.1 uncultured Mordavella sp. | reverse complement strand
AACGTATATTCCTGTAAAAGCTCTACTGCTAATCCGGTATCTGACTTCTGTTTCATATGATGAATATATTGTTTTGGAAACTTATGGAACTCCCCTGCGCTTTCTTCAAAGAAAACGATCGTATATACCTTTTTTATATCTTTATAGCTGAAAGCTTTTCCACGCTCCCCTTTCACCCGTTTATACTGCCGGAGCAGCAAATCCGCCGAATAACAGGCGCTCCTCTGTCCCGGAAATGCATAGCCTATTTTCTGAACCTCTACGTTTGCAATGCTCCCATTTCCAAGCTCAACCACAATATCCAGTACAAGCAAAGACTTTTCTGCCGCAATCCTTGTGGAATCCGTGGGAAGGACTTTTAATATTTTCACTCTTTCTCCCAGTATCAGAGAAATCAGCTCCTCTAATCGTTCCGGCGTTATTTCCGGATTCATAACCGCTTTAAAAAACTGATCATACAGAAGCTTAATTCCCCTAACCCCGGTACAATAATCCAAAAATTCTTCCTGATGTTTCCTTCCCCAGCCTTCAAAGATTACCGACAATTCATCCCGGCTCTGAATCTCCTCCAAAACCTCCTGTCTCTCCCTGATCATGGGAAAATGCTTTTGTAACACATTTGCCATACGCAAATACTCCTTTCTACCTTTTCTTTCTTTTTATTTCTCATCATCGCCGGGTTAACTCTTCGATATGAAGCTCCGAACATGTGATGCCTTACGGCTTAGATATTCCGGGGAAAACAAGAACGTTTTCCCCTCAATGAAAATATTTTATCATAGTATTTATGTTTATTCAATGATGTTTTATGTCAATTATCTGCATGATAATTTCTTTTCAAACCGATCCTTCCTCGTATCGCTTGGAATTGCGGTCGGGTAATGACCGTCAAAGCAGGCGCTGCAATATTGCTTGCATCCTGTCATGGCTGCAAGCTCCTTCACCGGCAGGTATCCCAGTGTATCCGCGCCAATAATCTCAGCAATTTCATCTACTGTATATTTACTGGCGATCAGATGCCTGCTGGAATCGATATCTGTTCCGTAATAACAGGGATACAGGAACGGGGGAGAAGAAATCCGCATATGGATTTCCGAAGCGCCTGCTTCCCTGAGAAGCTTTACAATGCGTCTGCTGGTAGTTCCTCTGACAATAGAATCGTCAACTAAAATGACACGTTTGCCCTTTATATTGTCCTCAATGGCGCTCAGTTTGATTCTCACCTGATCCAGACGGCCTGACTGTCCGGGAGAAATAAAAGTCCTGCCAATGTATTTATTCTTGATCAGGCCGATGGTATAGGGAATGCCTGATTCCCTGCTGTACCCCAGAGCGGCGTCAAGACCGGAATCCGGGACGCCAATCACTGCGTCCGCCTCAGCCGGGTGATATTCTGCCAGGATTTGTCCTGCGCGGAACCGGGCGGAATGGACGGATACGCCGTCTATCACAGAATCCTGCCGCGCAAAATAGATATATTCAAAAGCGCACATTTTTTTCTCTTTTGTGCCGCAGTGTTCTCTTCGGGATACTACATTTTTCCCGTCAAAGACTAAAATTTCCCCAGGTTCTACATCCCGGATAAAATTAGCTCCTACCGCTTTCAGCGCAGCTGTTTCCGAGGCGGCTACATACAGTCCATCGTCTGTTTTTCCATAGCAGAGCGGACGGAAACCATAAGGATCTCTGGCGCAGATCAGCTTTTGCGGCGACATCAGTATCAGAGAGTATGCTCCGTCCAGTGTGTTCATGGCTTTGCTAAGGGCTTCTTCAATGGAAGCCGAAGCAAGACGCTCTTTTGTTACGATATAAGCGATGGTTTCCGTATCGCTGGTAGTGTGGAAAATAGCGCCGGACAATTCCAGGCGGTTCCGCAGTTTGGCCGCATTGCTTAGATTCCCATTATGGGCGATGGCCATTCTTCCTTTTTGATGATTCACCTCGATGGGCTGGCAGTTATTGCGGTTTGTTCCTCCGGTAGTGCCGTAGCGGACATGACCGACCGCAATCTTCCCGTTTGGCATAGCAGACAAAATACCCGGCTGAAAAACTTCGCCCACCAGACCAAGATCCTTATGGGAAACGAATATTCCATCATCATTTACCACGATTCCGCAGCTTTCCTGCCCTCTGTGCTGAAGGGCATATAAGCCGTAATAAACCATATTTGCAACCTCGCACGGATTCGGAGAAATCACACCGAACACGCCGCATTCTTCATGAATACTCATTTTTCTTCTCCTTTTTCGCCTGTCACACCTGAATCATGTTTTTACGGAATGCGCAGTTTGGCGCATTCCCGGGTCATGATCATAGTAACGTTATTTTCCGCTGTCGCCATAGTTGGCAAGGACTCTCGCGGACGGATCATCCACATCGCAGCCCTTCCACTCTTTATTCGGCATCCAGAAGCCTGCTATCATCTGGCTCTGTCCTGGATAATACTTTTCAAACAATTCCCTGTATAAGAGCGATTCTTTGGTAAACGGCTTTGCATGGGTGTATTTCTTACAGAGCAATTTATATTCATCCTCCGTATATACACTGTCCGCATATTCCTTAAGATAGTCCACCATAGAATGTCCCACCGCATCGGAGAATGCCGCTTTTTCCCGCCAGAGGATCTCATCCGGAAGGTACTCCCCACCCTCAAAAGCATGACGAAGAAGATATTTCCCCTTATTGTATTTGTTCAGCTTGATTTCCGGATCGGCCGCCAGAACATATCTGACGAAATCCAGATCGCCGAATGGAACCCTTGCCTCTAACGAATTGACCGAAATGCACCGGTCCGCGCGCAGTACATCGTACATATGTAATTCCCGGATCCGTTTCTCGGATTCCTCCTGGAACGCTTCAGCGGAAGGTGCAAAATCCGTGTATTTATAGCCAAATAATTCGTCGGAAATCTCTCCGGTCAGCAAAACGCGTATATCCGTGTTCTCATGGATCCACTTACAAACCAGATACATGCCGATGCTCGCCCGGATTGTGGTAATATCAAAGGTTCCCAGCAGATGTACCACCGTCTCCAGCGCCGCAAGCACATCTTCCTTGCTGATCATAACTTCCGTATGCTCACTGCCGATAAAATCAGCGGCCTGCCTGGCATATTTCAGGTCAATCGCATCTTCGTCCATGCCGATCGCAAAGGTCCGGATCGGTATTTTACTTTTTTTCGCGGCAATGGCGCATACCAGAGAAGAATCCAGGCCGCCTGAGAGCAGGAATCCCACTTTGGCGTCTGCAACCAGACGTTTTTCCACACCCCGGACCAGTTTTTCCTTGATATTTCTGCATACGGTTTCCAAATCATCCTGAACCATTTCTTCCGCCCTGGCAATGTCACAGTAGCAGATAAAGTTTCCGTCCTTATAGTAATGTCCAGGTGGGAATGGCATAATCTCTGCGGTTAACCCAGCCAGATTCTTCGCTTCGCTGGCGAATAAAATCGTACCGGACGCATCGTATCCGTAATACAGCGGGCGAATCCCAACGGGATCTCTGGCCGCAATATATTCTTTTGTTTCTCCGTCATACAGAATCAGCGCGAACTCCGCGTCCAGCATGGCGAACATATCCGTTCCGTATTCCCGGTACAGCGGAAGCAGGATTTCACAGTCCGAATCGCTTTCAAACGTATATTTATCAGACAGCCTCTGCCTGATTTTTTCAAAGCCGTAAATTTCACCGTTACAGACAACATAACTGCCGGCAAGATGAAAGGGCTGCATTCCTTCCGGATGTAGCCCCATAATGGCCAGCCGGTGAAAACCGAGCAGTCCATTTCCTGTATCTATAATCCTGCTGTCATCTGGCCCCCGGGAAACAGTTTGCTGAAAACCGGGCCAGAATGCCTCCATAGCAGCATTTCCTCCACAATAGCCCATAATAGAACACATAGTATAATCCTCCTGAAATTCCAAGAAATTAAAACGCTTTTATTCTTTTGCTACTCTGCATCCCGAAGCGCACCGTACCTTCTTCACCGGCACGGATCTTATCTGACTCCAAACAGCAGGCTCCCATATGTTGGGAACGGCCAGTACTTCCTGGCAGTTAATGTTTCCGCTTCATCACAAGGTACACGCAGTTCGTTCATTTTCTCAAGCAGCGTGTCCCGGACCATTGCAGACTCGTCAATCACATCGTCATACTGATCTGCAGTAAGCAGCGCATTTTCCAGATCACCCGCCGCAAGGAAAATACGCTCGGTAAGAACAGATAATTTTTTAATCAGAGTGTTTTCGTATACAACAGATACCTCGTCAGAGACAGACTTCTTTAGCGCTGCGGTCCTGGCAAGTTCTTTGATATAAGCTTCCACCGCCGGTGCGATCTCGCATCGTGCCATCTCCACCATCGTGTTCGCTTCGATCATAATGGTCTTGCAATAATTGTCCAGCATAATTTCACACCGGGACTTCAGCTCCGCTTCCGAAAATACCTTATGGGCAGTCAGCATATCCACATTTTTCTGATCGAGAAGGTGGGGCAGGCAATCAGCAGTCGTGCGATAGTTAAGAAGCCCTCTCTTTTCAGTTGCTTCCTTGATCCATGCATCGTCATAGCCGTTGCCGTTGAAGATAATACGCTTGTGATCTTTAATGGTCTTGCGGATCATCTCATGCAGGGCGGTTTCAAAATCCTCCGCATTTTCCAGCCTGTCGGCATAGATCCTCAGGGATTCTGCAACTGCGGCGTTCAGCATCATATTGGCACAGGCAATGCTGTTGGAAGAACCAAGCATACGGAACTCAAACTTATTGCCGGTGAAGGCAAACGGAGAGGTACGGTTACGGTCGGTAGCATCTTTTGTGAATTTCGGAAGCACATTCACTCCCAGCTTCATCTGTGTTTTTTCTGCTGCATTGTAAGGCGTATCCGTTTCAATTGCTTCCAGGATTGCGTTCAGTTCATCTCCAAGAAATATGGATACAACGGCCGGAGGCGCTTCATTTGCTCCCAGGCGGTGATCATTGCCTGCAGTGGCAACTGAGATGCGAAGCAGGTCCTGATAATCGTCCACTGCCTTAATTACTGCACACAAAAACAGCAGGAACTGCGCGTTTTCATAGGGTGTTTCTCCCGGAGAGAGCAGATTGACGCCGGTATCGGTCGTGAGGGACCAGTTGTTGTGCTTGCCGCTGCCGTTCACCCTGGCAAAAGGCTTTTCATGAAGCAGGCACACCAGTCCATGCCGCGCCGCTACCTTCTGCATAATCTCCATCGTCAGCTGGTTGTGATCAGTGGCAATATTGGTGGTGGTATAAATAGGAGCCAGTTCATGCTGGGCCGGAGCCACCTCGTTGTGCTCTGTTTTCGCAAGAATTCCAAGCTTCCATAATTCTCGGTTCAGGTCTTCCATATACGCCTCTACCCGGGGCTTGATAACGCCGAAATAATGGTCGTCCATTTCCTGGCCTTTCGGCGGTTTTGCCCCAAAAAGAGTCCGGCCGGTGAATACCAGATCCTTTCTCTGGTTATACATTTCCCTGTCGATGAGGAAATATTCCTGTTCCGGTCCAACGGAAGTTTTCACACATTTTACGGTATCATTTCCGAATAGCCGGATAATCCGCATGGCCTGTTTACTGAGCGCTTCCATGGAACGGAGAAGCGGCGTTTTTTTGTCCAGCGCCTCGCCTGTGTAAGCGCAAAAAGCTGTTGGGATGCATAAAGTTTTTCCCTTAATGAAGGCGTAGGAAGTAGGATCCCACGCGGTGTAGCCCCTCGCTTCAAAGGTAGCTCTAAGCCCCCCGGAAGGGAAAGAAGAAGCATCCGGTTCTCCTTTGATCAGTTCTTTTCCGGAAAATTCCATAATCACGCCTCCGTCCGGGGAGGGAGAAATGAAGCTGTCGTGTTTCTCTGCCGTAATACCGGTCAGAGGCTGAAACCAATGGGTATAATGGGTCGCACCGTTTTGAACGGCCCAATCCTTCATCGCAATCGCTACTGTATTTGCTACGCTGATATCCAGCCGTTCTCCCTCATCAATCGTCTTTTTGAGAGAATTGTAGACCTTGGCTGACAGCATCGCTTTCATAACTCTGTCATCAAAAACCTTGCTTCCGAAAAAATCTGCTACTGTCTTCATAGTCTTAACTCCTTTCAAACTCAAAACAGTCCACCGGACTATTTTATCTCATCCCTGGCAGCAAAAAAGGCAAAGACACCTCTAATGTTTTCCATTAAAGACGCCTTTGCCTTTTCGAATTGCATTTTACGCCTGAAAAACGAATCTGTCAACCCGTATTTGCATTTTTTTATAATCAATCCTGCAAAATGCTCTTATTAATCATTGACAAAAAACAAAAAGCGATGTATGATACTGAATAATGAGCAAAGGCGTTCATTTAGTTACAGATATTGTCTGTACTTAAATGAGCGCCTTTTTTTAACATAAGAAAGGACAGCAGATACTATGAATACAATGGAAGGTCAGATCCGGATTCCCTCTGGCTGCGCGATTTCCGCCGTCATCTCCAGGAGCGGAGAAAAAATGACAGGAGAAAAAATCATAAATTCGATGAAACCAATGCATGACCGTTCCAATGGTCTTGGAGGCGGATTTGCAGCATATGGTATTTATCCGGAATATAGAGAATTCTATGCGTTACATATATTTTTTGATGAACGCGCCACACGCAAAAATTGTGAGCAATTTCTAAAAGAACGCTTTGAAATCGTGCAGTCCGAGATTATCCCCACCCGTAAGATCCCTGCAATCACAGACGAACCGATTATCTGGCGGTATTTTGTGTCGCCGTTACAATCCATTCTGACCTCCCTGCAGTTGGACGAGAAGGAGTTTGTCGCCAGGACTGTCATGAAAATCAACACAGAGATGCCCGGGGCATATATATTTTCCAGCGGCAAAAATATGGGCGTATTCAAGGCGGTAGGCTTTCCGGAGGATGTGGGCATATACTATAAACTGGATGAATACGAGGGATATTCCTGGACGGCTCATGGCCGGTACCCTACCAATACCCCCGGCTGGTGGGGCGGAGCCCATCCTTTTGCCTTATTGGATTATTCGATTGTTCACAACGGGGAAATTTCCTCTTATGATGCCAATCGCCGGTTCATTGAAATGTTTGGCTATAAATGTACATTGAAAACCGATACGGAGGTCATTACCTATATTATGGATTATCTGCTCCGCAGGCAGAAATTGTCCTTACAGGAAGCCGCTAATGTGATTGCAGCGCCGTTTTGGAGTACGATTTCTTCCACAGCCGGCGCGGAAGAAAAAGAGAGGCTGAAATACCTGCGCACCGTGTTCCCAAGCCTTTTGATTACCGGTCCGTTTTCCATTGTTTTAGGATTTGACGGCGGGCTCATGGCTCTTAACGACCGGTTAAAGCTTCGATCCATGGTGACCGGGGAAAAAGACGGCAAAGTATTTATTGCAAGTGAGGAAGCGGCTATCCGGTTCATAGAACCGGATGCTGGAAATATCCAGGCTCCCGCCGGCGGGGAAGCTGTTATTGTAAAAGTAAAGGACGGTGCATTCTAATGGGAATTGAATTTATTTATCCGGAGTTTGAGGTTGTCCGGAATAAAGACAGGTGCATCAGCTGCCGCGTCTGTGAAAAGCAGTGTGCAAATAAAGTCCATCATTACGATGCAGAGCGGAATGTCATGCTGTCGGAGGAAGCAAAGTGTGTAAACTGCCAGCGCTGCGTTTCTTTTTGCCCCACAAGAGCGCTGAAGATTGTCAAAAGCGATTGCAGGCTGCGTGAAAATGCCAACTGGCAGGAGGATACCATAAAGGAAATTTACAAACAGGCAGGCAGCGGAGGCGTTCTTTTGTCCTCTATGGGAAATCCGAATCCCATGCCCGTTTACTGGGATAAAATTTTGATCAACGCTTCCCAGGTAACCAATCCGTCCATCGACCCTCTCCGCGAACCTATGGAAACAAAAACATTTCTCGGCAAAAAGCCGGAAAAGATTGAAAAGGACAAAAACGGGAAAATCATCTACAAACTGGAGCCACAGCTGGAGCTTTCCATACCGGTCATGTTCTCCGCCATGAGTTACGGTTCCATCAGTTATAACGCCCACAAGTCATTGGCAACCGCCGCCAGAAAGCTTGGTATCCTTTACAACACAGGCGAAGGCGGTCTGCACGAGGATTTCTACTGCTACGGGGACAACACCATCGTCCAGGTGGCTTCCGGGCGGTTCGGCGTCCACAAAGATTATCTGGAAGCAGGCGCCGCTATCGAAATCAAAATAGGACAGGGCGCAAAACCGGGAATCGGCGGCCATCTTCCAGGTTCCAAAATTATCGGGGACGTATCCCGCACCCGCATGATCCCGGAAGGTTCCGATGCGATCTCACCCGCTCCTCATCACGACATTTATTCGATTGAGGATCTAAGGCAGCTTGTCTTTTCCTTAAAAGAATCTACCGAATACAAAAAGCCGGTTATTGTTAAGGTCGCGGCCGTTCACAATATCGCCGCCATCGCAAGCGGTGTTGCAAGGAGCGGCGCTGATATCATAGCCATCGACGGTTTCCGCGGCGGCACAGGAGCCGCGCCTGCCAGAATCCGGGACAATGTGGGGATTCCCATCGAGTTGGCTCTGGCATCAGTGGATAAACGTCTGCGGGATGAAGGGATCCGAAATAACGTATCCATTGTTGCTGGCGGCAGTATCCGCAGCTCCGCAGACGTGGTAAAAGCAATTGCCCTGGGTGCGGATGCCTGCTATGTTGCCACTGCTGCTTTGCTGGCGCTGGGGTGTCACCTTTGCAGGACTTGCCAGGCTGGCAAATGTAACTGGGGTATTGCAACTCAGCAGCCGGAACTTGTGAAACGCCTCAACCCCGAAACCGGAAGCGAACGTCTGGTAAATCTCATGACCGCCTGGCGGCACGAGATCAAAGAACTGATGGGCGGCATGGGAATCAACTCCATTGAAGCTCTGCGTGGAAACCGTCTCATGCTCCGGGGAATCGGTCTTACAGACAAAGAACTGGAAATTCTCGGCATTTCCCATGCCGGTGAATAAAAACCGGTAGAGAAAAATTCGAAAAGGTGGTATAATAAAATGTTATTAGACGTAACGGGAATGGATTTCAGATCACTGAATCAGCAGCTCCGCCAGAAGGATACCGAATACCAGATTGCCGGCTGCTGCGGACAGCGGTTCATCGCTGCCGGTATGAATGAAAAAAGCATCACGATAGATGGAATCCCCGGCAACGCTCTCGGCGCTTACCTTAACGGCGCTTCTATCGTAGTGAATTCCAATGCACAGGATGCTGTCGGCGATACAATGAACGAAGGGTTCATTGTAATTCATGGCAGCACCGGCGATACCGCAGGCTACGCGATGCGCGGCGGAAAAATATATGTAAAAGGAAACGCCGGTTACCGCGCCGGAATCCACATGAAAGAGTATAAAGATAAGGTTCCCCTCATGATTATCGGCGGAACAGCCGGAAGCTTTTTAGGGGAATATCAGGCCGGTGGAATCATTGTTGTCCTGAACCTCCGGGCGGGCAGCCGGAAAATTGTCGGCAATTTCCCCTGTACGGGAATGCACGGAGGTAAAGTCTTTCTTCGCGGAAATACAGACGGCATCGTGTTCCCGGATAATGTCTGTGTGAAAGCCGCCGCTTCGGCTGATCTGGAACTTATTGAAAAGGATCTAGCCGAATATTGCAGACTATTTCACTATGACAGCTCTGTCATACTGGACTCCCCCTTCACCGTTGTGACGCCAGACAGCAAGAATCCATACAAGCAAATGTATGTAGCAAATTAAAAGTAGAAAGCAGGTATCGTTATGAAATATTCAAGAGAAGAGGTCATGCAATATGTCCGGGAAGATGACGTAAAATTTATCCGGTTAGCCTTTTGTGATGTTTTCGGAAAACAAAAAAATATTTCCATCATGCCGGAGGAACTTCCCCGGGCTTTTGATCATGGAATTGCATTTGACGCTTCTTCTATAAAAGGCTTTGGAGGCGAAACACGTTCCGATCTTTTCCTGAAACCGGAACCTGAGACCCTGTCTGTACTGCCATGGCGCCCGGAACACGGCAAGGTTGTCCGTATGTTCAGCAATATCACCTATCCATCCGGCGATACCTATGAGTGCGACACCCGGAACCTTCTAAAACGGGCAGTAAAAGAATCTGAAAAAGCAGGCGTCTCCTTTTATTTCGGAGCCGAACAGGAATTTTATCTGTTCACCTTAGACCAGAACGGCAAGCCAACCAGCGAGCCTTATGATGAGGCCGGTTATATGGATATCGCCCCGGAAGACAAAGGCGAAAATGTCCGCAGGGAAATATGCCTGACCCTGGAACAGATGGGCATCCGCCCGGAAAGTTCCCATCATGAAGAAGGCCCGGGCCAGAATGAAATCGACTTCCGGTATTCCGGTCCTCTTACCGCTGCAGACAATGTGATGACCTTCCATACGGTTGTGAAAACAGTTGCCCGCCAAAACGGTCTCCACGCCGACTTTTCTCCAAAACCGATAGAAAATCAGCCGGGAAATGGATTCCATATCAATATATCCGTCAAAGTTTCCGACGGTTCGGATCCGCTTTCCTATGTAATCGCAGGAATCTTAGACAAGGCCGCAGAAATGACCGCTTTCCTGAATCCTGTTTCCTCCTCCTATCTGAGGTTTGGCCACAGCAAAGCGCCCCGGTATATTTCCTGGTCAAATGAAAACAGAAGCCAGCTTATCCGGATTCCGGCGGCGCTGGGTGAATACAGGCGGGCCGAACTGCGTTCCCCGGATCCCATGGCCAATCCCTATCTATCCTTCGCTCTCATCATCTATGCAGGATTATACGGGATTCAGAACAAACTGGAGCTTCCTGGGTCTGCAGACTATAATCTCTATAAAGCGCATCCTGATATTCTGGGCAGACTTCAAAAATTGCCGGATACTCTTGGGGAAGCCTGTAAGCAGGCCCGGCAAAGTGAATTTATCCGCGCCCACATACCGGAGGCCATTTTAGAGACTTATTGCAATCAGCAATGAAATTTTGTTAAGAAGGAGGAACGGATATGAATTCAAAAGAACGGATCTACAGCGTGCTTGTGGTTTCCTCTTCTGCAGTATTCAATACGGCATTTGCCAAACTGCTCCCTTCTTCTGAGTATCAGCCTGCACATTTTGCTGCAAGTGCAAACGAGGCCAGACGATGTCTGGCAGAACGGGCTTTTGATTTTATTATACTCAATCTTCCTTTACCTGATGGATCCGGCGTCCGTTTTGCCATTGACTGCTGCCACTCGCCGACAACGGTTGTCCTTGTGCTTGCCAGAAACGATGTTTATCCTGAAATATATGATAAAGTGGTGGATCACGGAATATTTGCCCTGCCTAAGCCCACATCCTATGCCGTACTGCTCCAGGCTTTGAGCTGGATGGCAAGCGCCAGGGAGCGCTTACGAAAACTTGATCAAAAAAATCTTTCCATCGAAGAAAGAATGAAAGAAATCCGCATTGCAAACCGGGCAAAGTGCCTGCTGATCAGTGAGTTAAAAATGACGGAACCGGATGCACATCATTACATAGAAAAGTATGCTATGGATAACTGTATTTCAAAAAAGGAAGCTGCGCAGAATATCATTAAAATTTACTCTTAAACTATGAATAGCAATCTTTCAGAAAGACGGCAACGCCAAAAGGGACTGTCGGGAAATAGGTAGTCCCAAACAGAGGCAGGTGTGATTTATGCGAAT
>CAZGVY010000057.1:0-11873 GCA_964529215.1 uncultured Mordavella sp. | reverse complement strand
CAATATATAACTTAGAAGCGCCGGATAATCTGGCACGTTCTTCTAATCCGTCTAATTCCTCGCCCTGCCCGCAGTCGATGCAGCAGCAGATTACTTCATAATTAAAATTCTCTTTCAGCCAGGGAATAATGGCGGTGGTATCAAGACCGCCTGAGTAAGCAAGAACAACTTTTTCTTTCATGGTAAGCCCTCCAGATTCTTATGTGTTTCTTTCATGTATTGTGTTTGTTTTTTGCAAGCAATACTATACACTAAATTTTATAAATATGCAATAAAAAATAAAAGAAATGGATGTTATTGTACAGAATGCATATAATGAACAAGCATGATATAGAGCTTTTTATATAATGTGTGAAAAATAAAACCGAAGCTTGAATGATATACAAAAATGATGTATAATTATGCGAATAAAGGTAAGAAAGGAAGATACAGTAATGATAAAAGCAGGCATTATTGGCGCTACCGGCTATGCGGGAGCTGAACTGGTACGGATCCTTACAGGACATAAAGAGGCGGAGATTGTCTGGTATGGCTCCAGGAGCTATGTGGACCGGAGATTTGCAGAAGTATACCAGAATATGTTTCAGATCATAGACGCCAGATGCATGGATGATAATATGGAAGAGCTTTCCGGGGAAGCGGATGTGATCTTTACGGCAACGCCTCAGGGATTCTGTGCCTCTCTGGTAAATGATGATATTCTGTCCCGGACGAAGATCATTGACCTGAGCGCAGATTTCCGGATCAAAGATGTGTCTGTCTATGAAAAATGGTATGGCATAGAACACAAGAGCCCGCAGTATATACAGGAGGCAGTGTATGGGCTGTGTGAAGTCAACCGGGAGGATGTGCGGAGCGCAAGGCTGGTGGCAAATCCGGGCTGTTATACTACCTGTTCTATCCTCACGGCTTATCCGCTGGCGAAAGAAGGGCTGATCGATATGAGTACATTGATCATAGACGCCAAATCCGGTACCTCCGGCGCAGGGAGGGGAGCGAAACTGCCCAATCTGTTCTGTGAGGTAAATGAGAATATGAAAGCTTATGGCGTAGCGTCCCACCGGCATACGCCGGAGATTGAAGAGCAGCTTGGTTATGCGTCAGGAGAAGAAGCTGCGGTTAGTTTTACACCGCACCTGGCACCGATGAACAGGGGGATCCTGGTGACAGAATACGCATCCCTGAAAAAGAATGTGGATTACAGAGATGTGAAAGCTATCTATGACAGATATTATCAGAAGGAAAAATTTGTCCGGCTACTTGAAGAAAATGTATTTCCAGAAACCAGATGGGTAGAGGGAAGCAATTATGTGGATGTAAATTTTAAGATCGATCCGCGCACAGGACGTGTGATCATGATGGGCGCGATCGATAACCTGGTAAAAGGAGCGGCAGGGCAGGCTGTGCAGAATATGAATCTTATGTTTGGCCTTGATGAAGCGGAAGGCCTGGATCTGATACCTGTTTTTCCATAAACGGATCAAAGATCAAGTGAAGAACAGGATGGAAGCGGAAAGGGGGTATTTATGATCCGTGTAATGACAATGAAGGATTATGACGAAGTGTATGCCTTATGGAAAAAGATACGGGGATTTGGTATCCGGAGTATCGACGATTCCAAAGAAGGAGTGGAGCGGTTTTTGAAAAGGAATCCGTTCACCAGTGTTGTAGCAGTGGAGGATGGCAGGATCGTAGGAAGTATTTTGTGCGGGCATGATGGCAGGAGAGGCTGCTTTTACCATGTATGCGTGGACGCAGCGTACCGCAGGCAGGGGATCGGGAAGGCTATGGTGGTCGCTTCTATGGAAGCGCTGAAGGCCGAGCAGATCAATAAAGTGTGCCTGATCGCATTTACCAGGAATGACGTGGGAAATGCGTTCTGGAATACGATTGGGTGGACAAAGAGGCAGGATTTGAATTATTATGATTTTATATTGAATGAGGAAAATATCACAGCATTTAATGAACAGTAGGAATAGGAGAAAGGTGGATTATGAAAATGGAGATAATTCAGGGCGGGGTAACCGCGGCAAAGGGATTTGAGGCGGCCAGTACGGCGGCTGGGATCAAGTATCAGAACCGTACAGATATGGCGCTGATCTATAGCCAGACGCCTTGTGTAACAGCAGGGACATTTACGTCAAATATCGTAAAGGCAGCGCCGGTGAAATGGGACCGGCAGGTGGTAGACAGTGGGAACAGATCCCAGGCTGTCGTTGTGAATTCCGGAATTGCCAATGCATGTACGGGAGAGGAAGGCTTTGAGTATTGCAGGAAGACTGCAGAAGCGGCAGCAAGATACCTGAATGTGGAAGCTCAGGGAGTATTACTTGGTTCTACCGGGGTGATCGGAAAGCAGATGCCCATTGACCGCCTGACAGCAGGAATCGAAGTGATGGCTGGCAGCAGGAGTGGTTCGGCAGAGAGTGGTACGGAGGCGGCGAAGGCAATTATGACCACGGATACCTGTGAGAAGGAGCTTGCAGTGACGTTCGAAGCCGGAGGGAAACAGGTTACGCTTGGAGGCATGGCAAAAGGATCCGGCATGATCCATCCAAATATGTGTACCATGCTGGCATTTATTACGACAGACGCTGCAATTACAAAGGAAGCCCTTGTCAGGGCGCTTAGGGAGGATGTGGAGGATACATATAATATGATCTCCGTGGACAGGGATACCTCCACGAATGATACGGCGCTGGTTCTGGCAAATGGACTGGCTGGAAATCCGGTGATTGAATACGGGACAGAAGATTATGAGAGCTTTAAGCAGGCCCTGCACACAGTCAACGAATACCTGGCGAAGAAGATAGCGGGTGATGGAGAAGGTGCAACGGCGCTTTTTGAAGCGAAGATCGTTGGCGCGGATACGGTAGGACAGGCAAAGACCCTGGCGAAGGCTATCGTGTGTTCAAATCTGACAAAAGCTGCAATTGCAGGGCACGATGCGAACTGGGGAAGGATCCTGTGCGCAATGGGATATTCCGGAGCATCGTTTTCTCCGGATAAGGTAGATTTATTTTTTGAAAGCAGAGCCGGGAAGATCCAGATCGTAAAGGATGGAACGGCGGTGGATTACAGTGAAGAAATGGCCACAAAGATTCTTTCTGAGCCGGAAGTCACCGCGGTCGCGGATGTGAAGATGGGAGATATGACGGCAGCCGCGTGGGGCTGTGACCTGACACATGGATATATTGATATTAATGCAGATTACAGAAGTTAAATACAATATTGAAAACAGGGAGTGAAAAGATTGGATAAGAGCATACAGAAATATCTGGATAAGGCGGAAGTACTGATTGAGGCCCTGCCATATATCCAGCGTTTTAACCGGAAGGTTATTGTGGTAAAGTATGGCGGGAGCGCCATGATTGATGATGAACTGAAAAAACAGGTGATCCAGGATGTAACCCTGCTGAAGCTGGTAGGATTCAAACCGGTCATTGTACATGGCGGCGGTAAGGAAATCAGCCGCTGGGTCAGCAGGACCGGCATGGAGCCGAGATTTGTGAAAGGCCTGCGCGTGACAGATGAGGAGACCATGGAGCTTGCGGAGATGGTACTTGGCAAGGTGGGAAAGGAACTGGTGCGTCTGGTTGAGGAACTGGGCGTCAGGGCGATCGGGATCAGCGGAAAGGACGGCGGCCTGTTAAAGGTTTCCAGAAAGTACCCGGACGGTGAGGATATTGGATTTGTCGGGGACATACAGGAAGTGAAAGCAGATATTCTGTGGGATCTTCTGGAGAAGGATTTCCTGCCTATCGTATGCCCGATTGGCCTGGATGATCATTTTCATGATTATAATATTAATGCAGACGATGCGGCCTGTGCTATTGCACAGGCTATGAATGCAGAGAAGCTGGCGTTCCTTACCGATATTGAAGGGGTATATAAGGATCCGTCGGATCCGGAAACCCTGATTTCTGAGCTCCGGATCTCTGAGGCAAGAAGCCTGATGGAAAAGGGATATATCGGCGGAGGTATGCTCCCGAAGCTGAATAATTGCATCGAAGCTATAGAAAACGGCGTTTCCAGAGTACATATTCTGGATGGAAGGATTGCCCACTGCCTGCTTCTGGAGATCTTTACAAATAAAGGTATCGGAACGGCAATTTTAAAGGACGGGGAAGAAATGTATTCCGTCAGGTAACAGAGGCTTAAAAAACCAATGTCTGGATATACTAAGAAAAAAGGAGGTATATGCAGGTGATTGGTTTTTTAATTGCGCTTTTATCCGGCGCGCTGATGAGTGTGCAGGGAGTATTTAATACCCAGGTGACTAAGACGACAGGAATGTGGGTCAGCAACGGGTGGGTTCAGTTCAGTGCATTTGCCGTATGCCTGGCTGCCTGGCTGATCGCAGGCAGAGATCCTATTGCGGCTATTGGAAAGGTAGAGCCCAAATACATGCTTCTGGGAGGCGTGATCGGGGCTGGCATCACATGGACTGTAATTAAGAGTATGGATCAGCTTGGCCCGGCCAGGGCTGCGCTGCTGATCGTGATCTCCCAGCTGATTGTCGCATATGTGATCGAGCTGCTGGGGCTTTTTGGCGTGGAGAAGGAGCCTTTGGAATGGCGGAAGGTGGGAGGAATGATATTGGCGCTGATTGGAGTTGCAATTTTTCAATGGAAATAGTAAAATAATTATGTCTAAGCATAAGAAGGGCATTTACAGTATCGGCAGCTGTAAAGGAGGATTTCATGCGGGACATAAAACAGAAGATAAAGGTATTGCTGGCCGGAGTTCTGGCGGCGGTGATGACGGTTTCCTGCGCCGGAAAAGGCGGGGAGGATGCTCTTGAAGAATACCAGCCGGATCAGGCGGGACCGGTTGAGAGCCTGGAGCCTGAGAAGGATGAAGCCGGGGAAAAGGGGACGGACCGTTCCGGGGAGGACTGTAACCCGGAAGAAGAAATCTATGTATTTGTCTGCGGACAGGTCGCGTCGCCGGGAGTTTATAAGCTTTTGGCAGACAGCCGGATCTATCAGGCGATAGAAGCGGCCGGCGGATTGCTTGAGACTGCGGCCGGGGATTATGTGAATCAGGCAGGGCGGCTGGAGGACGGGCAGCAGATCTATGTACCGGCAGTGGATGAAGTGCAAAGCGGCGGCTCCATGGGAGGAACGGAAGGTAGCAGCAGCCTGCCCGGCGCTGCTTTGGAAGATGGGCGTGTGAATATTAATACTGCCAGCAAAGAGGAACTTATGACACTGACAGGAATTGGCGAGAGAAAAGCAGAAGCGATCCTTAAGTACCGGGACACAAACGGGGGTTTTCAGAATGTGGAAGACCTTATGAATGTGGAGGGTATTAAAGCGGGTACGTTTGAGAAGATTAAAGAAGATATCGTAATATAACGGGGGAGTATATGGAGAAGAGAGTGCTGGTAGTAGACGATGAGAAATTGATTGTAAAGGGAATCCGTTTCAGCCTGGAACAGGATGATATGAAGGTGGACTGCGCATATGACGGGGAGGAAGCATTAAAGCTTGCAAGAGAGAATGAATATGATATCATCCTGCTGGATATTATGCTGCCGAAATATGACGGATATGAGGTGTGCAGGCAGATACGGGAATACTCGGATGTGCCGGTCATTATGCTGACTGCAAAAGGAGAGGATATGGATAAGATCCTGGGACTGGATTACGGCGCGGATGATTACATAACGAAGCCTTTCAATATTCTGGAGGTAAAGGCGAGGATCAAAGCGATCCTGCGCCGTGCAAACCGGAAGCCTGGCAGCAGAAACGATAAGATTCTGGTTAAGGGAGGCATGAAGATCGACTGCGAGAGCCGGCAGGTATTCATTGATGGAAAAGAGGTTAATCTGACGGCAAAGGAATTTGACCTGCTTGAACTTCTGGCGATGAATCCCAATAAGGTCTACAGCAGAGACAATCTTCTTAATATTGTATGGGGATATGAAAATCCGGGAGATGCAAGGACGGTGGATGTACATATCCGGAGACTCAGGGAGAAGATCGAGATCAATCCGAGCGAGCCCAAGTACGTATATACGAAGTGGGGAGTTGGTTATTATTTCAGGGGTTAGGCATTATTTCAGATTTAAATTTTTCAAGAGCCTGCGTTTTTATATTATCCTGATGCTTTTGCTGGTCGGGATTATTCCCTGTGTGGCTATGAAAGCAATGGTTCTTGAAAATTATGAAAACCGCGCGGTGGACGTACGAACTGCGGAAATACAAAATCAATGTACGATTCTATGCGATCAGCTAAGCAGCTCCCGTTACCTGGAGAACGGGATTTCTGAGATTATCCAGACAGAGATTATTCAGTTGTCTAATATTTATAATGGACGGATCATGGTGATTGACGACAGCTTTTATATTGTCCAGGATACCTATAGCCTGGAAAAAGGCAAAACCATGGTATCGGAAGACGTGATGAAGAGCTTTGAAGGACAGGCAGTCAGCCGGTATGACAGTGAGAATAGTTTTATCGAGGTGGCCACTCCGATCCTGGATGAGGAGGATCAGGCAATCGGCGTTATCCTGGTAAGCGCTTCCACCGATACGATTGCTGCGACAAAGGCGCTTCTTGGGAAAAAGGCTAATGTAGCAGAACTGATCGTAATCCTGATCGTTACGGCAGTAGCTTTTTTCCTGGGAAATATTATGGTACGGCCTTTTGCAAGGATCACAACCTCCATTGGAGACCTGACGGATGGGTATGATGCAGATTATCTTCATGTGTATACCTATGAGGAGACGGGGCTGATCTCAAATGCATTTAATAAAATGCTTGGAAGGCTGAAAGGGCTGGATGAGTCCAGACAGGAATTTGTATCCAACGTATCCCACGAATTAAAAACACCGCTGGCCTCCATGAAAGTGCTGGCAGATTCCATCCTGACGCAGAAAGATGCTCCGGTAGAGCTGTATCAGGAATTTATGAGCGATCTTTCAGAGGAGATTGAACGTGAAAATAAAATTATCAATGACCTTTTGTCGCTTGTGAAGATGGATAAAACGTCAGCCAGGCTGAATATCAGATCTGAGAACATGAATGAAATGATCGAGAGGATATTAAAGAGGCTGCGGCCTCTTGCGGCGGCTGATAATATTGAGCTGGTATACGAGAGCTTCCGGCCGGTGACTGCAGAGGTAGATGAGGTCAAATTATCTCTTGCAGTAACGAATCTTGTGGAAAATGCAATCAAATATAACCATGAAGGCGGATGGGTGCATGTTTCGCTGAATGCTGATCACAGGTATCTGTATATTGAGATAGCAGATTCAGGGATCGGGATCCCGGAAGGAGAGACGGAGCATATATTTGAACGATTTTACAGGGTAGATAAATCTCATTCCAGAGAGATCGGTGGTACAGGGCTGGGACTTTCCATTGCAAGAAATGTGATTGTAATGCACAGGGGAGCGGTCAAGGTTTTCAGCCAGCTGGGAGAGGGAACTACATTTTCTGTCCGTATTCCGGTTAATTATGCAGGGTAGCGCGGCAGGATCTGGAGGTGTTGGCATGAAATGGAAATATGATGTATTAGGCATACTGATTTTTACAGTTATCCTTTTTGTGGCTGGCTGTAAAAAAGATACCCATACAGAGGATGTACAAATATATTATCAGAATACGGAGGGAACCGGGCTGGTAACAGAAGGGCATGACTGGGGAACCGGCGATATAGACGGACGGATCAGAGATGTGCTGGAATGGCTGAAGAAACCAGAGGATACGGTCAGATGTACCTCTGTGATACCAGGGGATGTGATCATCACAGAGTATCAGCTGGAACAGAATAATCTGGACATTTTTTTCAGCCAGGAATATGAACTGCTTGGAAAGACTGCGGAGGTGCTGCTCCGCGCAGCAGTGGTGAAATCACTGACGCAGATAGAAGGAGTAGACTTTGTCAGATTTCATGTGAATGGAGAATTGCTGAAAGACGGGCATGGGAACATGATCGGGTATATGCAGAGCGAAGATTTTGCCCAAAATACAGGAGAGGCATTAAATTCCTACCAGAGAGAGGAGGTAACCCTCTATTATGCGGATGCTGGGAGCCCGGCGCTTGTGGAGGAGAGGATTTCCTTGCGGTATAACAGTTATATGACGATAGAGAAAGCGGTTATTGGACAGCTGATGGAAGAACCGGAGGAGACGGGAGTGCAAAGTGCAATCCCTCCAGAGACAAAACTTTTGGGGGTTTCCGTAAAGGATGGAATCTGTTATGTGAATATGAATGAAGGATTTCTTGCAGAATTGCCTCTGATCACCCCGGAACAGACGGTATATTCATTGGTAAATTCCATTATTGAAGGAGGAAACTGCAAACAGGTTCAAATATTGATTAACGGAGATACAAATGTACAGTTAAGGGGTGAGATTGATCTGAGTAAACCATTTGAAAAGAATGTGGAAATTGTGGAGGAAAAGAAATAAAAATAGAGTTAAAAGAAAGAAAATTATTTACTTCTTGCCTGCTTTTCCTATGGATCATCTGCATATGTACCTGCCTGGGACGTAACTCGTTTTTAAGGGGATTTTTTTCTTTTCCATCGGAAAAACAGATTCCGGAGAATACGTATGTGACTGCCGCCGGGCAGATTTATATGAAAGAGCAGGCATCTGATTATCAGGTATTATATCTAAAAAATATTTCTATTGTTTATCAGCAGCAAAGCATTCAGGAACCCTATATGATCATTTATGACAAGAGCATGAAAAGGCTTCACCTTGGGAATACGGTCAGTGTATCAGGAAAATTATCCTTCTATGAGGAGGAAAGTAATCCGGGCTGTTTTTCCCAAAAGAAATATTACCGTATCCAAAAGATTGCCGCATATATGTGGAGCGGTCAGCTGGAGTGCACGAGCAAGGAAAGATTTCCAATCCGGGACTGGCTCAGTGAATTGAGAAATGCTTGGAAAAAACATCTGCTGCATTATGAGGGAGAAGATGATCAAGGGATCCTAAGCGCAATCCTGCTGGGAGATAAGAAACAGATAGATACGGAGACCAGGGAATTATATCAGGTGAATGGGATCGCCCATGTTATGGCGATTTCGGGCTTACATCTGTCTTTTATCGGGATCGGGATGTATAAATTCATACGGAGGATAACAGGGTCTTATGCCATTGGCGGAGCGTGTGGTATCCTGTTTCTGGTGCTGTATATTCTTATGATCGGATTTACAGTCTCTGTAGTCCGGGCGCTTACGATGTTTTTGTTCCGGGTGGGGGCAGATATGTCAGGCCGGCATTATGATGCGACGACGGCTTTTTCTGCGGCGGCGGTTGTGGTGCTTTTATGGAGGCCGCTAAGTTTATACGACGGCGGGTTCTGGCTGTCCTTTGGCGCGGTGTTCGCGATCCTTGCTGTGGTGCCGGTGCTGCAGAAAGGCATATTTGCACGGACATCATGTAAAGTTCATTCCGCAATTGTGCAGCGAGGTAATAGGAAAATGAATATACAAAGTTTATGGGAACAGAATGCAGACGAAATCACATTAGCTGTATATCTGAAAACAATTCGAGGATATATATGGAAGGGGATTGTACAGGGACTTACGGCGGGCATTGGCATTCATCTGGTCATCTTTCCGGTCCTGCTTTATTATTTCTTTGAAATTCCGCCGTATTCTTTTATTATGAATCTCTTTGTGATCCCGCTGATGTCTGTGCTTTTATTTATGGGAATGGCAGGAAGCCTGTTTTCTGTCTGTTTTTCACCATTATCTGGCATATGTTTTTGGATATGCAGCGGGATTCTGCGGTTATATAAGATAAGCTGTAATCTTGCACTTGCTCTTCCGGGAGCGAGGCTTGTAATCGGAAAGCCAAAGATGTGGCAGATCGTGATATATTATGGGATATTAGCAGTTGTTTTGCTCCTTTTATGGGAAAAAGGAAGGCGGATGGAGCAAGTATATGCTATTTACAGCAAAGCGGATAATAGGCGTGAGATTGGCGGGAGAAAAACCGGTTTTCCCCAATATGCGGATAGTGAATTAAGTAGAGATTTACGAAGAAAAGAGGTCAGGCTCGGCCGATTTGCACTTATGCTTGGAATAGCAGGTATTATTATCCTTACAAACCGATGGGGAGAACGGGGAAAGCTGACGGCAGTTGTTTTAGATGTGGGGCAGGGAGATGGCATTTTCATGAGAGGCCCGGAGGGCGGTACCTATCTGGTGGACGGCGGCAGCAGTGATGTGAAGAAAGCAGGGCAGTACAGGATAGAACCGTTTCTAAAGTCTCAGGGGGTTGGAATGATTGACTATGTGCTGATATCCCATGGCGACAGTGATCATATGAACGGTATAGAAGAGCTGATTGAGAGGCAGGATATTGGTGTAAGGATCGGGACACTGGTGCTGCCGGTAAAGGAGGTGTGGGATGAGGCGCTGGAAGGGATAGCAGAAAAAGCGAAGGAATATGGAATCCGCGTAGTTGTGATAGAGCCGGGGCAGAGTATTAAGGAAGGGAATATGGCGGTCACATGCATACAGCCGGGGAATGTAGTGAAGGAAACAGAAAGTGCTGCATCAGGGCAGGAAGGCAGAGAATTAGAGACAGAAGGTACAGAACTTGAGCCTGGAAACGCAGCTTCGATGGTATTAGCTGTCCGATATGGAGAGTTTGATATGCTTCTTACTGGAGATGTAGAGGGAGAAGGGGAAGAACGGCTTACGAAGCAGTTGGAAGAACAATACCGGGATTGTACATGGGAGATCCTGAAAGTAGCACATCATGGCTCGAAGAACTCGTCATCGGAGGAATTTCTCAGACAGGCCAGGCCTGCGTATGCGCTTATTTCAGCGGGGCGGGAAAATCGGTATGGGCATCCCCATCAGGAAACGGTAGAAAGGCTTACAGATGCAGGAAGCAAAATTTATTCCACACAGGGAAATGGAGCGGTTATCGTGGAGGTTGAAGACGGGGAGACAATGAAAATCAAAAACTATTGACATAAAGGACGATCCGGAGCGGTTTTTGAAATGATTGTTTTTGAGAGAGAGTCATTGTATAATAAAGTTAGAAATGATTTAAAAGATTCGTATTTGGAAGGAGCGTATTTAAAATGACACAGATAAGACAGGATGCTATAAAGCTGCTAGAACAAATACCAGAAGATAAAATTATTTTCATTATTCAGATTATGGAAGGAATAAAAGGGCTTTATACAGATGCTGATATGAAAGAAAGAGAAGAAGCTTTTCTTCATTAATAAGCATAGCACGACATAATTCTTTCGTTGATCATATAATAGAAAAAGCAGGTGTACATTTTATGAAAAATAAAGCGTTTAAAACAGTAAGTGCCGTTACAGCGGCATTCGGCATCTTTATGGCGTTTGGCTGGTCTTTTTTTGATCTGATGATTCACTGCCGAAGAAGACATCTGACAAAAAAGAAAAGGTTTCAGATATCCCATATGAAGATGAACCATCCAAGGCATAAATTTGAAAAGGAATACGAGGAGGGCAAAGCCTGGTGCCAGCGGCAGAACATGCAGGACTGCTATGTCAGAAGCGCGGACGGCCTGTTGCTGCACGGCTTTTATCTGCCGGCGGCAAAAGAAAAACGTTATGTTTTGCTGTGCCACGGATATAAGGGCAGCGGTTTTGGGGATTTTGCCAATACGGCAAGATTCCTTCATGAAAACGGGTGCAGCCTGCTCTTTATTGACCAGCGGTGCTGCGGATTGAGCGAGGGAAAGTACATTACCTTTGGGGCAAAGGAGCAGTGGGATGTACGGAGATGGGCATATTATATCGCGAGGAGAAATAAAGAAAAGCTTCCCATTTATCTTTATGGGGAATCTATGGGGGCGGCATCGGTGCTCATGGCATCGGGACACAGCCTTCCGAAGGAGGTAAAAGGGCTGAT
>CAZGVY010000056.1:10258-11897 GCA_964529215.1 uncultured Mordavella sp. | reverse complement strand
GTAACCTTCCTGCTAACCATCTCCTTTAACCTCCATTCTCTTTATTCTCCAGTATTATCTCTACTTCAACAGTTCCCTCCAGCGAACAGCCTTCCGGCAATTCAATCTGTACCGGCACTGTATAATTTCCTGCTTTTTTATAATCCTTCAGATTAATGCTCGCGATCCGCTCTATACTCAGGCTGTCCAGCGCTGCTTTTTCCCCTTTTACATGAACCTCCAGATTATCCGTCGTACCATAGCTCATACGCAGGTCATCATCCAGATTTCTTACGGTGATCGAACCGATTGGAAGCTCGTAATTCTTAGTTCCATCTCTCTCCAATGTGATCGTAATGATCACAGAATTTGCCATACTGTCAGCGAGCTCAATATCCTGAGGAAGATATTCGCCAAGCTCAACTGTCACGTCTGTCCGTGAATCCAGCACTTCCCTGCTCAGTTCTTCCGCTGGGATCCGGATACTCTCCACCGCATTCAGCGCTTCATCCGGCCCGGCAACCTCGATCTGTTCTGGCGCCAGTTTTACAGAAGCAATGTGATATCCCTCCCTGGTTTTGATTCCTGAGGTATCCGCCTCAATCGGAACCGTCTTGGTTTTATAAAGCGTCACCGCCACATTTACACCAAAATTACCAAGATTGTTGGCCAGTCTCGACTGATCGATCACATTATTATCTTCGTCATATAGCACGATCTCCGATCCCAGCACCACATTCTCCGCCAGGCCTGATACGTCCACCTCTGCTACCACCTTACTGATCCTGCTCACCAGCGACTCGGGTCCGTTGATGGTTACCGTCTCCGGGTCTGTCTGCGAGTCGCCCAGCACATATCCGTCCCGTACCTGCCCGGTCGCCACCGGAGTAATATATGAAGTCTTACTGATATTTTCTTCGATCTGTATCTGAAGATTCCTGGGACTCGTCACTGCATTCTCATAATTTCCCTCATAACCGTTGATCGTTACCTCCAATGGGATCTGAGAATCCAAATACATCTCCCTGATATCTCCCGTTACAATGATATCTTCTGCTTTTATCCTGCTAAGCGTACGCCGCTTTGCAGATACGGTAACATTTACATTCTGGGTACCGTCTACAATCTGATATGTTTTCTGCTGTTCTGTCAGGATCTCCGAATGTTCCACAGTGACCGGAATCCCGGTAAATGTCTTTGAAATAACCGGGTCGTCAATATTGACAACAACAATCCACAGCAGGACTGCAAACAAAATAGCCAGGAGCTTAAGGCCAATGTTATTCTTAAGAATTTTTTTCATCGTCCTGCCGTCCTTTCCCTTTTATAAACAGCCTCCTGGATAATGGCTTTTTATTCTGGATCGCTTCAAATTGTTCTATTAATTCTCCTGGCGCAATCCCCCGGTTAAGCCTTCCACCCTGGGCAATGGATACATCTCCCGTTTCTTCAGACACAACAACAACCAGTGCGTCGCTGACTTCGCTCATACCCACTGCTGCCCGGTGCCTTGTTCCAAGTCCTTTGCTAAGCCCCATATTATCTGATAAAGGAAGATAACAGGTCGCCGCCACGATCCTGTCGTTCCGTACAATGACCGCCCCGTCATGAAGCGGTGTATTATGCTCAAATATATTCACCAGTACCTGGCTTGATATCA
>CAZGVY010000056.1:6903-10158 GCA_964529215.1 uncultured Mordavella sp. | reverse complement strand
TCATGAAGCGGTGTATTATGCTCAAATATATTCACCAGTACCTGGCTTGATATCAGACAGTCCATCTGGATCCCGGTACTTTCATACTCCGTAAGCTGGATCGCCTGTTCCACAACGATCAGCGCCCCTGTTTTGACCTTGCTCATCTGGTAGACTGCTTCAACAATTCCCTTTATCGTCTTATCGCTGAAACGCGATTTCTCCTTGGTGTCGAAGGGCACCACTGATGTGATCATCTGCTTCTCCCCAAGCTTCTCAAGCCCTCTCCTGAGCTCCGGCTGAAAAACCACTACCGCAGCAGTAGCCATAACTGTCGCCGCATTCTTTGCAAGCCACAGAATCGTGTGCATCTGGAGCAAAGCCGCGATCAGGATGAACACACCCAGAAACAGAATTCCGCGCAGAAGCATCCAGGCCTTTGTATTTTTGATCCATACCATAATCTGATATACTAAAAATGCAATAATAATGATCTCTAATATATCCATCGCCCCGACTTTTGGGAAATACAGGCTTTTCATATACTGTGAAAAGAACTGTGCGATCCTCTGTTCCATTCTGCCACCCCCTTATATCTATTTATACAGCATACTCCCCATGCTATTCTTTCTCTTTATCCAGATTCAGATCCTTTTTCAGGCTTCTTGTCAGCAGCAGATGCTCTGTGTTCTCCGAAGTCCTGGACGTTTTCCGTTTTTCCGATGCAACATATGCCGGAGCATTCTTTCCCTTTTGTTTCGGCTTTTGTTTTGGATGAGCCTTCTTACTGTTTTCACTCCCCTGTTTTTTCACCTTTTTACGAAGTTCTCCCGAATCGATCAGTTCCGATTCATTCTCTGCTCCGTCACGCTTATTGATTTTTTTTACGGTTTTTTCCTGTACCGCGATCCCTACCTTTGGAACTGCCTTCACATAATAATAATATTCATCGTCTTCATACTGGAGATTTTCACATTTGGAATAATCCACGGAAAAGAATATAATTTCCAAAACCAGTCCTGCGATCACAGCCACTACTGCCCCGATCAGCAAAGATGCAATCGACACCTTAACATCCAGAGCTGCCCCGCCGGCAGCTGCGATCACAAGATATAAAGCTGCTCCTGATACGCTCGCCGCCTTCCACGCATGTGCGATCGCGCTTCTGCGGATGCCATATACCGCCAGTACACAGACAATACCTGCCACGGCAAAAAGCCACATTTCTTTACTGGTAAGCACTGCCTTTGCAAAATCTGCCATATCCGTGACAAAGCTGCCTTCCTCTGCCGACTGTATGGCTGCCGCCGACTCCTTCACTTGACGGATCAGGTAATATGCAATCGTTCCAAGCGCTGTAGGAACCGCATATACCGGCGTTCCGATCAGCGCACAAGCTACAGGGATCACCGCAGGGATCTTCAGCATAAATGCCAGCGGCATCAGAAGGACAACGATGGCTGTCTTCGGAGCCAGGCGCAGATAAAAGATAAACATCAGCATAAAAAGAACCGCTGTAACGATCAAAAATCCTAAAGATACCGTATATATATGCCCGAGCACCATTGCTGCTGCCGCAAGAACAGTAAAAAACTGTGGCAAAAATGCACATACCGCCGCCAGTCCCAGGGTAATAACCGGATTCTTCAGCGTATGCATAAATCCAATATTATGATTGATCATATAAAACGCAGCCAGAGCAAGTATAAACCGGAAAAGCTTGTCAATGTATTTTGAATATTTGGCATATATATCCTGAAGCTGCCCCTTTATCTCTAAAATCCCATCCATTGCTATTCGTTCTCCTTTTCATATATCTTTAGTAATCTGATCAGATCATGATTATATTTCTTTATTCTCATACGCGCTTTCTGATGCCTTTTATTGTATATGGCATATGTAATAACCCCGTAGGCCACCACAACTATCAGATACCCTGCCACGGCAAAAACAGCCATCGTTATCAGGCTTCCCATAGACATAGAACCCAGCAGCTTGTCAAACATACTGATCCCGATCAGAAGGACAAGGCATCCATATCCGATCGTAACCCACAAAACAGACAGGACTGTATGATAACTCACATAATCCTTCCGGTAATAAGCGCTTACCTTCAGATCCTCCCTGCCTTCATTATTCTCATAGGAAGCCATCCGGGTCATCAGCTTCACTTTCTTTTCATCTATCATAACTACACCTCAATAGTCAGAATCCTATAATAGCCCATCATCTAGTAGTATAACAAATATCAGTATCCTTGTCCAATACTTATCGTCAAAAAATATACTTTACCGGCTCCGGCTCTCTTTAATTCTCCGGCGGCGCTGTCTATGGTATTTCCCGTTGTATAGATATCGTCGATCAAAAGTACATTTACATTTCCGCGGATCCTTTTTCCTCTCCATGCAAAGGCATGCTTTACATTTGTTTTCCTTCCATGGGCATCCATAAGCTTCTGCGGCCGGGTATCCCTTGACCGGACAAGCCTCCTGGCTTCCACGGGAATGCCTGCCAGCCTGCCAAATTCCATAGCCAGGATCTCTGCCTGGTTATATCCCCTTATTCTTCTTTTTCTCCTGCTAAGCGGAATGGGTATGATAACAGCGATCTTCCATCTGCGGACGGCTTCTCCATATCTGGAATATAACTGCTCTGCAAAGAAACGGCCAAAGATCCTCTGATTATGATACTTGAACTGATAAATACTATGCCGGACGCTGCCGTTATGAATCCATAATGCATAGCCCCGCTCATAAATATGCCGCTGTCTCTCACAGTCATAACAGTATTCCTGGCCTTCCCGCCTGACAGGTTTTCCGCAGCGCATGCACCGGGGTTCCCTGATATAAGTAAGCTTCTCCCTGCAGGAGCCGCAAATCTCATTTTCTGTCACCTTACCGCACAAAGGACAAATATGCGGGTATAAAAGCCTGAGGATGCGCTCCGTCCATTTACTCCCTGCCGTCTTCCATCCTCCCCGCATCATAGGCAGAACTCCATGATACGTTCATTCAGGCTGGTATTGCGGTTTTGTTCCGTATCATTACAGATCATCTCTTCAAATACCGTATCGCTTCCAACCAGGGTCACACATTTTCTTGCCCTGGTTACTGCAGTATAGATCAAATTCCGGTTATATAGCTGTCTTGGCCCCTGTAAAAGCGGTATCACCACTGCCGGGTACTCGCTTCCCTGAGATTTGTGGATCGTGATCGCATAAGCAAGTTCCAATTCGTCCAATTGCTGGAACAGATAGGTGACCCGCCGGTGTTCATC
>CAZGVY010000056.1:0-6803 GCA_964529215.1 uncultured Mordavella sp. | reverse complement strand
CCCATTCAGGCGTTCCACGCCCAGAAGGCCTTTCCGCATCGGAGTAAGCACCTGGATATCATAAGTGTCTGCTTTTACATATTTGGGAAGTTTTTTCTGTATCAGTGTCAGCACAACACGGATGATCGTATCCGCATCCTGCCGCTTCAGAAAAAAGAAATCCCTGCTCTTATTGTCCAGTATCACCGGCTCTCCCTTATGGATCTTATGTGCGTTTACCACGATATCGCTCTCTCCTGCCTGCCGGAAAATCTTATTCAGTACAACCATCGGAAAGCATTCCGAATTGATCATATCCTTGAGTACACTCCCGGGTCCCACAGATGGAAGCTGATTCCTGTCTCCCACCATGATCAGCCTGGTTCCCACACAGACTGCCGAGAGCAGCGCATGCATAAGAGGAAGATCGACCATAGACATTTCGTCAATGATCACAACATCTGCTTCTAAAGGATTATCCTTATTCCTGGCAAATCCTGTTTTCTGGCTATCCTCCTGCGGATTCCCGTTCACCTCCAGCAGACGGTGAATCGTCTGCGCCTCGTATCCTGTCGTTTCCGTCATACGTTTTGCGGCTCTTCCCGTAGGCGCTGCAAGCGCTATATCCAGCCCCTCACTCTCAAAATAACGGATCATGGCATTGATCGTAGTGGTCTTGCCGGTACCCGGCCCTCCCGTCAGGATCAGGATCCCATGCCTCACTGCCTCTGCCACCGCCTCTTTCTGATTTTCATCCAGCGGAAGCTCCATATTCTTTTCAATCTCATCCAGCCGGAAATCAATATCTTTTTCCCAGGCGTCACAGTCTATGTTAAGATCGTGAAGCATCTTTGCCGTATTCAGTTCCATATAATAATAATTGGACGGATATACCCGCCGTCCTTTTCCTGTCTCCTTCACGATAATCTTGTGTTCCATGGCAAGATCCATCAGATATTTTTCAATATGGCCGATCTCCACCTCCAGAATCCTGCCTGCATACTTTGCTAACATCTGCTCATCCAGAAAAATATGTCCTGCCCCAACTCCCTGAAGCAGCGTATAAAAAATACCGCTCCTGATCCGGTAATCGGAATCTGTATGGATCCCAATCCGTCTTGCGATCTCATCTGCTGTCCGGAAACCAATACCGCTTATATCATCTGCCAGCTGGTACGGGTTTTCCTGCAGCACATGATAGATACGGCTGCCATAATACTGATAGATCTTAGCCGCAAGAACCGCAGAAATGCCATATTTCTGCAGGTAGATCATCGCCTGGCGCATATCCCTCTTTTCTTCCACCTGCGCGGCAATCTCCCTTGCCTTCCGTTCACTGATCCCCTTCACCTCGGCAAGACGTTCCGGTTCCTCCTCAATCACCCGGAAGGTATCTTCTTTAAATTTGCACACGATCCTTCCGGCAAGCGCCGTCCCTACTCCCCGGATTGCGCCAGAGCCAAGATACCGCTCGATCGAAACCAGATCCTCCGGGGCGCAGGCTTCGGAAGCCGACACGGCAAGCTGGACTCCATATACCGCATGAGTCACATACTCGCCAGTCAGTTTCAGCAGTTCTCCCTCCTCAATATAGAGAAAAGTCCCCACACAGGTAAGTTCTCCGTCTTCATTCTCCAGCTGGAACACTGTATATCCGTTATCCGCATTGCGGAATACGATGTGCGCCACATATCCTTTAACTTCTTCCATCTTTTGTTATGATTCCCTTCGCCCGCTCATAAATTCTACGAACTGTCCTGTTCCCACCGCTACCACTGTCATGGGATCCTCTGCTGTCATGGTATTGATCCCGGTCCGTTCTTCGATCAGCTCCTCCAGGCCTCTGAGCATTGCCCCTCCTCCGGTCAATACGATCCCGCGGTCTAAAATATCTGCCGAAAGCTCCGGCGGCGTCCGTTCCAAAACACTGATAACCGCTTCAATGATCTGTCCCGTCGTTTCCCTCAGAGCCTCTTCCGTTTCCGAAGATGTAACTGTTACCGTCTTAGGAAGTCCCGTCAGTAAATTGCGTCCCCGCACCTCGATTGTTTCCTCCTCGATCAATGGGTAGGTGGTTCCGATCTTAATTTTAATATCCTCTGCCGTTCTCTCACCGATCAGGAGATTGTGCTTCTTGCGCACATAACGTACGATTGCATCATCAAAGTTATCCCCTGCTATTTTAATAGAAGTATTTACCACGGTTCCTCCCAGTGATATCACTGCGACATCCGCCGTCCCCCCGCCAATATCTACAATCATATTCCCACATGGCTTGGAGATGTCGATCCCTGCGCCGATCGCCGCCGCTACCGGTTCCTCGATCAAACGTACTTCCCTGGCTCCCGCGGCATAGGTTGCTTCCTCCACTGCCTTGCGTTCAACCTCCGTTACCCCGCTTGGCACGCAGATGCTGATGCGCGGCTTACTGAACGTCCGTCTTCCCATTGCCTTCTGCACAAAATACTTGATCATTTTCTCGGTAACCGTATAGTCGGAGATCACTCCCTGCCGGAGAGGACGCACTGCCACAATATTGCCCGGAGTACGGCCAAGCATCAGCCTGGCTTCCTCGCCAATCGCTTTGATACTGTTTGAATCCCTGTCATAGGCGACCACAGAAGGCTCCTTCAATATGACGCCCTTTCCCTTTACATACACAAGAACACTTGCGGTTCCCAAATCAATCCCTATATCAACTGCCATCCCTGTTCCCCTTTCATCAAATACCTTCCTTATACAGGAAGACATACTCCTTCTGTACACAGACGGTATCCATAAGCAATAAACCTTCCCTATCTATGGTTATGCACAGAGGTATAATAAGTACCTCTACTTATTATACCTCTTTCCCATTCATTCTTATTCATAAATTATGCTTCAAAATCATCTGCCGCCATATAATTATTATAGTAAACTTTCCCACAGTTGAAAAGTCTTTTTTATCTGCTTAGCATTTGTGCAATATATTTCCCTGTGTAGGACAATGGATTCTCCGCCACCTCTTCCGGCGTTCCTCTGGCAATGACCGTTCCTCCCCGGTCTCCGCCTTCTGGCCCGATATCGATAATATAGTCTGCTGTTTTGATCACATCCAGATTATGTTCGATCACAATAACCGTATTTCCGTCAGAAGCAAGCCGTTTCAATATCTCCGTCAGTTTATGCACATCGGCAAAATGCAGTCCTGTTGTGGGCTCATCCAGAATGTAGACTGTCCTGCCCGTACTCCGCTTGCTAAGCTCCGCCGCCAGCTTTATCCTCTGAGCCTCCCCGCCGGAAAGCGTTGTTGACGGCTGTCCAAGCCTCAGATAGGACAGTCCCACGTCATACAGGGTTTCGATCTTCCGCCGGATCGTCGGGACATTTTCAAAAAATGTAAGCGCTTCTTCGACGGTCATATTTAACACATCGTATATATTTTTCCCCTTATAATATACTTCCAGAGTTTCCCGGTTATACCGTTTTCCTCCGCACACTTCACAGGGTACGTATACATCCGGGAGAAAATGCATCTCGATCTTTAAAATCCCGTCTCCGGAACATGCTTCACACCGTCCGCCCTTTACGTTAAAGCTGAAACGTCCTTTCTTGTATCCTCTTTCCTTCGCGTCCTGGGTCGCCGCAAACAAGTCCCGGATCAAATCAAAAACTCCTGTATAGGTAGCCGGATTAGACCTGGGCGTACGTCCGATCGGGGACTGGTCAATATTGATCACCTTATCCAGCTGTTCGATCCCCTCAATCCTCTTATGCCTGCCTGGGATCGTTCTGGCGCGGTTTAATTTCCGGGCAAGATATTTGTAGAGGATTTCATTCACCAGAGAACTCTTTCCCGACCCGGACACTCCTGTAACACAGGTCATTACACCCAGTGGAAAGGATACGTCAATATTTTTCAGATTATTTTCCTGTGCCCCCACCACTTTTATCCAGCCCTTTGGCTTCCGTCTCTGTTCCGGTACCGGGATCTTTAATCTGCCGCTGAGATATGCTCCTGTAATGGAATCTTTGCATTTCATAATATCCCTGGCAGTACCCTCGGCAATGACCTGTCCCCCATGCTCTCCGGCTCCGGGACCGATATCCACAATATGATCCGCCGCAAACATCGTATCCTCATCATGTTCTACAACGATCACTGTATTTCCAAGATCCCTCAGATGCTTCAGCGTTCCCAGCAGCTTATCATTGTCCCTCTGATGCAGGCCGATGCTTGGCTCATCCAATATATACGCAACACCCACAAGTCCGGATCCGATCTGGGTAGCCAGCCGGATCCTCTGAGCCTCTCCGCCGGAAAGAGATCCGGTAGCCCGGGATAATGTAAGATAATCCAGGCCCACATCCAGCAAAAATTTCAGCCTTGCACGGATTTCCTTTAAAATCTGGTCTCCGATCAGATGCTGCTGTTCCGATAAAACCAGTCCATCCAGAAAGCCGGTCAGTTTCTCAACCGAATATTCCGTAATGGAGGCAATGTTCTTATCTCCGACTGTAACCGCAAGGGAACTCTCTTTCAGACGCTGTCCTTTGCAGGCCCGGCATGGCGTAATACGCATAAATTCTTCATATTCAGCCTTAGAGGCTTCTGAATACGTCTCTTTATATCTTCTCTCTACATTCTTTAAGATCCCTTCAAACGCTATATCATAGAAGCCTTCTCCTCTTTGCCCGTAATAATGCACATTGACAGTCTTCCCATTGGTTCCATGAATGAGGATGTCATGAACCTCCTCTGGATATTCCTCAAAGGGCGTATCCAGCGAAAAGTGGTATTCTTCACTCAGTGCGTCCAGAATGCACCGTGTAAAACTGCCTGGTTTGCTGGCAGACTGCCATCCCATAACGGCAATCGCCCCCTGATTGATACTCAGGCTCTTGTCCGGGATGATCAGATCCTCGTCAAATTCCATCTTATATCCCAGTCCCAGGCACTCCGGACATGCGCCGAAGGGATTGTTAAAGGAAAAACTTCTGGGTTCCACTTCCTCAATACTGATCCCGCAGTCCGGACAGGAAAAACTCTGGCTGAAATTCACCGGCTCGCCGCCGATCACATCTACCGTCAGAAGCCCCTCCGACAAATGCAATACGTCTTCTACCGAATCTGTAAGACGCTTCCTGATCCCCTGTTTTACTATCAGCCTGTCCACAATAATCTCTATATTATGTTTGATATTCTTATCCAGCGCAATATCTTCCGACAGCTCATACAGATTCCCATCAATCCGTACCCGCACATAACCGCTCTTTTTCGCACGTTCCAAAAGCTTCCCATGCGTTCCCTTCCTGCCGCGCACGACCGGCGCTAAGAGCTGGATCCTGGTTCCTGCTTCCATCTCCAGGATCTGGTCCACCATCTGGTCTACCGTCTGGCGCTTAATCTCCTTGCCACATTTAGGGCAGTGGGGAATTCCTATTCTGGCATACAGAAGCCGGAAATAATCATAAATTTCCGTCACTGTCCCTACCGTAGAACGCGGATTCCGGTTGGTGGATTTCTGATCGATAGAAATCGCCGGCGAAAGCCCTTCTATGCTCTCTACATTTGGTTTTTCCATCTGCCCCAGGAACTGTCTTGCGTAAGACGACAAAGACTCCATATAACGTCTCTGCCCCTCCGCATAAATCGTATCAAACGCCAGTGATGATTTCCCGGAACCAGATAATCCCGTCAGTACCACCAGTTCATCCCGCGGGATATTTAAACTGATGTTCTTCAGGTTATGCTCATTCGCGCCCCGTATTTTGATATAATTCTTATTTTTTGTTTTTCCAGACATATTCTTCTCCTAAATTCATGTTTAACAGATTTCTCTGATTTTCATAGCATGCTATCTAAATACTATATCTATGACATGCTCTGCAGCTGTTTTTTAAGCTCTGTCATCCGGTCACGCAGCTCTGCGGCAGCCTCAAAATTCAATTCCGCAGCCGCTTTTTTCATCTGCTTCGTCACATCCTTAACCAGCTTCTCCAGTTCTTCCTTACTCATTGACTCTGGATCCTTTTCCATCCTCAATTCCTCAGCCGCCACTTTTCTGGAAATGCTGATCAGGTCTCTTACCGCTTTATGGATGGACTGCGGCGTAATACCATGTTCTTCATTATAATCCATCTGGATACGCCGGCGCCTCCTGGTCTCATCTATCGCCTGCCGCATGGAATCCGTAACCATATCCGCATACATAATAACATGGCCTTCCGCATTTCTCGCAGCTCTTCCCACGGTCTGGATCAGGGAAGTAGCCGATCTAAGGAATCCTTCTTTATCCGCATCCAGAATGACGACCAATGAAATCTCCGGGATATCCAGCCCCTCTCTCAGAAGATTAATTCCCACCAGGACGTCAAATACGTCCAAACGCATATCCCGCACGATCTCCGCCCGTTCCAGCGTATCAATATCCGAATGCAGATATTTTACACGGATACCGATTTCTCTCATATAGTCCGTAAGATCCTCTGCCATCCGCTTTGTCAGCGTAGTAACCAGAACCTTATTCTTTTTTGCTGTCTCTTTATTCACTTCACCGATCAGGTCGTCGATCTGTCCCTCCACCGGACGCACGTCGATCTCCGGATCCAGAAGCCCGGTAGGACGGATGACCTGCTCTGCCCGGAGCAGCTCGTTGCGTTCTTCATAGGCGCCCGGCGTAGCAGATACAAACAGCACCTGGTTCAGCTTACTTTCAAATTCTTCAAAACTAAGAGGCCTGTTATCCAATGCTGACGGCAGCCGGAACCCATATTCTACCAGTGTTCTTTTACGGGACTGATCTCCATGATACATACCACCTACCTGCGGAACCGTCATATGG
>CAZGVY010000055.1:0-11978 GCA_964529215.1 uncultured Mordavella sp. | reverse complement strand
GGAGCGTTCTTAATGGAGATGAAATAACGGCTTACAGAGACTTGGGCGCGAAGGCATTCCTGAGCTGCCAAAGCATCCGAAAGAACCTGCCAGTGGCAGGTTCTGTAGGTGTCTTAGTCTCTGTTAACCGGTAGTTCATCGTAATGCTGCTCCGTCTGATTGCTATATACTCCTTCTTCATTCCGCGTCCGTCAAGATGTACTTAACGCAGTCCGCCGGACAGCCAGGCGGTATGATGCCGGATTATAAAGCAGTCGGTAAACAGCTGCCATCCGTGGCAGATAAATGCTGCATGGGTATTTAAGGGGCGTTTTTAGCGGAGGCGGAATCCACTGCTTACGGATACTTAGACGCGAAGGCATTCCTAAGCGTCTTAAGTGTAGTTAGCAGTTAGTCCGCCGCAGCGCTGCCCCGCCCAGGCGGTATTTATCTGCCACGGATGGCAGCGTCCAGGTTCATTTTAATTATATATCCCGGCAGTTTATCTTCTATGTACTCCTAAACCTTGAAGCATCCTCCGCCTACAAACTCCCTCAGTATGGAATTAGCCGGTATCCGTTCGCTTCCGATACCAACAAAATAATCCAGGAATTTGAGCAGCCGTTTTGCCTCCAGGTATTCAGGACAATCCCTTTCTATCCCGAAGAGCAGAGGCTCTACGTAAGCCTTTAATACTGCAAACTCATAGATCAGCGACGAATTGAACATCTCATCTGCTTCCTCCTGGTATGGAAAGATATTCTCTTCCTCGCCCCTCCGGACAGACTCCCACATTGCGATCGTTCTTTGTGCCGAACTGCCGCGGGTCCTGGCGTCCCGCACAATCCTTCTAAGGAGCCTTCCGTCTGTAGTAGGGATCCGGTTGTGCTCGTCTATATTCAGCTGTGTAAGCGCGCTGATATATATTTTAAATTTATTCTCATCCGGAAGCTGCCTTGTCATCTCCGGGTTCAGGCAGTGGATCCCTTCGATCACCAGCACGTCGTTTGCACCCAGTTTCTTCGTCAGCCCTGAGTATTCCTTATGCCCCGTCTTAAAATTAAAGGTAGGAAGCTCGACCTCCTCCCCGTTCAGGAGCCGGGTCATACATTGATTAAACAGTTCCACATCCACGGCTCCCAGGCATTCAAAATTATACTTCCCATGCTCGTCCTTCGGCGTATCTTCCCGTTCTACAAAGAAATTATCCACCGCGATCGGGTGCGGCCTCATTCCGTTTGCTTTCAGCTGAACAGAAAGCCTGTGGGAAAATGTCGTCTTTCCGGAAGATGAGGGCCCCGCGATCAATACAAATTTCACGTCCGGGTTCCCGGAAATCTTTTCTGCGATCTCTGCGATCTTTTTCTCCTGAAGCGCTTCCTGAACCAGTATCATCTCGCTGGGATCGCTTTTGGTAATGGTATCGTTCAATGCGCCAACCGTTTCGATCCCCTGCATATCCCCCCACATAGAGGATTCCTTTAGCACCCGGAAAAGCTTATTCGCCGGCCTGAATGGGCAAAGCGTTTCCGGCTGTTTCTTATTGGGCATCTGGATAACAAATCCATCATCATACAGATATAATTCAAAATATTTCAGATAACCAGTGCTTGGAACCATATATCCGTAATAATAATCTTCAAATTCATTGATGCTGTATATATTTACCCTGGACACTCTCCGGTATTTAAACAGCTTTTCCTTATCATACATCCTATGCTTTCTAAACAGGGCAATGGCCTCATCCGTATTGACCGAACGCTTTTTAAGGGGAATATCCTTCCCGGCTATTTCCTGCATCCTTTCCTTTACCTTCGCCAGGAATGCTTCATCTGTCTGAAGCCCTTCTGCCGTACAATACAATCCGTCCCCCATAGAAAAATGGATCCTCACCTTAATGTCGTCCCTATGTCCGGACACATCATAGATCGCCTTTACCAGCAGGAATTTTATGCTCCGCACATAGGTCATATGTCCAATGTGGTCTCCCGTCGTAACAAATTCCAGCTCGCAGTCCCGGACAAGTTCCTTCGTTAATTCCTGCAGTCTCCCGTTCACGAATACAAGTACGATATCATGAGGATATTCCTTCTGATAGTCTCCGGCAATGGTTCCGTAAAGGGTTCCCTCCGGGTACTGTACTGTCTCATGGCCAATCTGGACATTTATCCTTTTCTTTTCCATATCTGTTCTCCTTATCCTCCTCTTTGACATTAATATCATAATACCTGAAATGGATGACGCACAGGATCCTCGGTTACCTCTATGCCCGGACAATTCTTCTCAAGAAATCCTGCAATATCCCGCACAAAAATATGCTCCAGGCCATAGTGGCCGGCGTCGATCACTGCAAGCCCCTGGGCAACCGCATCAATTCCCGTATGATGGTCAATATCTCCCGTTATCAAAACGTCCGCTCTTTTCTCCAGCGCGGCCTTTACCATGCTCTTCCCCGCTCCCGGAGAGATCGCCGCCCGTTTTATGCTCTTTTCCATGCTGCCAAACACCTTCACTGTCTCCAATGAAAATCTATTCTTCACCAGCATACTGTATTCCTTCAGGCTTACAGGAGCCTCCAGGTCAGCAACCCTGCCGATCCCCTGTTCACTGCCGGAACCCGCTTCTGCCCGGACAGGCTCCAGCACCTGGCTGTTCTTCATACCCATACGCTGGCTGGACAATTCAGCCATTCCCATCACATCATAATTCGTATGCATGGCATAACACGCTATATTTTTCTGGATCAGGCGGATTACACGTTTTCCGGTAAAATCATCCTCCGTGACCCGGCGCAAGGGAGAAAAGATCATAGGATGATGTGTTACCAGGAGATCTGCCCCGCATTCAGCAGCAGCCTCAATCACCTCATCCAGCGCATCCAGCGCTACGTAGATACGCCTTACTTCCTTCTCACGGCTGCCGGTCAGAAGTCCCACATTATCCCAGTCCTGAGCCATCGTCCTGGGATAGGCCCCTTCTATGATTTCTATGATTTCTTTACACAACATTATGTACCGCCTCCCTCCAGTTCCGTCCTATACATCCTCTGCCTCCTGATACACTGCCATTCCCCGGCTGATACAGGCAAGCTCCTTTTCCAGTTCCTGATACCGCGTCAGGACCCGCTCTCCCGGATGCAGGCGCAGCCCGCTTTGTACCGTCTCTATCCTCTCTTTTTCTTTCTGGAGGAACTGGCGCAGCACAGGATGCCTGTTCTTCAGCAAAAGCCTTCCAAACAATAATTCTTCTTCTGAATACGCCGCTTCCCTTCCATGCTTAAGCTTCATCACCGGATAATATTTTCCATCTTCTTCCACCATGTCTTCCCCGGCAAGGCAGAAACCATTTTCATTTAAATACGCCCTTACCATCGGAATATCCGACTGCGGCTGAAGAATAAATTCCCTGATCCCTGCTGTCTTCTCCGGGTCATTCTTTAAAATCTGTATCACAAGCCTTCCGCCCATCCCGGCAGCGATCACAGTATCTGCCTCCCGGGCTTCCAGAGCAGCCAGCCCGTCTGAAAGCCTTGTTTCAATCTTCTCCTCCAGGCTGTGCTCCCTGATATGCTGTCTTGCTTTTTCCAAAGGCCCCTTATGAATATCCATTGCAATAATATGCGGACAACGCTTCGTCTCTGCAAGATAGATCGGTACATAACCATGATCTGTACCAATATCAGCAACAGAGGCGCCCTCTGTCACCAGACCGGCAACCGCCGTCAGTCTTTTCGATAGTTCCATAAGCGCCTCTTTCTTAATCCAGATAATCTTTTAACTTTCTGCTCCGGCTTGGATGGCGGAGCTTTCTCAGTGCCTTTGCCTCAATCTGCCTGATACGTTCCCTTGTGACGTCAAATTCTCTGCCAACCTCCTCCAGCGTACGGGCCCGGCCGTCATTCATGCCGAATCTGAGGCGCAGTACCTTCTGTTCTCTTTCTGTCAGCGTATCAAGGACTTCGTCCAGCTGCTCCTTCAAAAGAGTTGCCGCCGCCGCCTCAGCGGGTACCGGTACGTTGTCATCCTGTATAAAGTCTCCCAGATGGCTGTCTTCTTCCTCTCCGATCGGCGTCTCCAAGGACACCGGCTCCTGGGAAATCTTTAAAATCTCCCGCACGCGGTCCACAGGCATGTCCAATTCTTCTGCGATCTCCTCCGGCGTGGGTTCCCGCCCAAGTTCCTGTAATAGCTGCCTTGACACACGGATCAGTTTATTAATTGTCTCTACCATATGCACCGGAATCCGGATGGTTCTTGCCTGATCGGCAATTGCTCTCGTAATTGCCTGGCGGATCCACCATGTGGCATAGGTACTGAACTTAAATCCCTTCTGATAATCAAATTTTTCGACTGCTTTGATCAGGCCAAGATTCCCTTCCTGGATCAGATCCAGGAAGAGCATTCCACGCCCCACATACCTCTTTGCGATGCTGACCACCAGCCTTAGGTTAGCCTCTGCCAGACGCTTCTTTGCTTCTTCATCCCCGTCTGCCATCTTCTTTGCAAGCTCAACTTCTTCCTCGGCAGACAAAAGCGGGACCTTGCCGATCTCCTTCAGATACATGCGCACCGGATCTTCAATGCTGACTCCGTCCGGAACAGACAAGTCGATCTTTTCCATATCGACCTCATCTTCCTCCGTAAGGATCACCTCAACATCATCATCCACGTCTGCGTCTGCAGTGATGCGGAGCACATCAATTCCATTGGACTCCAGGTATTCAAATACCTTGTCCATCTGTTCCGGATTCAGTTCCATATCTGAGAAAAAATCATTAATCTCCTGAATCTCCAGAATGCTTTTTTTCTTTTTGCCCAAAACCAACAGATCTTTTAATTTTTCCTCAAATTTTACAACATTTTCTTCCATCTAATGTCCATCCTCTCATTGCTTGTTTATATTTTATCCTTAATTAATAGAAATATGCAGTCTGCTCATGTCCTGCAAAGCCCGTTTCTCTGCCATGATTCTCTGAAGCCCGGCAATATCTGTGGGTTCAAGGTGTTTTGCCTCCTCCTCCAGGCTATTCTGCCTGACACGGATCATGGTCTCCTTAAGCGCCTTTTCCTGTTCCTTAACTGTAGATAATTCCCGTATCCGTGTATGAAAGAGCTGCGCCACTCTCCGGTGTTCTTCCTCATCTGTAAAATGATCCATGATCTGAGCCGGATCCGGGCTCCCCTTCTCATACTGACGGTATAAAAGCTCCGCAACCACATGATAGAGCGGCTCGGTAAAATCATCCGCCCCGATATATCTCTTAATCTGTTCGAAAATCCCCCTGTCCTCCAGCATCCAGGTCAGAAGGATCCTTTGGGATTTTAATATCCCATCCTCTTTTCTTCCCTCCCGGCCCGGCGGGGGCTTCGGCCTTCCTGCCGGTTTCGCCATCCCCGCCTGGATGGCAGTTTTCACCACAAGCTTTCTCAGCTCCTCTGCACTGACATGGTAAGTTTCCGCAACAGCCTCGGTATAATTACTCCGTTCGATCTCCTCGTCAAATTCTGCCAGACGTCTGGATGCTTCCCTTAGAAACCCGGTTTTCCCTTCCGGGGAATTCATATCATATTCCCTCTCCAGGACTTTGAGCCCGAACATGAATCCATTCCCCGCCTTCCGGATCCGTTCCTCAAATGCTTCCGCCCCAAGGTTCTTAATAAATTCATCCGGATCCTTATAAGGATCCATCCGGATAACCTTTGCGGAGATCCCTGCATCCTTTAAGATAGGCACCGCCCTGAGAGCCGCCCTTGTCCCCGCCTCGTCACTGTCATAGGTCAGGTAAACCTCGTTCACATACCGCTTGATCAGCGAAGCATGCCCGGCGGTAAGGGCTGTCCCAAGAGACGCGACTGCATTGGTAAATCCAGCCTGATGGAGCGCTATCACATCCATATAGCCTTCGCAGATAAGAAAATATGATTTTCTGGAAGTCCTTGCCCGGTGCAGGCCATACAGGTTCCTGCTCTTATCAAACACCGGCGTCTCTGGGGAATTCAGATATTTGGGTTTCGCGTCTCCCATCACCCGGCCCCCAAATCCGATCACCCGGCTGTTCGCATCCATGATCGGAAACATTACCCTGTTCCAGAATTTATCATAAGCCCCGTGCTTCTCATCCGCCGAGATCAGCCCGGCCAGAAGCAGAAGCTCATCCGGATATCCCTTTGTCTTCAGATAGCGGTATAGATCGTCACTGTATTTGCTGGAATATCCCAGTCCAAAGGCAACGATCGTCTCATCGCTCAATTCCCGTTTTTTTAAATATGTATATGCCGGCTTTCCCTGTTCCGATTTCAACTGTGCATAAAAGTACTTTGCCGCCAGTTTGTTGATCTCCAGGATCGCCATCCGCTGATCTGCTTTTGCTTTTGCCTCTTTTGAATATTCCTGTCTGGGAAGCTCTACTCCCGCTCTTTCTGCAAGGGCCTTCAGCGCCTCTGAAAACGAATAATTCTCATACTCCATCAAAAAGGTAAATACATTCCCGCCTGCGCCGCATCCAAAACAATAATACATCTGTTTCTGCCTGCTGACGGAAAAGGATGGAGATTTCTCATTATGAAAAGGACAAAGCCCAAAATATGAGCTTCCCTTTTTCTGAAGTTTTACATATCCGGAAATAACGTCTACAATATCATTTTTCAGACGCACTTCCTCCACCAGTTCTTCAGGATAATACATATGTCTGCCGCATCCTCTTTTCTTACTCTCAGTATATAAAAGGTTATAAAATCCCTGATATACTGAATCTGTCCTAGTAGATCCTAAAATATCCCTTATTTAGTTATTTCGACAAAACTTCTTGATTTCCTTTAATTTTTCCAGGATTCCGGAATAAAATATTCCTGAAATTTCTGAACTGCATAGGGATCTGTCATCCCCGCTATATAATCACATACGGACTGCTCTTTTGCAGCTTCGCCCTGCGCCATCATTTTCAAATACTGTTCCGGCATCAGATGCGGGCATCCGATATAATAATCATATAAATTTGTCACCATATGCACTGCTTTTGCTTCTTCCCCCTTTGCTTCAGGATTCAGATACACATGTTCAAACAGAAATGCCCGGAGTCCGCGCATCGCTTTCCCTACTCTTTCAGACATATGGATCTCCGGCTGGTCCTTACTATGTATGATCACATCATGAACCATGGTATTAAGCCTTGCATTACTGGAATAGCCCAGCACAGACGTGTACTCCTCCGGGATATCCTCCTCTTTCAGAATCCCTCCACGGATCGCATCGTCGATATCGTGGTTAATATATGCGATCTTATCCGACAGCTGTACCAGGCGGCCCTCCAGCGTATGCGGGGTTCCTCCTGATCTGTGGTTCCGGATGCCGTCGCGCACTTCCCAGGTAAGATTGAGGCCTTCTCCCTGTTTTTCCAGAAGCTCCACCACTCTTACACTCTGTTCATTATGTTTAAATCCCATAGGGCATCTGTCATTCAGCGCACGCTCTCCTGCGTGGCCGAAAGGGGTATGCCCCAGATCATGACCCAGTGCGATCGCTTCCACAAGGTCCTCATTCAGGCGCAGCGCCTTGGCAATCGTACGTGCATTCTGGGACACTTCAAGGGTATGGGTAAGCCTTGTCCGGTAATGATCTCCCATAGGCTGTAAAAATACCTGCGTTTTCTGCCTTAAACGGCGGAATGATTTACAGTGAAGGATCCGGTCCCTGTCTCTCTGAAAGGCCATCCGGATATCACACTCTTCCTCTTCCCGCTCCCTTCCCCTGGAATCCACACTCTTTACCGCATACTCGCTGAGCATATCCATTTCGCGCTCTTCCAGTTCTTCCCTAATCGTCATAGCAATCCCTCTTTCCATAATTTCCTTTCTATATTACAATATGATACCCTCTCCTGACAAGAGAGGGTATCATATTTTCTGCATACGATCCTATTTACGATTATGTGTATTGCTATGATTCAAAAGCTGGTAAACACAGAATGGAAACTATTCATTCTCAAAATCAATAATTCTCTGTACTTTATCTACAGACCGGCAGTTCGGATCCCACTCCACAGATAAGTATTCCCTTACCAGTTCCTTTGCCAGCTGGATCCCGATCACCTGGGAACCCATGGTAATGATATTGGCATGGTTAGACAGTTCTGCCCTCTGAGCCTGGTATACATCATGGATACATGCCGCATAGGCTCCCTTCACCTTATTTGCAGCTATCGATACTCCGATACCCGTTCCGCATACGACGATTCCCCTGTCGTATTCTCCTGCCGCCACTGCCTGAGCGACTTTAATTGCAGTATTGGCATAGATGGGATCGTCACTGCCAAAATCCCCCGTCTCATGTCCAAGCCCTTTTACGAACTCCATCAGCTGCATCTTAAATTCACTTGCGTTAGGATCACATCCAAATGCTATTTTCATGTTCTTTTTCCTCCTTTTACTACCTCTTACTATATTAAATATATGATATCTGATCCAAAAGATATTTTTGGTTCCGTATCATATTATTTACAGATATTTTTTCATCTCACCCAGGGACTCATAAATACAGGTCGGCTCGGTGTCCGATTCTGCCACAGTCTGCATATCGGCCTCTCCTGTCAGCACCAGAAAGCCTTTCGCCCCGTTATTAACTCCCGTCGCCACGTCGGTATACAGCCTGTCGCCTACAAATGCCATTTCCTCCGGCTGATACCCGGTAATCTCTGTGATCATCTCCACCGTTTCTTTCCAGGGTTTCCCTAAGAATCTGGGCTTCACACCGGTAGAATCCGTGATCAGGCTGCACATTGCACCGCAGTCCGGCATAAATCCATATTCTGTAGGGCAGTTCGTATCCATATGGGTGGCAATAAACGGTACGCCGTTTCTCACATAATGGCAGATCCGGTCAAGTTTATGATAGGTCAGCGTAGTATCAAAACTCTGGACCGCCACATCCGGATCCTCCTCTACCAGACAGATCCCCTTCTGCCTCCAGTTTTCCTCAAGCACCGGGGTCCCATTCAGATACACTCTCGCTCCGGGATAATGCACTTTCAGGAATTCGGCGCACACATCCCCCGCTGTTACAACCTTATCTTCTCCCACTTCAAGACCCAGCCTGCCCAGCTTTTCCACATAAACGGAGGGCACCCGGGAAGCATTATTGGTAAAGAAAATATAATCTCTCCCTTCCTCTGCCTCCACCTTCCGGATAAAGTCCAATGCTCCCCCGATCATCTGATCGCCCAGATACACGGTTCCGTCCATATCAAGCACAAACAGCTTCACGCCCTTCAGCGCTTCTTCTTTTCCCAGCATAGCTTACACCTCTTATCCGTAGATTTCCTTCGTGATCTTATCTGCGATCTGCTCCAGGCGTCCATGCTCCTGGGCAAACTGCATAACAGAATAACGCGGCCGTACTTTATATCCGCCCATCAGGCTATTATAAAACAGCTCCCTGCCGATCCCGATCTCCTTCGGGCTAACCGGCGCCCCGCCCAGCTCCAGAAGCCTTTCGATCTCCTGGTGAGGCGGGCAGAGTTCCTTCGTCCCCTCCGGAAGAATATCCTCCAGTTCTTCAAAGAAACGGGCGATCACAGGAGTCGCCACTCCTACCTGTATCCCGTGATGATTGGGATTTAATCCTCTTGCAATGTAATCCATCTCCCAGAAATGTGACAGCATATGCTCCGCGCCGGAGGCCGGCCTTGATATATTCACCAGCGCCATCGCCACTCCTGTCAGCGTCAGCGCTTCCATCAGCGCTCCCAGCGCCTTCTCTTCTCTGTCTTTCAGCCCGCCAGCCGTATCAAAGCACTTCTTAAGCGCCCTGTCAACCAGCGTAACACAGGTATCACACCGGTAATCCCCGTTGGCCTTTACCGCAAGATCCCAGTCTGCCAGCGCCGTAATCTTGCCAACCACGTCTCCATATCCGGCCTGGATCAGATCCTGAGGCGCCGTCTGAAGTATATCCGTATCCCCTACCAGGCCGTAAGTCAGATGTGCAACCGGCGAATACTTATATCCCTGTGAAATGATCGGGGCGCCGTCTGCAACATACCCGTCCATGGATGGCGCCGTCGCCACAATAATATAAGGAAGTCCTGTACGGGATGTAACAAACTTTACAGAATCATTCAGCACACCGGATCCCACCGCGATCATCAGTTTTACATCCAGATCCTGCTCCTGCAGGATCCTTCCCAGGGTTGCCTCGTCAGGAAGCAGGATATCGTCACCTTTGTCAAAACACAGCTCCTTGATGCAGAATCCATGTTCCTTCAGAAGCTCTGCAGCCCTTCTGCCTGCCACCTCATATGTATGATTGTCAGACACTACCAGTATCTTCCCTTCTTTAAAAGGTTCAGCTATTTTAGGAAGATCTTCAATCGCTCCCTTTCTGACCGACATATCATGTACGCTGAAATTGTGATGTTTTCCGCAGGAACAGTCAAACTCTGTTCCCGGCATCTGGCTGACCGTCATGTTAAGAATTTCATTCATCTTCTTTTCCTCCTTAAATATCCTGATCTTTCTTTTATTCTTCAGATACCAGCGCCAATGCACATCCGGCATCTGTAATTAATGTGTTAATATATCTTCCCCGGACTGCCCCCCTGATTGCGGACAGCTTCTCCAGCCCTCCGGCTATGCCGATAGAGCAGGGAACCTTACGGAGCTTGCGTATATCAATACCGATCACATTATTATCCGTGCGGTACGGGGCAGTGTCCCCCTCTTTGTCATAAAACTGCATACACAGCTCTCCTGCAGCTCCTCTTTCAAGCAGGGATTCAATCTCATTTTCCTTATAATAGCCGGTTGCCTTGATCGCGGAATGCTCATTCGGATAGCCGATCCCAATCAATGCTATATCCAGGCACTTCAGCAGCCCGACCGCCGGCGAGAGGCTCTCCTCCCTCATCAGTTCATTACGGATCTGAGCGCCCGACACACGGGCCGGTGCATGAAGCGGAACAAACGCCCCATTATACATACGGGCCATTCCCTCGGCCAGGCTGTTGGCATGAAGCTCCATCCTAAGCATTCCCATGCCGCCGATCAGCGGTACAAACGTAACATCCTCCGCCCTCATATACTCCATCCGGGAAACCATATGATACAAAGTGGATCCCATAGAAATCCCCACTGTCATGCCATCCTTGATCTTATACTGCAGATATCTGGCCGCGGCGCTTCCTATTGCGATCTTAGTATCTTCTTCCGTAGGGCCGGGCTCCACGATCATAGCCTCCTGCAATCCGTATTGCTCCTCCAGCCTCTTCTCCAGCTCCCAGTATCTGATCGTATCCAGATCAGGAATCTTAATCTGTACGATCCCCTGCTCCCTTGCCGAACCAAGAAGCCTTGCAATGGTCGGCCTGGACATTCCAAGCTGCTTTCCGATCTGCTGCTGGCTGATATCCTGATTGTAATAGAGATCGCACACCTTCATCATCAGACGCGGATCATCAACTACCTTTTTCATATTCTCTGTCTCCTATGACTGCATTATATCCCCCTCCCTTTTCTTTGTCAATATAAAATTCCAATTATTTTTACATTTTTCAAATATTTATCTATCTTTATCCAGTATTTTCTTATTAATTATTGTTTATTTTATCATATGTAAAAGTAAAGACTTTTCAGTCTGCAAGACGGCGGAATGGGTCGTAGCGGAGGCTACGCCGGTTGGCGGCAGCGCAGCAGATGAAAATCCAAGCAAGCGAAACATGCGGCTGATCCGTGTGAATTATACCGGTTAAAGCCAAAGAGACAGGTTAGCCTTTTACCGCATACCCTGTCTCTTTGTATCTCTGTTAACATCTTTATTCATAAGTACCTTTTTATATATAGAAATGCAGAAGCCCTAACTTGTGCTTCCTTCTGATAATTGCCGCCTTTTCAATATCCAAGCATAAAAAAGTACTGGAAACGCCCATTCACAGGCATCCAGTACCTTTTACCAACTGCGGAAGATGGGACTTGAACCCACACGAGCGCATTGCTCACAAGATCCTTAGT
>CAZGVY010000054.1:0-12044 GCA_964529215.1 uncultured Mordavella sp. | reverse complement strand
CCCTTCCTCCACTGCTGCCCTGGTAGCTGCAAGTGCATCTTCCATACGGAGCTTTGCTTCCTTCATCTCTGTCTCGGTAGCTGCTCCGACGCGGATAACTGCTACGCCGCCTGCCAGCTTCGCAAGTCTCTCCTGAAGCTTCTCCTTGTCAAATTCAGAGGTAGTCTCCTCAATCTGCTTTCTGATCTGTGCGATACGTGCGTCGATATCAGCCTTTTCACCCATACCGTCAACGATCACGGTATTCTCCTTCTCAACCTTAACGGACTTCGCACGGCCAAGCTGCTCGATCGTAGCATCCCTTAAATCTAAGCCAAGCTCCTCGGAGATCACTTCTCCGCCTGTGAGGATCGCGATATCCTTCAGCATATCTTTTCTTCTGTCGCCATATCCCGGCGCCTTAACAGCAACTACGTTGAAGGTTCCGCGAAGCTTATTCACGATCAATGTGGTAAGCGCCTCGCCCTCAATATCCTCAGCAATGATCAGAAGCCTTGCGCCAGACTGTACGATCTGCTCCAGAAGCGGCAGGATATCCTGAATATTCGTAATCTTCTTATCTGTGATCAGGATATACGGATCGTCCAGGACTGCAACCATCTTCTCCATATCATTTGCCATATATGCGGAAATGTATCCACGGTCAAACTGCATACCTTCTACCAGATCCAGCTCTGTGTGCATGGTCTTGGATTCTTCGATCGTAATAACACCGTCATTGGAAACCTTCTCCATTGCATCTGCAACCATCTCGCCAACGAACTCATCGCCGGAAGAAACTGCTGCAACCCTTGATATCTGCTTTTTATCTTTTACCTTGCTTGACATTGCCTCGATCGCTTCTACAGCAGCGTCCGTAGCCTTCCTCATACCCTTGCGCAGGATGATCGGGTTCGCGCCTGCCGCCAGGTTCTTCATACCTTCATTTACCATTGCCTGTGCAAGTACGGTAGCCGTTGTGGTTCCGTCACCGGCAACATCGTTCGTCTTAGAAGCAACCTCGCGGATCAGCTGAGCGCCCATATTCTCGAATTCATCCTCAAGCTCGATCTCCTTTGCGATGGTAACACCATCGTTGGTGATCAGCGGAGTACCGAATGACTTATCAAGAACTACGTTACGTCCCTTTGGTCCAAGTGTTACCCTTACCGTATCCGCTAATTGATTTACGCCTGCCTCCAGGGCTGTTCTGGCGTCGTCTCCAAATTTAATTTCCTTTGCCATGACTAAATCTCCTCCTTATTCTACGATTCTATGATCTTTTTCCAAACTTCTGGTATTCCTTACTCTACGATTGCAAGAATATCGCTCTGTTTTACGATAATATAAGTCTCGTCGTCTACTTCCACATCTGTTCCGGAATACTTAGAATAGATAACTGTCTGACCAGCCTTTACAAACATCTCAACTTCCTTGCCGTCTACCATCCCGCCAGGGCCGACAGCGATGATCTCTGCCTGCTGCGGTTTCTCTTTGGACTGTCCTGGCAATACGATTCCTGATTTTGTAGTCTCTTCTGCGACTAACTGTTTCAATACTACCCTGTCTCCTAATGGTACTAATTTCATTTTATATTCCTCCTTCACAATTAAATTCTTATTTCTGTTAGCACTCACAAAAAGAGAGTGCTAAACATCTAGATATAAAATAGCACTCTCTGTTTATTTTGTCAACACACTTTATTTCAGTTTAGACTATTTTTATAAAATCCATTCTCAATTTGGAAAATCAGCATGTTCCCCCTCGCTTCCAGGTAACGCTCCAGAACCATCCCTTTGCATTCCGCCGACTTTTCCCCATCCATGATCTTGCATCCATATACGGCGTCCAGGGAAATGACGTCTACTTCTTCCCCTCTGAGCAGTAACTGTATGCGTTCTTTATCCTTATCGTAACGGATCACTTTACAATAATGGATCCTGCTTTCAAATTCTCCATTTTCCAGGATCATCTGTTCCATCCATAATTCGACCGGACACCCCTCGATCATATCAATTCCTCCCTTCCGCAAACCTGTTTCCAGCCGCCAAAGCGCCCGGATAACGGATATTCATACCTCCGCAGGATCTGCCCCGGCAGCTTCCTCCGGATACTTTCACACACTGGAAAAAGGGTATCAGCCGCCTGATACCCTTGTCTTTATTTCTATTTTTCTTTTTCTGCCCTGATCTTGTCAAGCTCTGCAAATACATGGTCGTTGACCACTTTGATATAAGTTCCCTTCATGCCGGACGACCGTGATTCAATCACGCCTGCACTTTCAAACTTACGGAGCGCATTCACGATCACAGAGCGGGTAATCCCTACCCTGTCTGCAATCTTGCTTGCAACAAGGATTCCTTCTGTCCCGTCCAGTTCTTCAAAGATATGTAGGATCGCTTCCAGCTCAGAAAAGGATAACGTGCTGACCGCCGACTGTACAATACTCTTTTTCCTGTTTTCCTCCGCATTCTCCTCATTCACGGAACGGAGTATCTCAAGTCCCACGACGGTCGCCCCATACTCACTTAATATAATGTCATCGATCTCATAGTCAGAATCCTGCCTGTACGTAAGAAGCGTCCCAAGCCGTTCACCTGCAATATCTATCGGTGTAACAATTGCCTGATATCCTTTTGATACATCTGCCGAAAATCCAAGCGTCTCAAGATTTACATTCTCTTTTGTTGAAAGAATCCCCAAAATTCTCTCATTCAGCATTTCATCGATAAATTCACCGACTTCGTTTTTCAGTAATTCCCTGATCACGCCGACACCTTCACAGTAGCTTACGCCCAGGACTTTTCCCTTTTTACTGATTACCAGCGCATTCGAATCCAGAATATCGGTCAGCACACTGCAGATGTCGTTAAATACAACTTTACTAGAATTATTATTGTGTAGCAATTTGTTGATTTTTCTTGTTTTATCCAGCAATTCTACGCCCATTCGAATTTCACCCTCCTTTGAGCATATGCTATCATACAACTTCGACAATTTCAACCAAAATCTCACAATTTACAGTATCAAACTGCTGATCCATGTCTGTCCAGGCTTCAGCCGGTATACTGTAGCTTATTTTGTTTCGATATAACCGCACTTTGGATCGCCGCAAACGGTCTTATTCCCTTTTTCCAGCATAAATCCACCACATTTAGGACATTTTTTCTGGGAAGGCCTCTGCCATGACATAAAATCACACTCCGGATAATCCTCGCATCCATAATACCTTCTTCCCTTCTTCGTCTTACGGAATACAATATCCTTTCCGCATTTCGGACAGGGAACGCCTACCTTTTCCAGATACGGTTTCGTGTTCCGGCAGTCCGGGAACCCGGGACATGCCAGGAATTTGCCGTGGGGGCCATATTTGACCACCATATTGCGCCCGCATTCCTCACAGATCACGTCCGTAACTTCATCCTCGATCTTCACTTGCTCCTGCTCTTTCTCTGCTATTTTTACCGCTTCATCCAGATCAGGATAGAAATTCTCGATAACGGACTTCCACTCAACCTTCCCTTCTGCAATACAGTCCAGTAATCCTTCCATATTTGCAGTAAAATTCACATCTACAATGGCAGGAAAGGACTCTTTCATAATAGTATTGACAACCTCTCCGATCTCTGTCATATAGAGGTTTTTATTCTCCTTTGCAACATAACGTCTGGCAATAATCGTAGAAATTGTCGGCGCATAGGTACTGGGCCGCCCAATCCCCAGCTCCTCAAGCTTTTTCACCAGAGAAGCCTCCGTATAGTGAGCCGGCGGCTGTGTGAAATGCTGCTTCTTCTCAAAATGGTCTCTGGTCAGCTCCGATTCCTTGTCCAGGCTCTTAAGCAGTACATTATTCTCCGGCTTTTCCTCCCCGGCCTCCACGTATACAGAACGGAATCCTTCAAATGAAACCTTTGAAGCCGATACGGTAAAGCGGTATTTCCCGGCTGCGATCTTAACAGATGTCGTCTCATATCTGGCTTCCTTCATCCTGCTGGCTGCAAAGCGCTTCCAGATCAGCTGATATAGCCGGAACTGATCCCTGGAAAGGGACTCCTTCACCATCGCCGGCGTTCTCCTTATATCTGTAGGACGGATCGCCTCATGTGCATCCTGTACTTTCCGGTCCTCCTTACTGACATTTTTCCCGTTTGCAGCAAATTCTGCCCCGTAAGTCTCCGCAATATATGCTTTTGCCTGTCCATCCGCTTCCTCGGAAATCCTGGTTGAATCTGTACGGAGATAGGTAATGAGTCCCACTGTCCCGCTGCCTTTGATCGTGATCCCCTCATAGAGCTGCTGGGCTATCCTCATCGTTTTCTGCGTAGCAAAATTAAGCGCGTTCACGGCTTCCTGCTGCAATGTGCTGGTTGTAAATGGAAGGGGGGCCTTTTTCAGCCGTTCGCCCTTCTTGATATCATCCACCGAATACTCTGCATTCTCCAATTCCGACAGGATCCGGTCTGCCTCCTCTTCGGAATGGATGGTCATCTTATCCTTCGCCGTACCATAAAACTTTGCCACAAGCGGCTTTCTCTCTCCGGCCACATTCAAATATGCTTCCATACTCCAGTATTCTTCCGGGATAAACGCATTGATCTCATCTTCCCTGTCTGCAATGATCCGGAGTGCGACCGACTGGACCCGTCCGGCGCTGAGCCCCCGTTTCACCTTGGCCCAGAGAAGCGGGCTGATCCGGTATCCGACTACTCTGTCCAGCGCACGCCTTGCCTGCTGCGCGTCTACCAGGTTCATATCGATCTCACGGGCATTCTTGATCGACGATTTTACCGCATTCTTTGTGATCTCGTTAAATGTCAATGCTTTCCCAAGATGCCAGGAAATCGCTTCTCCCTCGCGGTCAGGGTCAGTAGCCAGATATACTTTATCCGCCTTTTTCACTTCCTTGCGCAGCTCTGCCAGTATATCTCCCTTTCCGCGGATCGTAATATATTTGGGTTCAAAATCATGTTCAACATCGATCCCAAGCTGGCTTTTCGGAAGATCTCTTACATGGCCGTTAGAAGCCAGAAACTTTTTGATTGTCTTCACTTTTGTAGGAGACTCTACGATTACAAGATAATGCGCCATCTTCATACCTCTTTTTACGTTAGCTGTCTTTTATATTTTTACAAAATAATTTTTTGACAATTCTCTGATATATCCCTTTATCTCCAATAATCCCAGGATTCTTATCAATTCTTCTGCCTTTAATCCCGTTTCTAACATCAGGTCATTCAGAGATCTGGGGAACAAACCAATGGAAGCATACACCAAATTTTCATTACTTTCAAGCATTTTTTTATTTTTTCCCTTTTTCCTTCCCTCTTTCCAGGCAGAAGAAGCCGTCCCCATCCCCATATCCTCCATCAGTTTTTCCGGCGTGATCAAAATGCCCGCCCCCTGCCGGATAAGTTCATGACAGCCCCTGCTTAATCCGCTGGTCACAGGACCGGGAAGCGCATATACATCCTTTCCCTGTTCCAGGGCAAAATCCGCGGTGATCAGAGAACCGCTGCGTTCCCTCGCCTCTATCACCAGCACCACATCTGACAGTCCGCTGATCATGCGGTTTCTGGCAGGGAAGTATTCCCGCAGGGGCGGCGCTCCCGCGGGCTGTTCCGACAGAATACCTCCCGCTGTCTGAAGATCAGAGTATAATCCTCTGTTTTCTCTGGGATAACAGATATCGATCCCGCATCCAAGCACGCCAAAAGAGCTTCCCCCCACGTCGATTGCCGCTCTCTGGGCGGCGCCGTCGATCCCGCTTGCCATACCGCTGATGATCTGTATGCCTGATAGCGCAAGGCTTTCTGCAAATTCCACCGCCATCTTCTCCCCATAAGGCGTACATCTCCTGGCTCCCACAATCGCCGCCGCAGGGCTGTCCTCATCCGGGAGCCTCCCCTTTATATATAATGCATATGGCATTCCTTCAATAGCCTTAAGCCTCCCCGGATACTCCTCCATATCATATATAACCAGGCGGATCCCTTTCTCCACCGCCTCTCCGTACAGCCTATCCACGTCCTGTTCCCTGGCCGACTTGCGGACAAGCTGGATATCCGGATCCCAAACCCCGTATAACCTGTTAAAATGCTTTTCTTCTATATTATATAGCGCTTTGTATATTTCTTTCCCATTTCCATACATTTCCCTGATAATTTTCTTCTTTCTGTCCGGCAGATGCCTGATTCCTGCAAACCACCATTCGTATTTCAGGTCTTCCTCCTGATTCATCACAGCTTCCCTCCATTCCCTGCTGCGCACCTGTAGATCAGCGCCTCCTGCAAATGTTCCATAGAAATATCCTCCTCTCCCTCTAGATCTGCAATTGTCCTTGCAACCTTCAGAACCTTGTGATAAGTTCTCGCCGTCAGGGACAGAAGTTCAAATGCCTGTTTCATCATCCGTTCTTCCTTTGCCCCAAGCCTGCAGTATTTCATAATATCAGACCCGGACAGCTCCGCATTAAACAGCATCCCCTGTCCCTGATAGCGTTCCGTCTGCCGCAGCCGGGCTCTTTCTACCCGTCTTCTGATCGTATGGGAGCTCTCCGCGCGGCTGCCTCCGCTCAGGTCCTCATAACAGACCTCCGGGACTTCAATACCGATATCCATTCTTCCCAGAAACGGCTGGCTTATCTTTCCCTGATACTGCCTGATCTGAAAATCTGTACAGGTACATCTGCTGTAATCAGGATAGTAGCCGCAGGGACATGGGTTCATTGCCGCCACCAGCATGATATCCGCCGGATATTCACAGGTTCCCTGGTTTCTGCTGATCCGTACCAGGCGTTCCTCCAAAGGCTGCCGGAGCATTTCCAGAACCGGCCGCTGGAACTCTGCCAGTTCATCTAAAAATAACACGCCTCCGCTGGCAAGGGAAATCTCCCCCGGCCTCGGCCACATTCCTCCCCCAAGCAGCGAAGCCTTCGTTACCGACTGATGGACCTCCCGGAAAGGCCTTTCCGTGATCAGAGGGCAGTCCTCCTTAAGCATTCCCGCAATGCTGTATACTTTTGTGATCTGAAGGCTTTCCTCCTTCGTCAGCGACGGCAGGATCGTCGGGATCCGCTTTGCTATCATAGATTTCCCGCCGCCCGGCGGCCCTGTCATCAGCAGGTTATGATGTCCTGCCACAGCGACCTCTGCCGCCCTCTTTACCGCCTGCTGTCCCCGGATATCTGAAAAATCCACCGCAGTCCCTTTCGCCTTTTCCCCCTCCATATGCTGATACCGTCTGTCCTCTTTTGCTGGAAGCTCCATCTCTCCTTTCAGGTATCCGCACAGCATTTTTAAACTATCCACTCCAACGACCGGCAATCTGTCGGCTATCCTTGCTTCTCTCTCGTTGGCTGCCGGTACGATCAGGCCCCGTGCTCCCTCCTTTTCTGCCCAGTCTGCCACCGGCAGGATCCCCCGCACTCCCTGTATGCTTCCGTCCAGTCCCAATTCACCGACTGCCAGGATCCCCTTGAGGCTTCCCGGATCCAGTTCGCCCATTGCCACAAGGATCGCCAGCGCAATGGGAAGATCATAGAACGATCCCCTTTTCCTCATATTTCCCGGAGAGAGATTTACTACCACGCGCTTTACAGGCATAGAAAAATCAGAATTATGCAGCGCGGTCCTTACCCTCTCCCCAGCCTCCTTCACCTCCGCAGACGGATATCCCACCATATGAAACACCGGAAGGCCGTTACTTACATCTGCCTCCACTCTTACAGGAATCACCTCCATTCCCTGCAAAGCCGCAGACATCACCCTGCTAAAACTCATCCTATCACTCCTTTTCTCTGTAATGTTATTGATATACTGCCGGAATCACTGGCTGAACAGCCTGTCATCAGAACTATGCTGCTTCATGAAAATAAAGATCATTTATGATTATGTATACTTGATATCCCTTAATAAAACTATACTATTTTATTTACGTAAACTTGTCAATATATTTTGATGGAAAAGCACAAAAAACCACATTCATACATAAACTGTAATTAAATACGCTCTGAGGTGCTTCCTTTGAAATCCTTTCCCCCACCGTTAACTGCATCTGAAGAACAATACTATCTGCAAAAATATACGGAAGGAGACCTTGAAGCAAAACATATTCTGATCGAACACAATCTGCGCCTGGTGGCCCACATTGTAAAAAAATACCAGTTAATGGACGAAGACTTAGACGATCTTCTGTCCATCGGCACTATCGGCCTCATCAAATCCGTTGTTACATTTAACCCGGAAAAATGTGTCCGCCTTGGAACCTATGCCGCCAGATGTATTGAGAACGAAATCCTCATGCATCTGCGGGCAAAGAAAAAAACTTCGCGGGATATTTCCCTCTATGAACCCATTGGCACGGACAAAGAGGGAAATGAAATCCAGATTTTTGATATCGTTGAAACAGATGCAGGCGACGCTCTTCAAAAAGTTACATTGAAGGATGATATCAGGCTTCTATACTCCAAGCTGGAATCCATTCTTTCTCCCAGAGAACGCGTTGTACTGAAAATGAGATACGGCCTGTATAATGAAGAAGAATATACTCAGCGTGAGATCGCAGAACAATTGGGAATCTCCAGATCCTATGTATCCCGGATCGAAAAAAGTGCAATTGAAAAGCTGCGGCCCTATTTCTAGGACTGCAGCCATCTTTTTTCATATATCTCATTCTCTTTTCCGCAGGATATCATAGACATCTGCCCTGCCGTCAAGTTCCACATACAGCACCTGTTTCGGATGCGGCGCGCTCTCCTGTTCTTCTCCCTCTTCATTCACGATACGCTTCACCGTAACCGGTACATTCTCCCCGCCAGGCTTCATGATCTCAATCTGCTCTCCTACGGAGAACTTATTGCGCTGCTCAATGCGGTACATGCCATCCTTTTCTTCCCCCACAATACCGAGGTATATATATTCCCGCACATAGGTGCTGCTGTCATAGATCTGCGTATTCTCATCCGGCCTGCCAAAATAAAAGCCCGTAGTAAACTGCCGGTAAGTACAATTACTGATCTGCTCCAGATACCATGGCATATTCTCCTGATAAAGCTCCGGGCTTCTTGCATAGTCATCCAGCGCCTTCCGGTAGGTTCTCGCAACGGTCGCCACATAAAGCGCAGTTTTCATTCTGCCTTCCACCTTTAAACTGTCAATGCCCGCATCGATCAGCTCCGGTATATGCCCGATCATACACAGATCCTTAGAGTTGAAAATGTAAGTCCCCCTCTCATTTTCGTAGACGGGCATATATTCTCCCGGCCTGGTTTCTTCCACCACCGCATATTTCCAGCGGCAGGGATGTGTACAGGCCCCCTGGTTAGCGTCCCTTCCCGTAAAATAACTGCTGAGAAGGCATCTTCCGGAATAGGAAATGCACATTGCCCCATGGATAAAACTTTCGATCTCCATCTCTTTAGGGATCCTGTCCCGTATCTCCTTAATTTCCTTTAAGGAAAGCTCCCTGGCTGAAACAACGCGTTTCGCGCCCTGCTTCCACCAGAACAGGTACGTTCCGTAATTCGTATTATTTGCCTGGGTACTGATATGGCGCTCTATCTCCGGGCATATCTCCTTTGCCAGCTCAAAAATAGCGGGATCCGCTATGATAAGCCCATCGGGAGCCAGGCTCTTAAGCTCCTTAAGATAAACCTCCACTCCCGGAAGATCCCTGTTATGCGCCAGGATATTGACAGTTACATATACTTGCACCCCGCGCTCATGGGCAAACCGGATCCCTTCCCTCATATCTTCCAGTGGGAAATTCTTTGCCTTCGCCCTCAGGCCAAAGGCTTCTCCTCCAATATATACGGCATCCGCGCCAAATATAACCGCTGTTTTCAATACCTCTAAACTGCCAGCCGGAATTAAAAGCTCCGGATGTCTCGCCATTTCACCTCATCTCCCTCCGCACACAGATTCCTGATTGTTTCATTTCTTCACACTGAGAGCGACTCCGTCGCCCACCGGCAGGACCGCCGTTTCAAATTCACCGTTATGCTTCAGCTCATACAAATATTCCCTCATGCGGCTGTGGATCGTCCGGTTCCGGCGCTCCACGGCAAATCTGGATTCGATCACATCCCCGTCCTGAAGCACATTGTCAGAAACCAGAAGACCGCCCTTTGAAAGCAGTCTCACCGTCTCGGGCAGATAAGCGATATACTGCCCCTTTGCCGCATCCATGAAAATAAAGTCATAGGGGCCTTCCAGCCCCTTCATAACCTCCAGCGCGTCTCCTTCGGCCAGCGTGATATCCTCCTCCCTGCCTGCCCGGGCAAAATTATTCCTGGCAACCGGGATTCTTTTTTTATATTTCTCTATTGTTGTGATCTTACAGCCCTCCGGCGCATACGCATTCATCACCAGTGCGGAATACCCGGTCGCCGTACCCACCTCCAGGATTTTCATCGGCCTCTGAAGCATCAGGAGCACTTTGAGCAGGCTCTTTGTATCTCTGCGGATGATCGGAACCCCCATGTCCAGAGCTTCCTGTTCGATCATTTCTATAAGCGGGCTCTCCGGCTGTTCCAGCGAATCCATAAAGGTAAGTATTCTCTTATCAGCAATCATCTCTGTACATCCATAATAATAGGAAGGATCATCGGCCGTCTCTTGGTACGCTTCCAGATAAATTCATTCATCGTATCCCGGACAACCAGCTTGATCTTACTCCAGTCGGCATTTCTCTGATGTCTCAGGCAGTTCGATACCGCTTCTTCCAGCGCAAGCCTGGCATCCTCCATAAGCGCCTCTGACTCCCGCACATAGACAAAACCTCTTGATACAATATCCGGACCTGCCAGGAGCTGGTTAGATCCCTTCTCCAGTGTCATGACAACGATCAGGATCCCATCCTCCGCCAGATGCTGGCGGTCCCTCAGCACAATGTTCCCTACGTCGCCCACGCCAAGCCCGTCTACTAATACTTCGCCGGTGTGAACCTTGTCTACAACCTTCGCTTCATTGCTATCCATCTCAAGAACATCTCCGGACTGAAGCATAAAGATCTTATCCTTTGGAATACCCAGGTTCTGCGCCAGAGTCGCATTTGCCTTCCTATGACGGTATTCCCCATGGATCGGAACCGCATATCTTGGCTTTACCAGGGAATAGATAAGCTTCAATTCCTCCTGGCAGGCATGCCCCGATACATGTGCATCCTGGAAGATTACATTCGCTCCCTTTTCCGACAGCTCATTGATCACTCTGGATACGGATTTTTCATTGCCTGGGATCGGATTGGAACTGAAAATAACCGTATCGTTCGGCATAATACTGACCTTCTTGTGGATATCCGCCGCCATTCTGGACAGCGCCGCCATGGACTCTCCCTGGCTTCCCGTAGTAATAAGGACCGTTTTTTCCGGCGGGTAATTCTTCAGCTGGTCAATCTCCACAAGCGTCTTGTCCGGCACATGCAGATAGCCTAATTCCTGCGCGGTGGATATAATATTTACCATGCTGCGGCCTTCCACAACTACCTTTCTCCCATACTTGTAGGCGGAATTGATGATCTGCTGCACTCTGTCCACATTCGAAGCAAACGTCGCAATAATAATCCTTGTATCCTTATATTCGGCAAACAAATGATCAAAGGTATATCCCACAGTCCGCTCTGACTGTGTAAATCCGGGCCTCTCCGCATTCGTACTGTCTGAAAGCAGAGCCAGCACACCCTTCTTCCCGATCTCTGCAAACCTCTGTAAATCAATTGCATCTCCAAACACCGGCGTATAATCCACCTTAAAATCTCCGGTATGCACCACGATCCCGGCCGGTGAATAGATCGCAAGCGCAGAAGCATCCTGAATACTGTGATTGGTCTTAATAAATTCGATCCGGAACTGTCCCAGCATGATCGACTGCCCGTGCCGTACTACCTTTCTCCTTGTAGACCGGAGCAGATTGTGCTCCGCCAGTTTTTTCTCGATGATCCCCATCGTGAGCTTTGTACCATAAATCGGAAGATTCATCTCACGGAGCACATAAGACAGCGCTCCAATATGATCTTCATGTCCATGGGTGATCACAAATCCCTTCACCTTCTGAATGTTATCCTTCAGG
>CAZGVY010000053.1:0-12102 GCA_964529215.1 uncultured Mordavella sp. | reverse complement strand
AATATTCTTTAATCTTCATGGTCGATACCTCCATAAGTGTTTAGTTGACTAAACAGTGCAGCATCGGATCAGTGAAGCATTGTTCTTCGTTTCAGTGTTCTATGTTCATTGCAGGGAGCCTTCGATTACGGCTCGCACCTCATCCACGGATCTGACAGCCAGTGCCGTTCCCCCGCAGGCGAGGATTTTTCGAATGGTAGCCTTCTGCAGTTCAGTCAGCTGCCCGGTATCAGTCTTCACTTCAAAACCGATGAATCTGCCCTTATAGCAGCAGATCACATCCGGTATTCCTGCAGTACCGTACATACCGCCGTGTTCTTTCCAGGAAAAGCATCCCGGAACGGATTTCAGGTATTTCAGGATTGCTCTCACAATGTCTGCTTCCTTCATGTGTCAAATCATCTCCTTATAAATCAAGGCTTCTGACACATTTGACAGGAAATTTGCAATTCTATGAAACTTTGCTCAGGAAATTACATATCATTAATATGGATATTTTTTTCCATGCATAAAATAAAAAGAGTTAGGATTCACGTGTCAAATGTGTCAAATTTCTGGGAACTATGCCCCCTGAAGCGGGGAGCACAGTTCTGGTTATCATTAGTCGAGGATCTCGCCCAGCTTGATCCCAGACAGTGTTCTCTTCTTGCCCACATTGTCAATGCTCCTTGTAATCTGCGAATTTGATGCGATGATCTGTGATACAAACATCTTCTGTGAAAAAGGCTTTAGGCCGCATTCTTCACAATATGCCTTGTAGCAGTTAAACAGTTCCGTTGAGCCCACCTCATAAGCCGATGCAATCTCACAGCACTCCTTCATGAAAGAAAGTACCGAATCGCTTTCTTCACGATACTGCTGCAGCTCTGCCTTATTGATATCTGTCTCGGAGAAAACATAATGATCCTTCATCAGGCGGCGCAGGCCTTCCAGCGCAAAGAGAAAAATTCCATCTGCCTCTGCTCTGAACTTATCAAGCAGGTTCGGATCACGCTGCTCTACCGGCACAGTATGATTGAAGCGAATGATGATCAATCTTCTGTAAAAACCGTCGGATCTATCGCCATAGTTCTTAGGAATACTGTTGCAGGAGAAAAGCAGTCTCGCGTTTGACTGAAAGGAAAACGGATCCTTATTCTTCTTCTCCACGGTCAGATAATCCTCTCCGACAAGAGCCTTGAAAATACCGTTATCATCGATGTTCTTCGTCGGCAGGTCCGCAAAGATATTTGCCAGCTTACCGAAAAGCTCTGCTGTCTTAAATCTCTCATTCAGAGCCTGCCAGGATACGTTGCTGACATTTTCCTTGCCTAAAAGCAACTCGTTCAAGACTCTGAGCAGCACCGATTTTCCGGCACCTGCTGCCCCGACGATGACAAAGCATTTCTGAGCCGAATTGATCGGTATCAAGAAGTATCCCAACATCTCCTGCAGCAAAGCCACCTGCTCTTTGTCACCGCCCATGCTGTCGAGAAGGAATTTCTTAAACAGCGGGCAATCTACCTGCGGATCATAATTTACATTCAGCTGAATCGTAGAATAATAATCTGCCGAATGCTCCTGCAGCGTATTCTCCAGTACGTTGTACAGGCCGTTGCGGACATTCAATATAAACGGATTTGAATTGAGCTCCCTAATCTCTTTTCTGATAAGCAGCCTCCACTGTCTCTCGGCATCCGTGATCTGGTTCATCTTTGTTTCACTGGGCAGCATTTTATCGCGAACCATTTTCTGCGCTTCCATCTCATGAATCGGCTGATATACACCGCCGCGGTAAATATAATGCTGTTCCGCCGCGTAGAAGACTTTTTCCTTTTCTTCCATTTCTTCAGCAAGCACTCCCGGCATGAATTTCAGTCCATGCTCTGTCGGCACATACCAAAGCGGCAGCTCTGCTTCCACCTTATGCTTACGTGCCTTCAACCCCTGCTGATATAGCTTCGCAAGTTCCTTATATCTGATGATCAGCGGTCTGACACCGGTAGTCGTAAATTTAAAATGATCTTTCAGCTCCGTCGTGATAATCATCTCTGCAATCACGTTGTCCTGATTATAGAGATACTCCTCTACGAACTCATTTGCCGTGCGCATATTATCAAGAGGCTTTTCTGCCACGGGAAGCTCTGCGATAATCTCTCTCATGCCGTCGATACTGACCGGCTTATAGCAGATTGCCGCCGGAGCCTTGCAGTCACATTCTCCGCTTTCCAGTTTCGGACATTTAAAGCCCTTTTCCGCAATGGTGCTGCAGTTGATTGGTCTGATCCCGGACTCTAAGAAGTGATTGATTTTCTTCTGCGTACCTGCTGCATCATAGCCTTCATACAGCTTCGAAAGTTCATGAATCATCTCTACGCCGCCTTCAAATACAGCCAGATTCGAGATCATCGCATACCAGTCATGCTCAGAAAGCGTCGCCGCATTTTCCCTGCAGTATTTGATAAAATCACAGCCACGGGTAACCAGCTTCAGCCCCTTTTCAGCGCCCTTCTTTGTCTCAACGGCCTTTTCCTCTACTTCCGGCAATGCCTCGGACAGCTGCTCCTGGGTATAGACACGCTCCGGATGAAAAGAAATGCATTCTACCATGACCGGATCACCCTTGCAGTGATAAAAACCCGGAAGTCTCATGACACGGCTCTCATTCACGCACATCGGATCCCCATGAAACTGCTTTACCAGCTGCTTCTGAATCCCGCGGAAACGCTCGACCTTCGCACCCTTTACAAACCAGTAGGTATGCAGGCTCTTCTTCGTCTTGATGATCATAGACGGCGGAAGCACAAAAACATCAATCTGCGCCTGCTGCTCCTCAAAGGACAGTTCATCACTCTCCACAAACTGCGCATTGATACGGGTAATCAGGCTGTCCTCCTGACCGCCGAAATTGACCACGAAGAAAATGCCGCGGTTCTGAGCATTGTGCTCCTTCAAGGTTTTCTCGATAGAAGCATACTTGCCGCATTCCATAGAAAGCTTCTGTCCGGAAAAGATACCTTTCTTCTTATCATCAAAGACACGAAAGCACACTGTATCATTGGGATTAAAAAGACTGTTTAAAATTTCCTGTGCTGTAATATCCACTAAAATCCCTCCTTCACGAAACGCACCTTCTTACCGAGTTTCTTTGCCTCAACGATTTCCTGCTGCACACCGACAGATTCGGATACGTCGCCGAAGCACCATACTTCATCGCAGACATCTAGAAGCGATAAACCGAACATCAGCCCCAGCTCACGCTCCTGCGGATCATTATCATCAAGCATCTGCGGATAAAGCAGGTGACTTGCCACCGGAATACCGTTCTGGCCAATGATATATCTACAGTAACCTACTGCCGCTGCCACATTTGCTTCCACATCGCCGGTATATTTTGAAGCGACATAGATTTTCGGTCTGTTCTTCATTTCATACTGCCTGCGCCATCTTTCACGCTGCTGCTGTTTATATTCTCTCATCAGATTTCCCACAGCCTGTCCGGCTGTAGGATCTGAATAACCTTCAAAATTCTTATACATACGTTAGTCCTCCAGTTCTTCCATTTTTCCGAAGGTCGGACCCGCCGATGCCTCTGCCACAAGAGGCAGATCAAATTCAGGGAACGGCTGCGGCTCCATACAGGACTTAATATAGGAAACAGCCTCAGAAAGCTTGTCCTCCAGAATAATAAATGTAAGCTCATCGTGGATCTGCAGGATTGGCTTCAGCCACGGTCTCTCCGTAAGTCCTTCGATGATCCTGCCGAGCGCCATCTTCAAAATATCTGCGCCTGCCAAGTCTGGTCTCGGAATATTTTTTACGAGAGGCCTGATACTTTGTCTCTTCCTGCCAGGTCGTAAGTCCCGGATATCCTGCCTTCAGATTACGGATGATTTCTTCGCATTCCTCAACAGACTTCTCAACGCCGGCCTTAAACTTCAGTGTTCTCTGTAGCCCTCTCGGGAATAAACCGTAGAAGGTGCCGAAATTCACGTTCTTTGCGATGGTACGTCTTTCCTTATAATTCTCGGCATGCTTATCCACGGCCTGCTCATAAGGAATATTGAAAATGACTGAAGTAGTCGCCGCATGGATGTCGCCGCCTCTTCTGTAAGTATCGAGCATAATAGCATCCTGGCAGTAATGAGCACCAACCCTGAGCTCAATCTGCGAATAATCACAGCTGACAATGATATGTCCCTTCGGAGCCTTAATGAAGTTGCGGACTCCGATCGGATCATTGGTTTTTCTGGGCATATTCTGGCAATTGGGCTGTGTGCAGTTGAAGCGGCCTGTATCCGTGCTCAGTGCAAAGAAATTCGGATGCAGTCTGCCTGTCGCTTCATTTCTGAATTTCAGATATCCGTCAATATAGGTAGACTTGATCTTACCCCACTTACGGTATTCCTGAACCAGCGTAAAAAGCTTCGACAGCTCCGGCTTGTTGACATCACACCATTCCTTCAGCATGATCATCGTCGCGTCATCCGCAGCCTCTTTGTTGGATTCCGTAACCTTCAGTACCGGCAGCCCCAGATCCTGAAACAGATATTTTTTGAATGCATTGGTGCTGCAGTTGCTGCCGATATTGACATCGCCGATGATAAAAGCAATCTCCTGACGGATGCGCTCCATTTCAGCCTCTGCCTCTTCCTTACGCTTCAGCATCAGGTCGTGATCTATCGGAACTCCATTACATTTCATGATGCCCAGATATACCGCCGTCGGAGACTCGATATGCTCAACGACCCATCTGTGCTTCGGAAGAAACTTATCAAACCAGGTATTAAAAATATGCATCAGTCTCAATGCAAAGTCCGAGTCTGCGCAACTGTATCTGATTGTCTTCGGATCTGTAGGATCCAGCTCATCAAAATGCTTCCCGTCCGTTACCGAAGAAAAAGAAGGAAGCGGCTCCCCACAAAGCTCTGCTGCCAACTTTTTCAGACCTGATTCATGAAGACTACGGAATTCCGTCCTGCTCTTAAGCGACATCTGTGAAGCAGCGATCGTATCGTAAACCGGTGCCTGCACCACAATCCCAAGTGCATAGGAAAACATGGATTCAAACGAAAGGTTATGCACTACCTTAACCACTTTCGGGTTCATCAGAAACTCTGTGAGAAAAGCAATAAATGCTGTATGGTCTATGTTCTTCCCTACCTTGTGCGCAACAGGAATCATAATTCCCGTATGCTCTCTGACGCTGAGACTCATTGTTACAATGTGACTCTTTGCCGGATCCAGTGCCGCTTTATCCTCATCGCGATACTTATCGTCCGGAGCCGTTTCATAATCGAATGCCACCACATCAGCATCCCCGATATAATCACGGATCTCTTCTACGGTGGTAACAACCTTATATTCTGTTGTTTCACTCATATCAGTATCACCTCATACGGCCGAAGGAGCAGATTGCCCCTCCAGCCCTTCTTAATAAAATGCGTTGCCTCTTACTTCAGCGGTTCAATTACTTCTCCGGTCTCTGCGTCCACGAACGGCACATCGTCATCTGCTCCCGCGAAATCCGCAGTTGTGAGATTTGCAGCATATGCCTTTACCGACTCTGTCATCTTTGCCATTGCAGCCTTCTCCTCAGCATTCAGTACGCGGTCGAATGTAAATACCGCCTGGGAAAATGCAATGCCGGATCCGCTGGTCGCCTTCTTAAGGAAAATCTTCGTTACGATTTGATTGAGCTTACGCCCCTTAGAAAGCTGTCTCTTCAGATACTTGGTAAACTCCTTCAGAGATCCGGTCGGCAATGATAACACCATCGGGAAAAGCTCACCCTCCATGAGGATGTAAATCATACGGCGATTCTTGCATGCCTTGCTCTGACCTTGACCAGAACCGAACTGGTTATAAGGGCAGGTTGCGCAGCTGCCGCCCGGATTGCCATTGCCGGTCACACCGTCAAAGCTTCCACAGTCAGGCGGATTCGAACCACCTGCGTACTTCTCCGTATAATAAGCGTAGGCAGGGTGATGAAGCAGGATTACTCCGGTGATATCCTTTACCATCGTTGTGTCATCGCCGTCTCCGTCTGGAATCTCAAAAGCTGTAGATCCGCCAGAAGGGATCTTGATACGGTCGAAAGTAAGCTCAAGACCGGCAAGATCCTCTGTCATATCATTTAATCCGCCGGCATTTGCCACTGCTGCAAAACCACTTGCTACCGCTACCTCTGTAGCCTCGTTCTTTTTAACTTCTGACATCTTCGTGTCCTCCATATACTTATAATTGATAGATAATCTCTGTTTCATTGCTGCATTGTGCTTTGTTTATCCCTTGCGGACTCCGACGCTGACTTTTTCAAAGGTACTTACAACGTCTGACAGCCATTCAGGGATCACATCCTCGTTCGCCGCCATCTGCTCCTTCACAAAAGAAGCCAACGTGTTGGCATTGACTGTCTCGACCACAATGGAACCATAGCCCTGATCCTTCAATACCTGCTTGAGATCGTCCTTACGACCTGCTGCCGGCGATGCAAATAATCTGGTATTCAGATAAAATGTAGAGCCGTTTCTGCTGAAGCGGTCTAACTCTGCCTCTGCCATCGCATCCGACAGTGCAAGATCAAGGCTTTCAATCTCCGTATTTACTTCCTTAACCTGAGCATCCAGCTCTTTCTTGTGGTCTTTGGCAACTTTGAGTTTGTCTGCCATTTCAAAAATTTCCTGATTTGTCATGGTGCGTATCCTCCTTTCCTACTGCAAGCCGAAAAAAACAACCCCCCTGCTTTTTCCGGCCTGCAACGCTGCCTTTAGTCCTTAAACGGATTGCGTCCCTTGCGATAGTCATCCACCAGAAGCTTTGCCAGATCCACCTTATTTCTGAGTGAACGAAGCACCTTGCGGTCTACCGTATTTTTTGCGATCAGATAGATGTACAGGCAGTTCTCCTTCTGAGAAACTCTGTGGATACGAGCTTTAGCCTGCTCAAAATTACTCATGGAATAATCGAGGCTGTAGAAGGCCATCGTCGATGCTGCAGTCAATGTGATGCCAAGTCCTGCTGCCGCAATCTGACCGACAAATACCCTACAGTCATCATCCTCCTGGAACCTGCGGATCTCTTCGTCACGGTTCTTAACCCCGCCTCTGACAACGGCATACCCGACACACTTTTTCTCCAGCAGTTCCTGGATATCGTTAAGCTCAGGAATAAATCTTGCCATAACGACCAGCTTCTTACCTTCTGCAACAGCAGAATCAACAATATCGGAAAGCGCATCGAGCTTTGCTGTACTCACTGCAGTGTCATCGCCTTCATCATCCGTCAGGTGTCCGCCAGTGATCTGTGAAAGTCTGAGCAGTCTGGTCAGCACATTTACAGCGCTCACTTCGGAACCTGCCATCTGTGTATAGAATTCTTTTTCAAGGTTCGAATATAATTTCATAGCTTTTGGTTCGAGTTCGACCGTGCGCACTTCCTCTGTAATCTCCGGGAGATCCAGACACTCTGCCTTCGTGACTCTGTAGGCCACTGAATGCATTTTCTTAAGGAAGTCTTCTCTCAGATATTTACGGAAGACTGGTGTATGGTTGCCGTAACCGACCATATCAAAATATCTGTTTCTGAATGCATAGAAGCTGGTCCCGAAGATGTCGCTGTTAATGAAGCGATACTGGGAGAACACGTCGATTTCCTTATTGGTGATCAACGTACCGGTCAGAAGCATTCTGTATCTGGCTCTGTCGCCAAGCGTATGCATACTCTTGCTAACGGAAGTTTGTGCCGATTTGATCTTGTGTCCTTCATCTGCAATGATCAGATCCGCGTTGTATCGAAGGAGCTCTCTTTCCAATCTCCAGGCGGATTCATAGTTCACTACAACAATCTGCAGCCCCTTATCGGATAATTCTTCAAGCTGTTCCTTTTTCTTCGAACTACTTCCCTTCAGTACCGTCAGCGTGTAAGGAAAATCTGCAAATTTCTCGAATTCCTCATCCCAGACACCCAAGATACTGAGCGGTGCAACAATCAAAATTCTGTTGATCTTTCCGAACTGATACAGCACACCGGCAACCGCAATACTTGTGATGGTCTTTCCACAGCCCATCTCCATTAGCAGTGCAGCGCCACGGCTGTAATACGGCACATTAAATATCCCGAACAGTCCGCACACAAATGCAAATGCTTTGATTTGGTGCTCATAGGGGTTCGCCTTGATCGGCATCAGTAAACTCACTTCATTAAGCTTCATGTCCGGCACCTCCCTGTCTCAGTTCATGTATCTCAACGCTTTCAACAGTCTGTCCCGGTGTCAGAACAAATACCTCACAGAAATCTCCGAATAATAATTTCAGGAGACGCTTCGAAAGTTTTACTCTGCTTCCGTGTACTACTTCCGTCTTGTGGCCGCTGCGATCAGCCACGTTGATACTAACCTTATGCTTCATCATGACTTTATCCTCCAGTCTGTGTATTACGGGCAATGCCCGGGAGCTGTTATCCCGGCTCCTACTACAAGCCGAAATAAACACCCCCCGCTGCCCTTGGGCCTTATTCCTCGGTATCCTCAGAAGCTGCAAAGAGCTTTCTTAAACGCTCGATGATCTTCTTTTTGCGGTTCCCAACAGACTGAGGACTCTTGTTCGTGCCGTTTGCAGCATTCTCTTCGTCACAGATTTCCTTAAGCTGCTTCATGGCACCAAAATGGTCGTAAATGAGATTGATCTGTGATTCAGTCAGCTGCTCCATAAGCTGCAGGAGCTTTACGACCTGCGGATCTTCCGGCTCCTCTTTCGAAAAAAGGATCTTCTCAATATCCGCATCCGGATCTGCAAGCTTTGCCCAGGCATCAGTATCTTCCATATCATCGTCATCGCCGGCCTTGTTATTATCTACCTGATTACGGAATCCGTAATCAGCGTTCTCTTCCTGATAGCGATCCTGCAGGTCTACAGCATGATCTTCATGGTCAAGCATGATGACCCACTCCAGGTTCTCGCCGTTTTCTCCTAGCGGGATTGTGCACCAAGGCTTTTCAACCCACTTCTGGCCGATCTTATCCCATGTGGTGTAGACATAGTTGCCATCGGCATCCATATAGCTGCCACGGTTCTCATCGTATTTACTGGTTCTCTCAGGTTTCTCAAATCTTTTTGCGTCGCTCATTGTATCTTTCCTCCGCGTTCGCTGAAGCGAAACGTAAGAAAGACGACAAACCGACTGCATGTATTAAGCTGTAGATGGCCATATAACGAAATCCTTTCGTTTCGCTATGGCCAGTCACTTCCAAACTGACTAAGATTAATGGGTATCCGGCGATTCACTCGGAAATGAGTACCCCGTGCACAGGGAAGCTTCACGCCAGAGGCAGTTATATGGTCGTTGCCCGACCGAGCCGGGAAGGTAGCTGATCCTCCCAGAGAAATAAAAAAAGCCACCCAGACCACGTATTCGGAATCAAAGCACGAAGGTAATCCTCGTGGCTGTTGAGTCCTGCAATACGCATCCAGGTGGCTTGCGAGTGGCTCCGATATACAATTGTACTTATTCTTTTACTCTAGCTTCATGTGCATATACCGGCAGTTTCTTTCCACCGAGAAGTCTGCATTTTATATTAAGAATCGCATAATCATCAAGCGGTACCGGCGCTGCAGCTGCAAAACAGTTTGCGTGAGCATCACACTTTTCAGAGAGTGGGCAGCGATATTCGACCTCTTTATTGTTCATCATTTCACTCGGCGGCATTTGCTGATTATCCCTGCATTTATCCATAAGTTCGCTGTAAGAATAAAATCTATGACTCATTGTAAAAATCCTCCTATAAAATAAAAATGCCGGGCTGAATACACGCAAATAAAGCGTGAATATCAACTCGGCATTGCGTCCTCACCTATACGGCGGAACTAAGCTCGTAACTATCATGCTAATGACATATCCTGTGCCATTAGAGTTTTCATCTGTTCAAATAGAACAATTCTCTCCTGTGGTCTAAGCGCCATATAGACTTTATAGGTTTCATCCGCAAGGGTAATTCTCTTAATTTTCCCTTTTTGATAGGTCTCAATGTAGACCTTCTTATCTGTACGGATTACGTCAAACATACGCTCGCCTCTGGCGTTATAAATAGGCTTTCTGTCAATGATATTCATGCGGCCCCTCCTATACCATTTTCTTGACAACGGTTCCAAGGATGGTTCCCCACTGAACCACAAGGTTCTCCAGTAGTTCCTGATTCTCCTGCGTTTCCGGAAAACCTGCTGCCGCCTTCGCATAGCTCATGAGTAACAACATGATGGCATCTTTGATGCGCGTCTTTTCGTTATAGCTCTCTGTTGTATCGTCTTCAGCAATATCGCCACACAGAGGATTAATTACCTTCTGATAAAACGGATGATTTACGTTAAGCTTAATAACGATCTTATCATCGAGCAGCGTATCCGTTTCAAAAAGGATCTGCTGAGGGTACTTTACCGGCACAATGGAATACATTTTATTAAGAAGATCGTTCCTGTGCGCTTCGACTTTTTCATCCTCTGAAACAGACTGACTTAAGATCTCCTCAATTTTCTGCTGTTCTTCCTCTGCCGACATTGACTTGCCTGCTTGATTCTTTGGAAGCACAGAATTCAGGTCACTCATCATTTGCTCAGCATTTTCGAAAGCACTCTTGCTCTGATTCTCTTCAGCCTTCTTCTGATCCCTATCACTCTTAATTATTTTTCTCAATGAAGTGACCGGACCTGTAAGCTGTTCCTTCAGTCTATCTTTAAGGGATCCTATCGGCTCAGCGCCACGCTTGATGTATCTTACCTGGAAATACTCATCCAGTTCCGGTGGAAATGATATTTCGCAGCCCCACCATCTGTCGTTCTCCTGATATGAAAACTGGCCCTTTTTCATGCCGATAAGATACGGAACCTTATCATATAAAACCTCGCGGTTAGCTCTGAGGATAGACACCCCTTCATTCTGATCAATCTTTCGCTTCCTTGCCTCCGCGTTACCGCCATCACCGATATTTAGCCTCCATTCCTTCGGAAGAAGAGAAATGCGAATCGTAACGACTGCCGTTTCTCCATCTTTCCCAGGCACCGGCAACTCTATCGTAGACGTGCTGTAAAGCTCCGCCTTCGGATCCTGTTTTTCTTTAGTATCAAACTGTGTTGGACCAGCGAGATACAGCGGATCATGCATATAAACCTGGCGATCATCAAGATAAATTTTCAAGCCTGCTTCGATAAACTTGCGGTAAGTACGGCCAAGGTACGTTGCAATAAGACCGTTCATTTCACTCGGACTCATCTTCTTACCGGTGCCGTCCATTCGGTCACAATTTGAAAGAACAACCATAGTTCCCGTCTGTCCCATAAAGAAATCAGCATGTTCAGTAGGAACCTCCTTCTTTTCCGGTGCCGGAACTGCGTCAAGAGACTTACTGTTAATCTCATCGAGGTCGATGTAGGTCGAATAAAACTCTCTGTTCACTACATCGCGTGAATATACTTCCACGTGTCTTGCAAGAGAGATACTACCTAATGTCATGCCCACTCCGAACCTTCCGATTCCCAACTTGCCATTCTTATGCTCACGCATCGAGCATCCAAGAACCAGGCACTTTGCAAGTACTTTGGGCGACATTCCGGAGCCATTGTCCATAATAATGATCTTGTCAATCTCTTCGATGTCTTTTTTCCCTACCCGTCTGGTTTTCTTTGCGAAATATACTCTTATTTCGCTTGCTCCGGCCTCGACGGAGTTATCTACGATTTCTCCTATACCGTTTTCCACGGAATAGTCGTTATATCTCAACGACTCATACACCTGTGAAATGTTGATTAGTGCATTGTCCTGTAACTGCAGGATCCCGCCGAATCTTTCTTCTGACATTTTTAAATGCCCTCCTTAATATTTGATTTCGAGCATTAAAAAAACCTTCCACCGTCAAGTGAAAGGTCCAAAAATACCAATATCAAATATACAAATATAAATAAACGGAGACAGCGACACTTCGCCTATCAAAGAGGATAGTACTCCCTTGTCATCCAACATATTCAAATTTCGTACACCGACACACCGATATCTTTTATTCCCACAGCAGTTACCATGAGACTTTCATCTTGCTCGATTATAGTAATGATAGCATAACCGAACAATGAAGTCAAC
>CAZGVY010000052.1:0-12203 GCA_964529215.1 uncultured Mordavella sp. | reverse complement strand
CACCGGGGGTGCCCAAGGCCATGGCAAAGCTGCTTACGCAGGGTGCGTTTAATATCAACAGAGGCAATTATGAAGGTGCGTATGAGATTGAGGATATGGTGCTGGATACCAGAGAACAGCTTGCCAGGCTTTTCCATGCGCGCAATTCCAGGGGAGTAGTGTTTACGCCAAATGTAACCTATTCCCTGAATTTCTTTCTAAAAGGTTTTATGCGTCCGGGGGATCATATCATAGTGACCGGGATGGAACACAATGCAGTAATGCGTCCGCTGGAGCAGTTAAAAGAGATTGGCGTAACTTATACTGCTGCCCCGGCAGACCGGGAAGGCATGCTGAAAACAGAAGATCTAGAAGCGTGTATCCGTAAGAATACAAAGGCAGTTCTGGTAACTCATGCGTCGAATGTATGCGGGACGGTGATCCCAATTCAGGAAATAGGAGAGCTTTGCGGGAAATATGGGCTGATATTTGCAGTGGATACCGCTCAGACAGCGGGGACTCTGGATATCGATATGGAAAAATGTAAGATAGATTTTCTGGCATTTACAGGTCATAAGGGTCTTCTTGGTCCTCAGGGGATCGGCGGTTTTTTGATTTCAGGGCGTCTGGATCAGGAGATGAGCCCTCTTATTGCAGGAGGAACCGGAAGCATGTCAGATTCCCTTGTGATGCCGGAGAGTCTTCCTGATAAGTATGAGAGCGGGACGATGAACCTTCCGGGAATCGCAGGCCTGCATGCGGCTTTAACCTATCTGGAAAAGGAAGGGATCCAGAAGATACACAAGAGGAAGATGGAACTTACGGAGTATTTCCTGAAGAAACTTGCGGAGATTCCGGAAGTCCGGGTGGTGGGGCCAAAGACCTGTGAAAACCGGGTGGCAGTAGTATCTTTGGATTTTCAGACGAAGGATAATGCAGTGGCCGCCTTTGAACTGGAGCAGGAAGCTGGAATTATGACCAGGGTAGGGCTTCACTGCGCACCTGCTGCACATCAGTCCCTGGGAACATTTCCGAAAGGAACCGTTCGGTTTGCATTCAGCGCAGCCAATCAGGAAGAGGAAATAGACCGGTGTATAGAAACTATATATAAGATCGTGTGATTATAGATAGTTTGAATTGGAAAAACGGGTAAACACATTGTTGAAAGTGCATGAAAATGTTACTCTTTAAAAAGCAGAATATAGGAAATATATCAATTAGGAGGTAACATTACATGGCTGATAATCACAAAATGTGGGAAGAACTTGGGATGAATCTGGAGCTGCACGATCAATTATGCGCAGTACTTCCGCAGGCGGTTGGAGACGTTTTCCTGTCACAGGAAAACCGCCCGGAGGGAATGGATTATTATGATATGGTAGTTGCGGATATCCATGGCATCCGTCCGTCAGAGCTGATCGCCCATCAGAAAAAAGGTGGGAAGGTATTCGGAACCTTCTGCGTTTATGTGCCAGACGAGGTGATTTTTGCAGCAGATGCGATCGCAACGGGACTTTGCGGCGGTTCCCAGTTCTGGGTACCGGGAGGGGAGAAGGTCCTTCCAACTAATACCTGTCCGTTAATTAAGGCTTCTGTAGGGGCGAGACTGGACCGTACCTGTCCGTTCTTCAGGATTGCAGATATGTATATTGGCGAGACAACCTGTGACGGTAAAAAGAAAGCGTGGGAGATCCTTTCAGAGGATGTTCCGGTCCATGTGATGGATCTGCCGCAGATGAAGCGGGCGAAGGATGTGAAAGCCTGGGCAGAGGAGATTACTGCTCTCAAAGACATAGTAGAGGAATTTACCGGCAATAAGGTAACTGCTGAGAAACTGGCTGAGAGCATTAAATTGATCAATAATAAGAGAAAGGCTCTTGCCAGATTATATGACTGCCGCAAGAGTGAGAATGTGCCAATCAGCGGAACCGATGCGCTGGTTATTTCTCAGATTGCATTTTACGATGATCCGGCCAGATTTGCCCAGATGACCAACAAGCTGTGCGATGAGCTGGAGAAACGGATTGCGGACGGTGTAAGCGTAGTACCGGCGGGAACAAAGAGGATCATGCTAACCGGAACACCGCTTGCGGTTCCGAACTGGAAGCTTCATAATATCGTTGAGACCAGCGGCGCAGTGATCGTCTGTGAAGAAATGTGTACAGGAACACGTTATTTTGAGCGGTATGTGGATGAGACCAGGGAGACGGTGGAAGAACAGATCGACGCAATCGCAGAGCGCTATATGGGTATTAACTGTGCATGCTTTACGCCGAACCATGCAAGAATTGACGATATTATCCGTCTGGCTAAGGAATACAAGGTTGACGGCATCATTGATGTGAACTTAAAATTCTGTAACCTGTATGACACGGAAGGATATTTTGTAGAGCGGGCATTGAAAGAGGAAGGCATCCCTGTTCTTGGAATTGAGACCGATTATACAGACAGCGATGCACAGCAGCTCCGTACCAGAGTCAGCGCATTTGTAGAGATGCTGAATAATTAAGGTACGGCTATACAAGGAAGACCAAAGTAAGAGGATTTAAGTGAGGGAGAGATAATGCCGGATATTCAGCATTATGTGCTGTTTCCCAATCACGATAACGCTATGCGGCTATACAGAGAACTACGGAAACTGGGGGTTCGGGCGGTGATCGCCCCTACCCCCAGAAGTGCGAGTAAATGCTGTGGCGTTTCACTGATGGTGGATGAAAAAGATCTGGATCAGATCAGGGAAACGGCAGGAATGAAAGAGATTGAGATTTTAAAAATTGCGGAAGTAGAGAAAGACTTTAATCCCCACAGAGACAGATACTGCTAAGGACGGTTAAAGCCTGCCGCGGAATAGAAAAAAGATGCTAAAGGAGAAAATCATGTATTATGTAGGAATAGACATCGGCTCTACGGCCTCTAAGACGGCAGTCCGGGGGGATAAGGAGCTTTTGTTTGTACTGCCCACAGGCTGGAGCAGCAAAGAGACTACGATGACGATCCGGGAAAGGCTTTTAGAGGAGGGAATCGATGTTGCCTCAGAAGAAGTGCGTGTAGTAGCAACCGGCTACGGAAGAGTTGCCGTTGATTTTGCGGATCATGTGATCACGGAGATTACCTGCCATGCAAGAGGCGGCAGGGAAATGGCAGGAGATGACTGCAGCATTATTGATGTGGGCGGACAGGATACGAAAGTGATACTGGTTTCCGAAGGTATGGTTCAGGATTTTCTAATGAATGATAAATGTTCTGCCGGAACCGGGAAATTTTTAGAGATTATGGCAAACCGTCTGGGAGTAACCCTGCAGGAATTGTTTGATATGGCCGGAACCGGGGAAGTGCTGCCTATCAGTTCCCTCTGCACTGTGTTTGCAGAATCCGAGGTGATCAATTATATCGGCGAGGGTAAGAAACGCGAGGACATAGCAGCCGGCGTCGTGGATTCGGTAGCCGCTAAGGTGGCGCAGCTTGCGGGAAGAAAGAATCTGTCAGAACGGATCATCCTTACCGGCGGGATCAGCAATAGTATATATTTTACAAACATTCTTTCCGGGAAACTTGGAAAGCGGGTGGAGCCTACGGAAAATGGCCGGTTTGCCGGGGCGGTTGGGGCGGCGCTTCTGGCTGAGGAAAAGCATCTGGCAGCATCAGGGTCATGAAAAGGAGGTTTCAGCTTCTATATCGGCAAAGCTGACTGCTATTTCAGATTGGAAAATATGAACTGGTACAGGAGTCCCGAAGGAATAAACAGCCGGAGCAGTATCTGCCTCGAAAAAATAGCAGAGTATCTGCCTGTGGTCTGTATCTACAATCCAGTATTCCCTAACTCCGGCTGCCCGGTATTTGCGCAGCTTGGTTTTTCGGTCCAGGCTGCGGCTGGAAGGAGAGCTGATCTCAATGCATAGATCCGGAGCGCCGTATATCCGTTTTTCTGTGAGTTTATCCCGGGAGCAGACAACGATAATATCAGGCTGGACGATGGTCCGGTCATCGCAGTCAAGCTGTACGTCAAGAGGGGAGATCATAACCTTGCAGGAACCTTTTTTCCTGCGGATATATGAGCGGAGCACAGAAGCGGTTTCAAAGAGATATTCTTGATGCTTTGTGGTTGGAGACTCCATATAGATCAGCTTTCCGTCGATCAATTCTGCCCGCACATTGTCAGGAAGGGCTAAGTAATCTTTTAAGGTATAGTCTGAAACAGGTTCCGTGTGGTATGCCTGACCGGGCTCCCGGATGGTATCTGCGGGGACGCCTGGGAATTCTTGAGGCTTGTTTGTATGATCTTCGTGCATAAAAACCTCCGTTATGGATATTATTATGAATATATTTGATACTAATAATCTATCAGAAGCGTAAGGAAAAGTCAAGATATTTAAGATGTTGTAAGTAAATTTTGAGTATGATATACTAGGATTCATGGGATTATAAAAAATTATAATATCATAATCTGGGAGGTAATTTAAATGGAAAGAAAGAATGTGTGGCTGTCCTATAAAACAGACCAGCTTACAGAATTAGACCGTATCAATACGCTGTATAAAGAGTGCCTTGACGAAGGCAAGACTGAGCGGGAGTGCGTAAAGGCTGCGGTCCGTATGGCGGAGGAGAAGGGATATAAGGATATCCATGAGCTGATTAAAAATCAGTCGCCGGTAACAGCCGGAGAGAAGGTATATGCAGTGTGCATGGACAAGAGTATCATACTTTTTAATATCGGAACCAGACCACTTGAGGAAGGCATGAATATCCTTGGGGCGCATATTGATTCCCCGCGTATTGACGTAAAGCAGAATCCTCTTTATGAGAGTGATGAATTCGCATATCTGGACACGCATTATTATGGCGGGATCAAGAAATACCAGTGGGTAACGCTTCCCCTTGCGCTTCACGGCGTGGTTGCAAAGAAGGATGGGGAAGTGGTAACGGTTAATATTGGGGAAAAGGATGACGACCCGGTATTTGCAGTGACCGATCTTCTGATCCACCTGGCGGCAAAGCAGATGGAGAAGAAAGCAAATGCAGTGATCGAGGGAGAAAAACTGGATCTTTTGTTTGGCAGCCGTCCTCTGGATCAGATGGAAGAGCTGGATAAGGAAGAGAAAGAGGCAGTGAAACAGAATATCTTAAATCTGCTGGAGGAATTTTACGGCATGGAGGAAGAAGATTTCGTGTCTGCAGAACTTGAAATCGTTCCGGCGGGAAGATCCAGAGACTGCGGCCTGGACAGAAGTATGGTCATGGGCTACGGACAGGATGACAGGGTATGCGCATTTACTTCTCTGTTTGCAATGCTGGATACAGAGGCTGTAGAGAGAACCGCTTGCTGCATCCTGGTGGATAAGGAAGAGATCGGAAGCGTAGGCGCGACCGGAATGCACTCCAGATTTTTTGAAAATACGGTGGCGGAGCTTATGAACCTTATGGGCGGGTATTCTGATCTCGAAGTGAGAAGGGCGCTGCAGTATTCCAAGATGCTGTCTTCGGATGTAAGCGCTGCCTATGACCCGATGTTTGCAGAGGCATTTGAAAAAAGAAGCGCTGCATTTTTCTCTAAAGGGCTGGTGTTTAATAAATTTACCGGAAGCAGGGGAAAGAGCGGCTCGAATGACGCCAATGCAGAATATCTGGCAAAGATCCGCAAGGCTCTGGACAAAGACGAGATTGCGTACCAGTTTGCCGAGCTTGGCAAGGTAGATATAGGCGGCGGCGGAACCATTGCTTATATCATGGCAAATTACGGAATGGAGGTAATCGACAGCGGTGTTGCGGTGCTGTGTATGCATGCACCGTGGGAGATCACCAGCAAAGCGGATGTGTACGAAGCTTATAAGGGATATAAAGCATTCCTGAAATATATGTAAATAATGCTGATATAGCAGGACAGAGGCTATAGGACCGCGGGAAATTCACTGGTCCTATAGCCTTTTTGTATGAATTAAGAAACTTCCGGCAGCTCTTTTTTTCCCATCATGTTAGTGATATAATGAAATAAGTCGGAAAATAGGAAAAAATGACGGATCAATTAGAAAATAAGGAGGATTCAATCAGTAATGTTTTCTATCAGACAGACGTTGATATATTTTAAAAAGATAGCAAGGATCGCGGTCAGGGAGAAGGCCTGGAAGTTTGTGATATTTGCGGTGATCATTGCGGCGCTTGTGGCTTCTATTGTGGGGGATGATATGTTTACTACATATGAGAGCACAAAGTCTGGTTTTTTTACCATTGCATCAGCCTGCATCTGGATCGGTATTTTTAACTCGATCCAGTCGGTCTGTAAGGAGCACGAGATCATCCGTTCTGAGTACAGGCAGGGGATGAGATTCTCTTCTTATATATTTGCGAACGTGGGCTGGCAATTTGTTTTATGCCTGATGCAAAGCTGTGTGATCTTTGGCATATGTAAGATATTTATAGATTTTAATACGGAGGGAATCCTTACAAATGCGTATATCGAGTATTTTATCACGATATTTCTGCTGACGTTTGGCTCGGCAGTTATGGGGATCATGCTGTCTTCGATCGCGGGGAATCCGACGGAGGCGATGACGATTATGCCGTTTGTACTGATTCTGCAGCTGATCATGAGCGGCGTTTTGTTTGAGCTGGAAGGAATCAGTGAAAAGGTTGCGGATATCACGTTCAGTAAATGGGGTATGTCCGCATTTGGAAGCATTGCAGATCTCAATAATGCAAAATATCCCATGAAGATCAGCGCAGTATATCCGATGGTGGAGCGTCTGGAACCGGAAGCATGTTACGATTGTGTGGCAAAGAATCTGTATACTGCATGGGGATGGTGCGCGGGGCTTATCCTGTGCTGTATCGTGGTCAGTATATTAAGTTTAAAGATAAAAAACAGGGATTCGTAAACGAAGGAACCGCAGATTATTATGAATGAAGTGAACAGTAATCACAGCAGGAGATAGGAGTGTGTGATGGGCGACGGCAGGACAGTTATTTTTAAACCGCGGGAGAATCCGGACCGGTCTGCGGTATTGATTTTATTGGATACAAGGAATAAACCAATTGTCATACCGATGAGGGGAAGTATGACCATTGGGAGGGTATCTGAGAAGTCTTCCTGTGATATATGTGTATGTTCCAGGATTACAGGAAGAAGGCATGGGGAGTTTCTCTATCATGAGATATCAGGGGAGTATTATTATAGAGATTATAATAGTATGAACGGTACATATGTAAATGGAAGAAAGCTGGAGCCTGGGGATGAGCATGGTACAAAAGCCTGCAGGCTGAAAGAAGGAGATATCCTCCGGATTGATAAAAGCAGGCTTGACGAACCCCATCCGGAATCGGTTCTTATGATATTTACATACAGCTATGCCAAGGATTCCAAATGGATATCATATACAGTGAAAAATGGCGGTGATATACCGATCGGAAGAGGGAAAGAGAATGCCGTTATCCTGGATGATATGATGGTTTCCCAGACTCATGCGGTGATCCGCCAGAGCAGCCAGGGATGGTGGATTGAGGATATGCAGAGCCAGAATGGCGTGCGCGTGAATGGATGGGAAGTATATGGGCGTTGTCCTTTGCATAACCATGATACATTATTTATAGGAAATACCCTGCTGATTTTATGGTATCATACGATCATCTATAATTATTTTGGGGAACAGGAGGGAAGGCTGTCTGTAAATATCAGGAAGAAGGATGTTAACTTTGGCAGGAAAACATTGCTGAAAGATATTTGTTTTGAAGCGGAAAGTACGGATTTTGTATTGATATTAGGCGGATCGGGAGCTGGGAAAACAACGCTGATCAATGCAATTTTAGGGGAGAAGAAAGCAGACGGGGAGATCCTGCTGGATGGCCAGGATCTATATAAGAATTTTAAGAACATGAAGACTAAGATTGGTTTGGTGCCGCAGTTTCTGAATCTCAGGCTGAGCGACAAAGTCCGTGAAACATTGATGGATGCGGCACAGATCAAGCTGCATAAACGCGACTATTCAAAAGAGGATAAAAAGAGAAGAGTACAGGAAGTCATGGAAAAAGTCGGCGTCCAGAACTTAAGTGAACAGCTTATCAGCCAGTTGAGCGGCGGACAGAAAAAGAAGGTGTCCGTAGCGGTACAGTTAATTGGATTCCAGCAGGTCTTTATCTGCGATGAACCAGATTCCGGCCTTGATGCAGCCTCCAGAAAACAGCAGATGGAGATATTGAAGGAGATTGCCGATAACGGAAAGATCGTGATGGTCATTTCCCATGAGCCAGATGACGCGGTCGACAGCCTTACAGGAAACAGCCTGTTTACAAAGGTCTTGGTAATTGCGAAAAGCGCCGCTGACCAGTGCGGGCATATGGCGTTTTACGGAGGCGTAGAGGAGGCGAAGCATTTTTTTGGGGTAAACCGGCTGCAGGATATTATGCTGGAAATTAATCCAAAGTACGAAGGAGGAAAAGGGAAAGCGGATTACTATATTCAAAATTATAATAGAATGCATAGATAAAGGAGAGAGAAGGAATGGAGAGCAGAAAATATTGTTTGAATTGTATGAGAGAGATTACATCAGGAACGTTTTGCGCAGATTGTGTAAACTTAAATATTGCAGAGACTGCACCGCATCAGCTAAAACCGGGAACCATGCTGAAGGAGAAATACCTGGTCGGAACCGTGATCGGTGAAGGTGGGTTCGGGATTACCTATATCGGGAGGGATCTTGTGCTGGATAAAAAAGTTGCCATCAAAGAGTTCTATCCAATGGGACATATTAACAGGAATAGTGAGATATCCAGAAACCTTACGATTTCAACAGATGCACAAAGAGACTTGGTCAGAAAGGGCATGGACAGATTTCTGGACGAGGCGAGAAATGTAGCTCAATTCTCAGAGGAACCGGGAATTGTGAATGTGAAGGATTTTTTTGAAGAAAATGAGACTGCATATATTATCATGGAATATCTGGACGGCAGGACACTGGCTTCTCATGTAAAAGAGCTGGGCGTGATGAATGCAGATAAGCTTTTTGAGCTTATGATCCCGATCATGAACGCGCTTGCAAAGATACATAAGCTGGGCGTGATCCACCGGGATATCAGCCCGGATAATATCATGTATTTAAATAGGGGCGGACTAAAATTAATGGATTTCGGCGCGGCGCGGTATTATATGGAAAAAAAACGTGAGCTCACGGGTATGATCAAAAAGGGATACGCCCCAGAGGAGCAATATGTGGGGAACAAGGAACAGGGTCCCTGGACAGATGTGTATGGACTGTGCGCAACGATGTATAAGTGTATCACCGGGGTCACGCCTAAAGATGCGGTGGAGCGTATGGCGCAGGATGATCTGAAGCGCCCGTCGCAGTATGGGATCAGGATTACACCCCAGCTGGAGGATGCGCTTATGTATGGGCTTGCCTTACATGCAGAGAACCGGTGCCGGAGCATGGAGGAATTGCTGCGTCTGATCCAGAGCGGCCTGCAGGAAGTGCGGGAGGCAGAAGCGGCAGATGATTATACCGTGTATGCCGACAGCACAGTTTATACCGGCCAGGGAGGCTTCGCCGGCCAGACAGGCTATACTGGGCAGAATGGCTATGCCGACCAGACAGGCTATACGAGTCAGACGGGTTACGCCGGACAAGGCGGTTACACCGGCCAGACAGGTTATACCGGCCAGGGAGGCTACACCGGTCAGACGGGTTACGCTGGACAAGGCGGCTATACCAGCCAAGGAGGCTACGCAGGTCAGAGTGGCTACACCGGCCAGACAGGCTATACTGGTCAGACAGGTTACACGGACTTTGGGCCGTCCCGGAATATCCGTCAGGGAGATGGGAGGAGCCCGCAGGATCCAAAACAGGACAAAAATAAATTCCTGATACCAGCCGTCGCAGGCGGGGCCGCTGTTTTGGTGATTGTTGCCGCACTGTTCTGGAATTTTGTATTGAAAGGTGGGAAAGAGGAAGTAGAAACACATGGTGATTATTATGTGACAGGATGCGAGGAAGTCATAAAAGTCCGCGAGGAAGAGGATAAAGAGAGCAAGGTTTTAACGAAACTTGAAAATGGTGAGAAAGTATCCTTAGTGGAGAAAGAGGATGGAAATTATTGGAAGGTATATGTAGAGGCGGAAGATATTCTTGGCTATATCGACTACCATTATCTGACCAATGAGAAGGATGCGGTAACGGATCCGTTTACAAAATATGTAGCTGTAAATAGTGGAGAAACGCTTCCTATCCTGAGTACGCCGGATGCTGACGGGTCGGCGCTTGGCGTGGCTGAAAGGGGAGAAGAAGTAACCGTATTAGGGAAACCAAATGAGACGTACGATTATATCTATGCAAAAAAGGCAAGCGCTTATGGGTACGTGGAATCGGCTAAGCTTTCTGAGGAAAAACCGGAAGAAAATGCCAATCCCCAGGCCCAGGCCGCAGGGGATATATTGGGGGCAGGCAGCCCTCCATCCAGCTACCAGGGCGTGTATTATGTAAATGTGGCGAAAGGCTATCTTGCCCTCCGGAATGCAAAGGCATTTGACGCAGCGAATGAGATCGGCAAGATGTATAATGGGGATTATGTGCAGGCGATCAGAACAGATGAGCAATACTGGTATGTGTATAGTCCAAGCCTTGGGGCATATGGATATACGAATAGTGATTATCTGGTTTCGTCAAATGGAAATGGGACGGCTTACAACAGCAACGTATATTATGCCAATGTGTCTACCGGTTATCTGGCGCTCCGCAACGCCCAGGCGTATGACGCATCCAATGAGATCGGCAAGATTGCGAATGGGCAGGAAGTTGAGGTTATCGACGCGTCGTCGGGAACATACTGGTATGTGTATGTACCTGCATTGGATCAGTATGGCTATGTCAACAGTGAATATCTGAGGAGATAGGCGATGAAAAAAAGTACTGTTTTAAAAATTATAGCCGTTATATTGATCACCGGAATGGCAGGGGCAGCGTGCATCGTATATCTTAGAATGCAAACCGGGCAATCCTATATTAAGAAAAAAGGAGCAGTGATCGAGGGGGCGGTTCTGAGCGCCTCAGAGGCGGCTGAACTGGCAGATCAGGAAGAAAATCCCGGACAGGATCAGGAGGAACCATCCCCGGATCAGGCAGAGAATAGTGAACCGTCAGGAAATGAAGATACAGCCGTGCTGTCAGAATTGCAGGCACGGTTAGACAGTCTTGTCAATACGGAATATCAGGCAGGCGGTAACATTTCTATCTGCGCAGGACGGGCTGGGGAAAACGGAATGGCTATGGTGAATGGAGGGCCGATGCAGGCGGCCAGCCTGATCAAACTGTATGTGGCGGGATGTGTATATGAAAATTATAGCCTGCTCAGCGCACAGGAAGGATATGGCGGAGAGACGGAATCTTTATTAAGCGCCATGATAACAATTAGTGATAATACGGCCTGTAACACGCTGGTAACAAGGCTGGGAAGCGGGGACGTGCAGGCAGGAATGGCGCTGGTGAATCAGTATTGCGCCAGTCATGGATTTTCTGACACTCACATGGGAAGGCTGATGCTGCAGCCCAATAGCACTGGCGATAATATTACTTCTGTTCAGGATTGCTGTAATTATCTAAAACTGGCAAATGCAGGACAGCTGGAGGGCTCTTCTAATATCCTGAACTATATGAACCAGCAGCAGCGCAGAGGCAAAATTCCGGCAGGAATTCCCGGAGGCGTGCCAGTGGGAAACAAGACCGGAGAGCTTTCCGATGTGGAAAATGATGCAGCCATTGTATATAGTGGTAATAATCCGTATGTAATATGCGTTATGTCAGAGAACCTGTCAGATGCATACAGCGCACGGCAATTTATCATTAAAACGTCCAGTACTGTATATGAAGTTATGCAGAATGGGCAGTAAAATGAAATTGGTAAAGCCTGTTTCATATATTGAAAATAGAGACAGGAATGTGGCGCGCAGAATAGAAAGACATGGAAAAGATTAATCATAAATATGGTAATTCATGGAGTCAGATACTTGACGTACATTGTCAAAAACAGTAAAATATTTATGTGACTTGATATGCAAAATATTTATTTAGGAGGTCATTTGAAAATGGCAAAATGGGTTTATTTGTTTAGCGAAGGGAATGCAAATATGCGCGAGCTCCTGGGAGGAAAGGGAGCGAACCTTGCAGAGATGACAAGCCTGGGACTCCCGGTTCCGCAGGGCTTTACGATCACAACAGAGGCATGTACTCAGTATTATGAGGATGGCA
>CAZGVY010000051.1:0-12249 GCA_964529215.1 uncultured Mordavella sp. | reverse complement strand
CGACATAGTTGTGCCGCAAACAGATTATACGAGAATATGGAATGAACCGACAATGAGATGTGTATTATCACAACGAGATAATATATTCTGGGAGGAGACAGAGTCTTATGAGCTATCGTATTAAAACAACAAAAGAAAATATTGATTATAGTGCAGTTAATAGTTTGCTGAGATATTATGGTATGAGTGAATGTGATGTGGATACGCAAAGGAAAATATTTCAGAATAGTTATGCAGTATCTTTTTTATATGATGGTGATAGATTAATAGGGTGCGCAAGAGCACTTTCAGATGGCTTTTGCGAAGCTGCGCTATATAATATTGCACTTGCTGAAGAATATCATGGACAAGGGCTTGGACGTATGTTGATAGAATCTATTGTTGAACAGGTCAAACACTGTAATATTATTTTGTATACACATCCGCAGACAATCGCTATGTATGAGAAGTTTGGTTTTAGAAGGCAAAAATCAGGGATGGCTATTTACCATGGGGATAAGGAGGATTTGCAACGATTTGAAGAAGTGGGCTTTATATTGCCAGAAGGGTTCCGCTTTCATGATAACAAATATGAGAAGTAAAGGATAATTATCTTAAGTTATCGTTAAATCGTAAACCTTTTATATAAGTTACACTAAAAATTCAGATCTTCTATGATAATTGATGCGGCTTGACGGCAGTTTTCTGCTGTTAAGCCGTTGTTTGTTCTGCAGAAGATCTTGAAAAAATCAAAAATAATTATAAACAGCCAAAATAATCTAATTTTGTGCAATATCAACTAAAACGATTTTAATTTTTTGTGAAATAATATGATTGAAATTGAATGAATTTGATGATATAGTAATATCAGAAAGAAAACAGGAGGGAAAAAGATGATTTACACGGTTACTTTTAATCCATCCCTTGACTACATTGTATCGGTTGAGGACTTTAAGCTTGGACTTACCAACCGCACCAGTTCCGAGCTGATGCTTCCGGGAGGAAAAGGGATTAATGTATCAACAGTGCTGATGAATCTTGGTATTGAGAGCACGGCGCTTGGTTTTGTAGCCGGATTTACCGGTGATGAGATCGTAAGAAGATTGAAAGAAATGGGTGTGAACACGGGATTTATCCAGATTGAAGAAGGGATTTCCCGGATCAACCTGAAGCTGAAGTCCATTGACGGGACGGAGATTAACGGAATGGGGCCGGATATCAGCGATGAGAAGAGGAAGGAACTGATGGGACAGCTCGAAGGTTTAAACGCAGGCGACGTACTCTTTCTGTCGGGAAGTATTCCGGCAACTATGCCGGATGACGCATATCAGAAGATCATGAAGCAGCTTGACGGGAGGGGCGTCCGGATCGTAGTGGACGCAACCAGAGATCTTCTTATGAATGTACTGGAATATCATCCCTTTCTGATCAAGCCCAATAACCATGAACTGGGCGAGATCTTCGGAGTGGAGCTTATGACCAGGGAGGATGTGATCCCTTATGGAAAGAAGCTTCAGGAAAAGGGCGCGGAGAATGTGCTGGTGTCCATGGCTGGAGAAGGTGCGGTCCTGATCGATGCAGAGGGCAATGTCCACAGTGCGCCTGCACCGGAGGGAGAGCTGGTGAACGGAGTGGGAGCCGGGGATTCCATGGTGGCAGGATTTATGGCGGGCTGGATGGAGAAGCAGGATTATGAGTATGCGTTCCATATGGGCGTGTCAGCGGGAAGCGCCAGCGCCTTTTCAGAGAATCTCGCAACAAAGGATGAGATTGAAGCAGTTTACCGGCAGATAACCGGAGAATAGGCTAAGCCTGATGGAAGCCTATGGCATAACATTGTTATTTGAAACAGAGATAGAGAAAGCAGACATTTTAAGAAGGTAGAAAGAAAACAAGGAGGACGGACACATGAGAATCACGGATTTACTGGATAAGAGAAGTATTTCTCTGAACGGGGCGCCTAAGAATAAGCAGGAGGCGCTGGATCAGGCGATCGCACTGATGAAGGACAGCGATAAGATCAACGATCAGGAAGCATACCGTAAGCAGGTGTATAAGAGGGAAGAGGAAGGAACCACCGGCATCGGCATGGGTATTGCGATCCCCCACGGCAAATGTAATGCGGTTGACAGGCCGGGCCTGGCGGCTATGGTAATTAAGGACGGCGTGGATTTTGATTCATTGGACGGAGAGCCGGTTGACCTGCTGTTCCTGATCGCGGCGCCGGATACTGAAGATAATATCCACCTGGAGGTTCTGAGTAAGCTGTCTATGATGCTGATGGACGACAATTTTACCCAGTCCCTGAAAAATGCTTCTTCGGTGGATGAGTTTATGGATATTATCAATAAGGCAGACGAAGCCCGTCCGGATCTGAATGAGCAGTTTGGAGGAAACGATCCGGAGCAGCCGGAGGAGAAGCAGGTGAAGATTTTAGCCGTTACAGGATGCCCGACAGGTATCGCTCATACATATATGGCAGCAGAAGGAATCGAAAAAGCTGCGAAAGAGAAGGGATGCTTTGTAAAAGTGGAGACCAGGGGTTCCGGCGGTGCGAAGAATGTGCTTACGGCAAAGGAGATCGATGAAGCAGACGGCATAATCGTTGCGGCGGACACGCAGGTTCCTATGGACCGGTTCAATGGGAAAAAGGTGATCATATGCCAGGTGTCTGACGGTATCAGTAAGGCAGGCCAGCTGGTTGACCGGGTGATCAGCGGAGACGTACCGGTTTTTAAGAGTGAAAACGCGGCTGCTCAGACGGCATCCACAGGCGGAAAATCCGGCGGGGCAGGACACCAGATCTATACGCAGCTGATGAACGGCGTATCCCACATGCTTCCGTTCGTAGTCGGCGGCGGTATCCTGATTGCGATCGCATTCCTGATTGACGGTCTCTGCGTGGATATGAATGCTCTTGCAGAAGCAGAACGGGCAAATTTTGGTACGATCACTCCGGTTGCGGCTTTGTTTAAGAATATCGGCGGTGTGGCGTTTGGCTTCATGCTTCCGGTGCTGGCAGGATTTATTGCGATGGCGATCGGCGACAGGCCGGCGCTTGCGGTTGGCTTTGTAGGCGGCATGATGGCGGCAAGCGGAAGCTCTGGATTCCTTGGAGCGCTTGTGGCAGGTTTTGCGGCAGGGTATATCATCAAAGCGCTGATCGTTGTATGTGAGAAGCTCCCGGATGCACTGGAAAAGATCGCGCCGGTTCTCCTTTACCCATTATTTGGTATCCTGATCATGGGAGTTTTGATGACCTTTATCGTAGAGCCTGTGATGGGTGCGATCAACGGAGCAATGAATCAGGGGCTTATGAGCATGAGCGGCTCAAGTAAGGTGGTATTGGGACTGATCCTCGGCGGTATGATGGCAATTGATATGGGAGGCCCGTTCAACAAGGCGGCTTACGTATTCGGTACAGCGGCAATCGCAGCAGGCAATTATGACATTATGGCAGCAGTTATGATCGGCGGTATGGTTCCACCATGTGGGATTGCACTTGCAACCCTGCTGTTTAAGAACAAATTCACCAAGGCAGAGAGAGAATCCGGACCGACTAACTTTATCATGGGTCTTGCATTTATCACAGAGGGTGCGATCCCATTCGCAGCGGCAGACCCGATCCATGTACTTCCCTCTTGTGTGGCAGGAGCAGGCATTGCAGGCGCGCTGTCTATGGCATTCGGATGTACTTTGATGGCGCCTCACGGCGGGATCTTCGTATTCCCTGTGGTCGGAAACGCACTGATGTACGTTGTGGCATTGGTTGCAGGAACTATTGTAAGTGCAGTACTTCTGGGGGTACTTAAGAAAAAGGTGGCTTAAATCATATCCTGGCGGACATATTAAATGAGCTTGGACGCTGTCGGCTACTCTGCGGACTGCGCCAAGTACATCTTGACAGACGCGTAATGAAGCAGGAGTATATAGCAATCAGACGGAGCAGCATTCCGATGAACTACCGGCAGCAGAGACTAAGACGCTCAGGAACGCCTTCGCGCCCAAGTCTCTGTAAGCCGTTATTTCATCTCCATTAAGAACGCTCCTAAATTGTCTGATCCGCTATATACTCCTGCTTCATTACGCTATCTTCTAACTGCATTATAAACGGATATCCCTGAGCCAGATTATTAAACAGCTAAGCGATATAATAGAGATGCCAGTTTGCAGAGCAGCCGTACAGCCAGCGATATGATGTCAGTCCGCAGAGAGTAGCCGGCAAACAGCAGATGGAGCAGAATACACCCTCTGAGCAGACAATTTAGAAGCGCTTTTAATGAAGATAAAATAGCAATCTACGGAATCTTAGGCGCGAAGGCATTCCTGAGCGCCTTAGTTTCCGTAAATTGGTAGTTTATCGGAACGTTGCTTCGTCTGCCAGAGGGTGTATTCTGCTCCATCTGCGTCCGCTAAGACATACTCCAGAGTACCCCGTAATGCATGTTCTCCGGGCTGGCAGACTGCGTCCGCTAAGACATACTTAACGAATATTAGCAGTGTAAAATCAGAATTTTAAATACTGTACACTGCAGGGTTTCATCTCAAGCTGGCCGTTAAGCTGCAGTTCGCTATCACTGATCAGGTCGGTGGCAGATCCGTTTAGATCGCCGTGCTGTGCTGTATAGGGATCGCCGGAAGCATTGATCGCTACCAGGATCCGTTCTTTTCCGGATGCCCGCTCAAAGATCAGCTGATGGTTAGTGAGAACCACATTGCGGTAGTTTCCATTGCAGAGGCCGTCGCTTTTCTGGCGGATAGCGATGAGCTTTTTGATATATTCTGTCAGTTCGTTTGGCTCGGGCTTCTCGAAACATGGCCGGAGGGCATAATCATTATCCGGCGCTTTCTGCCCTTCCACGCCCCACTCGCTTCCATAATAGATACATGGGATGCCGGGCATACCGAACAGCAGGCCATATGCCGGGCGGATATGCTTTTTGTTAGTCAGGATACTGGCCAGCCTGGTTACGTCATGATTGTCTACAAAATTCACCAGATGCTTGCCGCGGTAGATGCACCAGGGATCGGAGCCGTACTGGCGGTGCAGGGAGTGAGCGATCTCAAACATATTCATAGAATTAAAGCTTGAGAAAATCCCCTTATAACATTCATAGTTGGTACAGCTGTGCAGCATCCCGTCATTTACGATCTGGTTATAATCTCCAAAAAGCACTTCTCCGATCAGTGCAAATTCTGGTTTGAGTTCACTGGTAAAGCGCCGGAGTGTCCGCATAAAATTATGGTCAAGGCTGTATGCGACATCCAGCCGGAGCCCGTCGATATCAAATTCTTCTACCCAGAATTTTATGCAGTCCAGCAGATAATCTACAACTGCCGGATTCTGCAGATTCAGTTTCACCAGTTCAAAATGTCCTTCCCAGCCTTCATACCAGAAGCCGTCGTTGTAGCTGCTATTGCCGTCAAAGCTGATATGGAACCAGTCTTTATAGGGGGAATCCCATTTCTTTTCCTGTACGTCTTTAAATGCCCAGAAACCGCGTCCCACATGGTTGAATACGCCGTCAAGTACGACCTTTACACCGTGTTCATGAAGATCCTGGCATACTGCCGCGAAATCCTCATTATTGCCGAGGCGGCAGTCAATAGAACGGAAATCCCTGGTGTCATAACCGTGGTTATCCGATTCAAAGACCGGATTCAGGATGATGGCGTCTACGCCAAGATCTTCCAGGTAGGAACTCCAGCCGATAAGCTTCCGTATACGCGGTGCATAGATGCCATCGTTGGCATAAGGCGCGCCGCAGAACCCGATCGGGTATATTTGGTAAAATACTCCTTGATAAGCCCACATATTGATAAGTCTCCTTTTTTGTGTCCTCCGCGTACAAAAGGCATGTGTTTTCCTGTATGCTGTATGCGGGAGAAAATAATATGCCTGTTTCATATATTTTATCATAAACAGCGGGCGGGATACAATAAAAACAGAAGAAACCGGTGGAAAATCCACTTAAGCCTATCCAAGAAACACAGGATATGTTATATTAAAAGAAATGTGTCCGCCATAATAAAATGTGATATTTTAACGGTGGAAGAATGATTTAGAAAGAGACGGTTTGGCAAGGGAAAATGATTGATTTGGATACATTGAATGCGCCTCAGCGGGAGGCGGTGCAGTATACGGAGGGCCCGCTTCTGATCCTGGCGGGGGCAGGTTCCGGCAAGACAAGAGTGCTGACTCACCGGATCGCATATCTAATTGATGAAAAGGGGATCAACCCCTGGAATATTCTTGCGATCACATTTACCAATAAGGCAGCAGGGGAGATGAGGGAACGCGTAGACCGCATTGTAGGTTTTGGTTCGGAGAGCATCTGGGTAAGCACCTTTCACTCTGCATGCGTAAGGATCTTAAGGAGGCATATTGACCGTCTGGGGTATGATACGAATTTTACCATCTATGATACAGATGACCAGAAGACGCTGATGAAGGACGTCTGTAAGCATCTTCAGATCGATACGAAGATCTATAAGGAAAGAAATCTTCTCGCAGCAATATCTGCTGCTAAAAATGAAATGATCACGCCAGAGGAATACCGTCTCCGTGCAGAAGGTGATTTTGGACGGCGGAAAGCCGCTTCGGCGTACGAGGAGTACGAGAAACAGATGCGCGCCAATAACGCGTTGGATTTTGACGATCTGCTGCTAAAGACCGTCCAGCTGTTTCAGACACAGCCGGATATCCTGGACTATTATCAGGAACGGTTCCGCTATATTATGGTGGACGAATATCAGGATACGAACACCGTGCAGTTTCAGTTTGTAAGTATACTGGCAGGCAAATACCGTAATCTCTGCGTAGTGGGGGATGACGATCAGTCAATTTACAGGTTCCGGGGCGCTAACATCAGGAATATCCTGGATTTTGAGAAGGTCTTTGAGGATGCGAAGGTGATCAAGCTGGAACAGAACTACCGTTCCACCAGTAATATCCTGAATGCGGCGAATGCAGTCATCCGCAATAACCGGGGCAGAAAGGAAAAAACTCTGTGGACGGATAACGGAGAGGGCGAGAAGCTGAAGCTGCGGCAGTTTGATTCGGCCTATGACGAGGCTGAATACATTGTGGGAGATATCAGGAGCCAGGTAAATGCAGAAGAGATAGAATATCATGATTGTGCGGTTCTGTACCGGACCAACGCACAGTCCCGTTTATTTGAGGAGAAATTTGTAACCGCCGGAATCCCATATAAGATCGTAGGCGGGATCAATTTCTATGCGAGGCGGGAGATCAAAGATATCCTTGCATATCTGAAGACCATTGATAATGCCAAGGATGATATCGCGGTACGGCGGATCATCAATGTGCCGAAACGGGGGATCGGGCTGACCAGTATCAACCGGGTGCAGGACTATGCGGCGGCAAGGGAAACCGGTTTTTATGAAGCGCTGCTTGGCGTAGGGCATATCCCGAATATTGGCAGGGGCGCGGCGAGGATGGAGTCCTTTGTGGCGCTGATCGAGCATTTTAAAGCGGATTCCCAGAGACTGTGCATTTCGGAACTGGTGGACGAGATACTGGAGGAAACCGGATACATAGAAGAGCTGAAGGGAGAAGGCGAACTGGAAGCAGAGGCAAGGTTGGAAAATATCGATGAATTGAAGAACAAGATCATTGCCTATGAGGAGGCATGTGCGGATCAGGGAGAGCCTGTTACACTAAGCGGTTTTCTGGAGGAGGTTGCCCTGGTTTCAGATATTGACAGCCTGGACGAGAGCAGCGATTATGTGATGCTGATGACGCTGCATAGCGCGAAGGGACTGGAATTTCCTCATGTATATCTTTCCGGCCTGGAAGATGGCATTTTTCCGAGCTATCTAAGCATTACTGCCGATGACGGCGAGGAAATAGAAGAAGAACGGAGGCTTTGCTATGTGGGGATCACCAGGGCAAAGAAGAAACTGACGCTGACCTGTGCAAGACGGAGGATGATCCACGGGGAAATGCAGTATAACAGGATATCCAGATTCCTGAAGGAGATTCCCCATGAGTATCTGTCTGATGGAGAGACCTTCAAAATAGATAAGCCAGAGCCGGAGCACAGGAATATATATAAGCAGGCAAGGCAGGATTTCCGGAGCAAAGCATTCCAGGCAAAGCCGGTGCAGCAGTTTAAAGTTGCAGGCGGCAATGGGCCGGGATATGATGTGGGCGACCGGGTACATCATATGAAATTCGGCGACGGCCTGGTAACAGGAATTACCGAAGGCGGCCGGGATTATGAGGTGACGGTTGAATTTGATGCGGCGGGCAGAAAGAAGATGTTTGCGGCATTTGCAAAACTTAAAAAGATAGACAGCTGAGATCATGATTCTTCAGGAAAGGGACAGGATGCCGGAAGCATACGGATGAGGGAAAAGCTATGAACAGTCAGGAGACAAAGAAAGAGTTACATGTACAGATGTTTGAAAGCTTCTGTATAAGGAATGGGGAAAAGGCGCTTGCAGGAGGAAAGACGAAGGATGTTCAGTTTGTAAGGCTTATGCAGATGGTGCTGCACCATGCAGAGCAGGGTGTGCAGAAGAGGGAACTGGCAGAATATATACTGGGAAAGAGTGAGACGGAATATTCTGACGAAGCCATCCAGACGGTCATTAGCAGGGCAGAACACAAATTAAAAAGAATGGGATTTGAGGAAGACAGATTCTTTCTGCAGGAGGACGGGATATACAGGTTTACGCCGGAGATACTGGTGACGGAGGATGCGGCAGAATTTGAACGGTTATGCAGAAAAGCGCAGAAGGAAGCGGATGCTTCCCGGAAGTATTCGATGTTAAAAAAAGCATGTCATATATATAAAGGGGAATTTCTGGCGGAATATGTAGGAACAAAATGGATAGAAGACGAGGCCAGGCGTTACAGAGAACTGTACCGTCACTGCGTCTGTCAGAAGGAAAAGCTGCTTTTGAAGGTGATACAGGATAACATTACAGAAAAAGAACAGGATATAAAAGGCGGGTATCTGTGTTCCTATCAGGCGTTCCAGGGGATTTACCAGCTGCTTTGCCGGATGCGGGAACGGAACAGGCAGGATATGGTTCTTATGCTCTGTACGGCCGTGGACAAATACGGAGTTCCCATAAAAAAAGACCGGGAGCTCCAGGAACTGAACGAAGCGCTGGGGGATGCTATCTGCAGATCCGTACGCCATGGAGATATCGTAGGAAGATATGGAATGGGACGTTATATCATACTTCTGGCAGGTACGATCAGGGAGCACTGTATTCTTGTCCAGGAACGTATTGATCAGAATTTTACAGCAGGCGAACCCTATGAGGCGGGACTCATGTATCAGATACTCCCGGTGGGGAAAAACCATGCGTGACACGGTTATTCTGGCGGGGGCGGATTGTTGACTTCGCAGAGAAGGTTGTTTATAATGGAAACATAAGGGTTTACAGTAAATATCGCTGTATGGGGAGGTACAGGAACCTATGAACCAGGAAGAAAATGGACATATTAATAAAAAAATATTAATTGTAGATGATTCAGAGATTAACCGTGCCATTTTATCGGACATGCTTTCCAGCGAATATGAGATATTGGAAGCGGAGCATGGAATGGAAGCGGCGGCGATCCTGCATAGCCAGGAACAGGAGATCAGCCTGATGCTTCTGGATATCGTAATGCCGGTTATGGATGGTTTCGAGACGCTTGAAATGATGAATAAAAACGGCTGGATCCGGAGCGTTCCGGTGATTATGATATCAACGGAAAATAATCCGGCATATGTTGAACGGGCTTATGACCTGGGGGTGCAGGATTTTATCGGCAGGCCTTTTGATGAACGGATCGTGCGCCGGCGCGTAGTGAATACGATGCTTCTATTCGCGAAGCAGAAAGAACTGTCTTATATGGTTACGGAACAGATGATCGAAAAAGAAAGCGATAACAGGCTGATGATCGACGTGCTTTCTAATATTGTGGAATTCCGTAATGGGGAAAGCGGGATGCATGTGGTACATATCCGTATCCTGACAGAATTGTTCCTGAAACGTCTGATGGAAAAAACAGACAGATATGATATTTCAAAAAAGAATATTCCTTTGATCTGTAATGCATCTGCGCTTCATGATATCGGTAAGATCACAATTTCCAGCAAGATCCTGAACAAACCGGGACGGCTGACGGATGAAGAATTTAAGGTCATGAAAACTCATACGATAGAGGGGGCAAAGATCCTCCAGGGAATGCAGAGGCATGAGGACGAGCCATTAGTCCAGCTGGCGTACCAGATATGCAGATGGCATCATGAGCGGTATGACGGGAGAGGATATCCGGACGGGCTGAAAGGAGAAGAGATTCCAATTGCCGCACAGGTAGTAGCGCTGGCGGATGTGTATGATGCGCTGACCAGCAAACGTGTTTATAAGGATGCATTTCCGCATGAAAAAGCGGTTCATATGATCATGAACGGGGAATGCGGGACATTTAATCCGCTGCTTCTGGAATGCCTGGAGGATCTTGAGGATACGCTTGAGACGGAATTTAAGAACCTGGCGCAGAACCTTAATTCCCAGAATGAGATCATGGATACCGTGGAACAGATGATGGAGAAGGGGAAGACCGATGTGTCGGAGCGTACACTCAAACTCCTGGAGCATGAACGGATGAAATATCAGTTCTTTGCGAATCTGTCGCAGGAGATTCAGTTCGAGTATACAGAGACGCCTGAGATGCTGATCCTTTCCGAATGGTGTGCCGGATATCTGGAGATGCCGGAGACGATTATGAACCCAAGAGAAACAGCATTTGGAACAGAGCTCTTTGACGGGAAGGATTTTGGGGAATTACTGGATAAACTTAAAAATACCACACCAAAAGAACCGAATATCGAGGCAAACTATCAGATCAATGTAAAGGGGCAGGAGCGGTGGAGTAAAGTGATCGCCAGATCCATGTGGGATAACGAGGAGCCGCCCCGGTATATAGGAGCGATCGGGAAGATCGTAGATGTCCATAAGGAGATTGAGAAGATGAACCGCCTGGAGGTGATGGCGGCTCACGATTCCCTGACAGGGCTTTTGAACCATAAATCAGCGAAAGCAAGGATTTCGGAACTGCTGGCTGGTGAGGGTGAAAAGAAATATATCCTTGCGATATTTGATCTGGATTATTTCAAACATGCCAATGACAATTATGGGCATTTATTTGGAGACGAAGTGCTTAAATATGTGGCGGAGACGCTCAGAAACAGTACCAGGGATGTGGATGTCTGTGCGCGTATGGGCGGTGATGAATTTTTGATCTTTATGCCACATAAGGATACGATAGAACTGCAGGTAAACCGTATTTTCAATCTTTTATGCAGTGAATATAAAGGCTTCCAGGTCAGTGTGAGTATGGGCGTCGCCGATGCAAAGGATTGTGGAGGAGATTATAATACTTTATTCCACATGGCTGACGAAGCCTTGTACATGGCAAAACGGCGGGGCCGGCATACGTATTGTTTCTACGGAGATCAGGTAAAATAGAGAGGAGAAGAAGAACGTGACAGTAAAAGAGTGTTATGAAGCAATGGGAGCAAATTATGACGAAGTGGCGGGAAGGCTCCGTACAGAGGAGAGGATCCGGAAATTCCTGCTTAAGTTTCTGGATGATAAGAGCTATGAGCTGCTGACAACATCTGTGGAAGGCAGAGATATGAAAGAAGCGTTCCGCGCGGCGCATACGATAAAAGGGGTGTGCCAGAACCTGTCCCTGACATCTTTATACCAGTCCTCCAGTGAACTGGCGGAGATACTCAGGAACCGGGAGGAATATGGGGAGGATATCGAGCCGGTTCTGGACCGGGTAAAAGAAGATTATGCGCAGGTGACAGCGTGTATTGGAAAACTGGCATGACCGGTATAGAAGTATCATTATGTTAGTCCGCTGAGCAGGCCATAACGGACATTGGCGGACGCAGATGAAAATAGAATACACCCTCTAGCAGACGAAGCAGCATTTCGATAAACTACCAATTTACGGAAACTAAGACGCTCAGGAACGCCTTCGCGCCTAAGATTCCGTAGATTGCTATTTTATCTTCATTAAAAACGCTTCTGAATTGTCTGCTCAGAGGGTGTATTCTATTTTCACCCGCTGTTTGCCGTCTGCCCTGCGAACTGGCATCTCTGGCATATCTGCTTAACTGTTTAATAGCCTGGCTAAGGAACATTCATTTATAACGCAGTTCGAATACAGCAGAATAAAGAAGGAGTATATAGCGGATCAGACAATTTAGGAGCGTTCTTAATGGAGATGAA
>CAZGVY010000050.1:0-12826 GCA_964529215.1 uncultured Mordavella sp. | reverse complement strand
AAAGAACTGGAATACGATATCCATTATATCGGCTCATATAATGGAATGGAGAAGGAACTGATCGAACAGCTCGGCATCCCTTATCATGGCATATCTTCCGGCAAGCTGAGACGGTATTTCAGTCTGAAAAACTTTACGGATCCCTTCCGTGTGATCAGGGGCTTCGGCGAAGCCCACAGATTAATCAAATTACTGAGGCCGAACGTCATCTTTTCCAAGGGCGGATTTGTCTCTGTTCCGGTAGTTCTTGCCGGAAAGAAGTGCAAGGTTCCTACGATCATCCACGAATCCGATATGACGCCAGGCCTTGCAAATAAGATATCCATCCCCTCCGCCACTACCGTCTGCTGCACCTTCCCTGAGACAGTTGCACATCTTCCGGCAGACAAGGCGGTACTTACCGGTTCCCCCATCCGCCAGGAATTATTATCCGGCGACAGGCAGCATGCCTTAAGCTTTACCGGCCTGAGCGGCCACAAACCTGTGATCCTGGTGGTAGGCGGAAGTTTAGGCGCTGTTGCAGTCAATGAAGCCGTCCGCAGGATCCTTCCGGTACTGCTCAAGGACTTCCATGTCATTCATCTGTGCGGCAGAGGGAAGCTTGACCCTTCCCTGAACAATCTGGATGGTTATGTACAGTATGAATATATCAAAGACGAACTAAAGGATCTGTTCGCCCTTTCCGATATTGTAATTTCCCGCGCGGGAGCCAACGCAATCTGCGAACTGCTGGCATTACACAAACCAAATCTCCTGATCCCGTTATCTGCAAACGCAAGCCGCGGCGACCAGATCTTAAATGCCCGTTCCTTTGAACGTCAGGGCTTCAGTTCTGTCATAGAAGAAGAACAGATTACGGACGAAGATTTTCTCAAGGCTATACAAAGCCTCTATAAAAACCGCAAACAGTATATCGATGCAATGAAGAACTCAGATCAGCAAAATTCTATCGATACGATCATCGATCTCATCGAAACAGCTGTTCTTTCCTGATATTCCAGGCATTTGCAGATGTGCTCCTATTTCTGAAAAAGGTGTCATGCCGACACCTTTTTCTATGCCCTGGTAATGCGGTCATATTCATCCTTGTAATGTTTTCTGATCCAGACCTTCGCTCTTCTGAGTATGCCCATCAATGCGTCCAGTGACATTCCCATGTCATCCGCGATCTCCTGCCTTGGTTTGTTCATGCAATATGCATAGATCAGCACATCATACCACCGTTTACTCTTAACACGGACCGCTTCGAGCACCAGCTCCGTATACTCCAGGATTTCCCGTTTCCACATATTGTCAAAGAGAACATCTTCCGTATCCGGCTCTGGCCGGAGCAAGTCCTCCATGCATTCGTCCTCCTCCAGGACTCTTTCGTATTTTGCGTGTTTCAAATAATTTACTGCCAGATTCTTCGCAACTACCAGTATCCAGCTTTCAGGATTTTCCACCGGCCGGTGTGCGCTGTAAACGTAATATCTGATAAATGCTTCCTGCGCAATATCTTCTGCATCTTCCAAGCTGTGGGTAAACATCAAGACTGCCCGGAGAATTTCCGTCCGGTATTCACGGTATACCGCATCGAAGTTTTCTCTTCTTTTGGAATCCATTCCCACAATTATTTCCTTCATCTTTTGTTCAATTTATACTCTCTAATCATTTAACGCGTGAAATTTTGCCAGAATGTCTTCCTTATCTGCATCAGTCAATTCTCCTGTGTTCCAGCCAAATCCGGCGGAATCCCCCTCATACCTTGGAATCAGATGCATATGAAAATGAAAGACTGTCTGCCCTGCCGTCTCTCCGTTATTCTGAACCAGATTATATCCGTCACAGCCAAGCGCCTTTGTCATCTTTGTGATCATCTTCTTTGCCAGCACAATAGCCCTTTCTGCCACTGCATCCGGCAATTCGTAAAGATTCGGATAATGCTCCTTCGGCAGGATCAGCGCATGTCCCTTCGTCGCAGGACCCAGATCCAGAATAACCCGGAACTCCTCATCCTCATACAATGTGGCAGACGGAATCTCACCATTTGCGATCTTACAGAAAATACATGAATCATCTCTCATAACAGCTACCCTCTTTCTCTCATTCTTTTTATATTTTTATGATCCCTGTTATGCACACCTCGTACATCAGGAATCACTGCTTGCATATTCTAACCGCCGGTGGTACACTGGTACTCCAGAAAGGCGGTGCAAATGATGTTTACATCTACAGATCTCAGCAATTTAAGACAAATCATGACAGAATCACCGGAATATGAAGCCATATTAACCAGGCTTCTTGATTCCTATAACGAATCCATATGCTCCATCACTCACGAAATCCGGAATCCGCTGACTCTTGTCTATAGTACCCTGCAGCTTATAGAGGCTTCCCACCCGGAGGTATGTTCCTTTTCTCACTGGCCTTCGCTTCATGAGAATATCGTGTATATGGTACAGCTCCTTGCGGATCTGTCCGATTATAACCACGGATTTTCCCTACATAAAAAAGAGCTGGACACCGGAGAATTTCTCAAAAAATTTGTTCTTACCTACGCTGCTTCTGCCGGTTCCTCCGCTTCATTTGCCTCCAGGATCGCACCAGACCTGCCCTCTATACAGGCCGACGCCACAAAACTAAGGGAGGTTCTGCTGAATCTGTTAAAAAACGCTTCGGAAGCCATATCCGGCAGAACGGACGGTTCCTTCCGTCTGGAAGCGGATACAGTCTCTTCTCCGGAGCAGTCTTCTCCCATGATCCGCATACGGATCCGGGACAATGGCTGCGGGATCCCCGCCGGACACCTGGAGGATATCTTCCAGCCCTTTGTATCATACAAATCCGGCGGTACCGGACTGGGTCTTCCCCTAAGCCGCAGGATCATCGAAGCACACAGCGGATATCTTCTGGCGGATTCTGCCCCCGGGAAAGGAGCCACCTTTACCGTGCTGCTTCCCGCCTCCTGCCCTTGTGGTACAGAATAACCGCCAGTATCAGGCCGGTCAGCGCCCCTCCTGCATGTGCGTAATTATTAACTCCTCCGCTGCTGATCCCGTGGTACAGGGTCAGTCCTGCCAGAAACAAAAGTCCTTTATCAGATACAGTGCCAATCCTTCCATGATTCCGGACTGCAATATAAAAGAGCGCTCCGATTATACCAAAAATTGCACCGGAAGCTCCTGCCGACACGGCATACTCTGCTGTTCTCAGATCCATGATAAGAGACAGCAGATTGCCGCCAAGCCCGCTGATCATATAGATCAGCAGGAATCTGACCCTGCCGGCCTCCATTTCCAGCTGCCAGCCCAGCAGCACAAGGGAAATCATATTATTCATCAGATGTTCAAATCCAAAATGTAAAAACATACACGTAAACAATTCATAATACTTTCCGGCGTATAAGATATCCGGCGCATACATCGCACCATGCTCCAGCATAAAACCGGCGTCCTCCGTCGCTCCCTGGAAAGATAAAATCAGAAACACCGCAATATTTACTGCCGCCAGTGCAATTGTACAAAATGCTTTCTTTTGATACATCCTATATACTCCTTATGATCCCAGGCAAAGGCGTCCTGTTATGTATGGATTATACCATTATTTTCTGTTTCCGCCAACACAGGAATGAGAAAATGTCTGATAGATTATCATTATAAATCTTCTTCGTCAATATAGATTCCGTCCCACTCCCCCCATTTTGGCCGTTTTCTTCTTTCCAGCAGCCGTTTCACCGGATTCCACAAATTATCTGTCTCCTTTAATATCCTGCCTCCCATTTCCTGACTGGCGATCCATTCATGCTGTATGCGGTCTGTCTCAAACTCCAGTCTTTCCCTTTTCTGCGGCTCCATCTCCTCCTGCCAGGTGCCCGCTGCCGGGCGGCTCTTTCCGTCCGACCTTTTCTGAGCGCGTGCTTCCCCTGGCGGAGCGTTCTTTTCCTGTTGTTCCTCCTTCACCGTCTCCAGTTTTTTCACGATCCTTTTCAGGCTGTAATTCTCCTTCATCGTTTCCTTATGAAGAAAAAAGGCTGTTTTTATGCTGGAAATATCCTGATAATCCGTCCACTGGACAAAAGCCTCCATCAGCTTATGAAAAGAGCTCCGGATCTCTCCTTCGCCCTGGGGAAAATAGCAAAAGTGATATGTGCCTTCCTCATAAAAAATATACTCTGCCTCCAGAAGCAGCCTGTTTGGATCCAGCAGATAACTCTCTGTCATATCCACCGCTTCCTGGATCTGTTTCAAAAAGCTGCACATCTCCTCCTGTGTGATCTTCCTTTGTTTATAATATTTCTCCAGAGACATAAGACCTGTTACGTCATACTCATAAACCGTACACTCCCCTTCCCCATGCGCTTTTACGGGAATCAGCCCCCTAATCTCATTTTCCCGTATCATCCTGATCTGATAATCCTCCGCATAGAATCCATCCACCTCCAGCCGGAGCCTTATCCTGTTTAATTCTGTTTTATACTCTGTCCGAAATTCCACTTATACAAACCCTCTCTTTTCATAAGGCCAGCGGCCTTTTCTGTCATAATCCGATCCTGCGGTATTTGCGGATCTTCTCTTCCGGCTGTGTAACGCTTGCCGTTTCTTTGATATGCAGGCGCATCCTTCCTTTTGATGCATGTACCTGAACCGTGATCTTGTCTTCATCCACCTGAGCGCTTCCCTGTATTTCACGAAACAAAATACATTTCCCCCGTATCCGCTCCTCAAATACCGCCTGAACCTGGCCCGGTGTTATCCCTTCTCTCTCCCTTGCCTTTGTACTCCCCACTACCGCCGCTTCATATGCGCAGGAAGCAAGCACATCTTTATCATGGTAATAAAATATACCCATAACGCTCAAAAAGAACACAAAAAGAATGACCGGCACAATATACGTCATTTCCACGGTAATGACTCCCTTCAGGCTTCTGTCATTTTCTATTCCAGTACCAGTCTGATACATCTGCTTCATCCAGATACGGTCCTCCTCATATCCCACATCCCATGATCTCAGTAATCCATACCGCCGTATATCCTGCCGTAATAAATGGTATCATGGGAAGCGCCGTTCCCCGCCCGCACCTGCCGGATGCAAGCACCGCCGCCGCGGCCGCAGCAACACACAGCCATGCAAATGCAAGAAGGCTCAGCTGATCCCATAAACCCATATATGCGCCAAGAATACACAGAAGCCAGCTGTCTCCATATCCAAGCTTTTCTCCTGTCACCCTGCTGACCGCCACAAACAGCAGTCCAACGCCCAGCCCTCCCGCGCTTAACCAGAACTGTTCCCGGTTAAAAAGCAGGATATATGCCGCTGCCAGCACACTGCCTGCTGCCAGTATGGAACTGGATATTTTCCGGTATTTCAAATCCAGGAACGACAAACCCGCCAGAATCCCCAGAGCGATAACCCGGCTGACTGCCTCTATCCCATTCTCTCCAATATAATGTTCTATCTGCTGCATTTTGAACACGCTCCTTTCCCTGCCGCTTCCGACAGCGGCACTGCATAGATCGTCCGTTTCAGGCCGCTACAGCTAAGCGAATTATGATACCGATTCCCATAATCCGTCACATATACCTGTGCGGCAGCCCCGCCATGTACGCACCGCTCACACGCATGATACTTTTCCTGAGCTGCATTATGCATATGCGCTGCTTCCCCGGCCGGAACCATCCGGATCGACAATTCCAGATAATTACAGTGGTAATCTCTGTGATAAACCATTCCATTTTCTGTAATATAAACCGTATCATCCTCCCGCTCTCCAAATCCAGAGCGTACATACCCGTTCCACCCCTTCACCCGCAGCGATTCCTGCATAGGAACAGATGGTTCTCCAAAAACAGGTATTGGAAGTTTCACACGGTATCTGACCCGGAGCTCCAGGATCCCTGTCACGGCTGACATCCTGGAATCTTCACAATGGATCCCACCGCTTCCGCCTGCCACAACGCTTCTCTCCAGACGTTCCCCTCCTACTGCATCCACAATGTCCGCTTCCAGGCCGCCAGGCATAACCATCCGTTTCACATATGCCTCCGAAGCCGCCTGCTTAGCCGCATACTGCATCCCGCTCCGGATACTTGTCCGTACAGACATGACTTCGATCATATAAAATAATGACAGCACCGCGAAAAAAAACAGCGGGACCGCAAGCGCAGCCTCTATCGTCACGACACCTTTTCTTTGAGAAAGACAGAAGGATACCCTTTTGGGTTTTACAAACCGAAATCTATGTTTTTTATGGGATATAGATAATGAAGATACATAATTTTGTCTCTTTGAAGACACCATAAGAAATACTCCTTTCTGGCTTTTATTCTGATGATTTTGTGAAGCGGCTTATCCCAAAAGGGCATCCTTCTGTCTTTTCATACAGGTATCCATATTCAGCGGTATCCATAATACGTATGGAACTGATATGTGACCCCTCTCCGGAGGCTGGCCTTCGCAGACACATCCATTCTGCTGATGCAGGCATCCATGTAAAACCAGGAAAGCCCCTTTTCCTGGCGCAGGCAGTCCTCTATCATATCCATGATCCGTAATAGCATATCCTGCTTAGAACTGGTATATAAAAGCCCTCTAAGATACTGGTCATAGGTAAGCCCTCCCGGCGTATCCTTCCCTTCCTGCTGTTCCTCCTGGGTTCCCAGCGTCATAAGCCCTGCAAGAGACAGCTGCCAGCTCTCGTCATTTTTGGCAAGCGGAACCCGGCATCCGTTCATCAGCGCTCTCAGATCCATGATCCCCTCTCCAAACGCCCATGCAAACAGCAGCGCCTGCGCCAGGACTTCCGACGCAGCCGGAAGTGCAGCGGCGGTACACAAGGTTACGGCCAGAGCCTGCGCTTGTGCCCGTTTCGCAGGATTCCCCTGCAAATATGCATAGTTTGGAATAAAGCGGAGCGCCAGTAATCTTTTTAACACGCTTTCCAGATTCTCTTTGTCGCTGCTCTTACCCATCAGAATATATTCCACTTCATAATCCAGCGCTCTTCCGGGAACTTCTCCGTCCTTACCGTCTGCACAGGAAAAGTGCCCAAATATATATTCTCCCAGAGAAATTGCCGACAGTTCCGGCGGTTCTGCCACATCCAGAAAATCCCCGTATCCTTTTCTTAACGCCCTCCCAGATACCTGTTTCCCAGCCTCAACCGACTTATCAGACACCTGTTTATCCTTTGGCACCGCCAGCTCTGCCAGCGGCACCAGCGCCAGCCTCTGTATGTTTGGAAGCGGATTATCCTCCGATGGAAGCTCCGCTTCATTTGCCGACAGCATATCTGATAATTCCCTGCTGACCGCAGCTTCCGTCTGCTGATACTGTCCGGCGGCCTTCTCCTGTTCTTCCCATCCTTCCATACCCGGGAGCACTTTCTCCAGCGCCCCCAGGCCATACTGTTTCTCCGTATAACGGGCTATCTGATCCAGGAATGCCTCTCCGCCACGGTCAGTCAGAAGCTGGATCCTGCTGATCTTAAGATCTATTCCTGCAGCGCCGTAATATGCCAGCCTGTCCAGGACTTTCTGCTCATCATACGATCCGCTTTCATAACTTCCCTCCAGGGCAAATATATCAAATTCCTCCAAGAGCTCCTTCTGATATTCTGCAAAAACAGACTCCACCGCACGGTTCACATCAGTTCTCCGGTAGCTTTTTGCAGATTGGACCGAAGCGCTCTCCATCAGGCTTCCTGTAAAAGATACCAGCAGGATAAAGATCAAGGCCAGAAACGCCGTTACCTCTCCCCGTTTAAATTCCTGCGCTTTCACTGGTAATTTTCTCAAAAATCGTATTAACAAGACTGGTAAGCTGGGACTTGAATATGATGACCAGTCCGATCAACACTACTAAAATCAGAATTACTTCTACCACTCCGATCCCCTGTCTGTCGCTCAGACAGTATTTCATACGCTGCTTTATCTCCTGCAGCTTCTGCACTACCCTGACTGCCATTTTATCTCTCCTTCCGTTTATCCATATTTTTCTCATTTATCTCCAGGCTTCCATTTCCTTATCCGTCCGCCTGTCTTTACTCCCGGCCTTACATCTGGATGGATAGAAATGCCGGAACGATAACCAGCACAAGTACCATCCCAAGCATCAGGAACATTGGCGCAAGAAGCCTGGTTCCCGCCACTTCGCCCTGGCGTTTTGCAGACGCCTTCCGTTCTTCAAATGCCTGTGCCGCCTCTCTTCCAAGCAGTTCTGTAAGTCCTTTTGTTCCCTTCCGCAGATTCTGCACCAGAAGCGCGGCAAGCTTCTGATAAGCCTTAAGGCCGCATCTTTTTCCAAATCGTTCGTAGCTCTCTGCCTCTGTAACTCCGCTCTGCATTTCCCGGTATGTCAGCGACATTTCCTCATACGCATACCGGTTTCCCTGCTCTTCCTTCTGCCGCTCATAATCCTGGACGATCTTCTGCCATGCTTTCTTTACCGTCATGCCGGCTCCCAGAAGCAGCGCCAGCTTATTCATGATCTCCGGATAGTCCAGCATCATCTGGCGGGCTTTTTCCTCTTCTGCCTTCTGTTCATTCTCCCGTTCCAGGATCATAAGTAATATACAGATCACCGGACCCAGCGCCAGGACAAACCATCCTCTTGCCTTACCGGGATTTCTAATCTCTACGCGTTTCCCCTCCACCTCCGAAGGCAGAGGAACGGACGCATTTTCTCTATTGCTTTGCTCCTCCTGTTCAATGGCTCTTTCCACCTTTGCAAGATTTTCCGCCTCCTCCGACAGCCTGGGTGGGAAAACCTTTGCCGTCATAGTCCGCAGCACGCCCATACTTTCATCTTCCTTATACGTGAGATACGCCTTTATCTGAATCAGTTCACCCTCTGAAAGCCCGGCAGTCTTTTCCTGGTTCAATTCTCCATAGATATTTATCAGGTCATAGCGGTCCAGCTCCCACGAAACTGTCACAGGCTCCCCCGGAATCTCCGTGATCAGGTTCAGATCTGACCGCACCTGATCCAGGCTTTTATTCTTTCCAAGCATCAGCGGTTCCAGTTTCCCGATTGCCCGGTCGAAAACTTCTTTCATCTCTGCCTGCGTATACTGTCTCTCATTTACCGTTATTTCCAGCGCCTCTTTCTGTTCAACACCGTCAATAGCGACCTTTAGCATTCTGGTAATCTTCCCCTGGCCATATGTATTCCTCCCAAGTTCCGTCACCAGGATCCTGGCTTCCTGCCGGTCGGCCGTCAGAAGCCCGCAGGCCAAAAGCCCTGTCAGGACAAGCGCTGCCACCATTATACTTCTATATTTACAATTCTTTCCCCAAGCAAATATGCGCCGGAATACACTGCCAGGCATATACTCATCACTCCAATCCCCAATACATTTCCATACAGGATCCCCATAAACTCAGGAAAACTGGCTTTCATATAGGCAATCATTCCAAAGGGAATTACTGACATTACTTTAAATTCATACTTCCTGGCAGTAAGCATTGTCTGAATTTCTTCCCATACCTCCAGCTTTTCCCGGATCTGTTCCGTAGAACTTCTGATGATCTCAAGTATATTGCCTCCGCTCTTTTTCGCCATCACGAAGACATTGACAAAATTCCTCACATCTTCCTGCCGCATCCGTTCCGCCCATTCCTCCATGATCTGCTCCATTGGCACCTGCAGGTAAATCTGGCGCACCATAACGGTAAATTCCCTCTGTATAGCCGTATCTTCTTTGTATAAAAGGCTCAGGTCCTTCTTCGCTTCTTTTACCGCATTCTCTACAGAATATCCTACTCTCAGGGAAACTGCGACCGCCTGTACAGCTTCTTTAAACTGCTCCTGAAATTCTCTCTGCTTCTTCCTGATGCACTCTGCCTCCCATCGGAGAAAATACCAGACTCCCAAAGGAATCAGCACAAAAAATGCAATCACCGACTCATAAAACAAATAGGCTAATACGGCCACAAGCCCACAGGCTCTTACTGCTGCCAGCGCATATTCAGAGCGCCGGATATCCTGCCGAAAATAGTTTTGCCGTATTTGTAATATCCTGGACCTTCTTCCACTCTCCAACTGCCTTATCCCCTTTTCTTTCTTTTTCTTCAAACCGGTACAGCACCTGCGTGTCAATCTCCTCTCCGTTGAAATCCAGCACCTCTACCACCTCCAATACCTTCCTGCTCTTATCCCACAGCCTTCCAATATGAATGATAATGTCGATCGCCGAAGCAATCTGGCGCTGGATAGCAGCCAATGGAATATCCATCCCCATAAGAACCATCGTCTCCAGCCTCCGCAGCATGTCCCGGGGGCTGTCTGAATGCCCGGTGCTTAAGCTTCCTTTATGCCCTGTAGACATAGCCTGAAGCATATCGATAGTCTCTGCTCCCCTGACCTCTCCCACGATCACCCGGTTTGGCCTCATACGGAGTGCAGAGCGGATCAGTTCACGTATTGTGATCTCCCCCACGCCCTCCACATTTGCATTTCTCGCTTCCAGCCGTACCAGATTCGGCACATCCTGGATCTGTAATTCTGCATTATCCTCAATGGTAATGATCCTCTCATCCTTTGGGATGTATTGTGACAGCGCGTTCAGCATCGTTGTCTTACCCGAACCGGTTCCGCCACTGATGAATATGTTATATCCCGCTTCTACTAATTTCTTTAAAACCTCCGCAAGCTCTCCGCTGAGCGCCCCCAGAGCCACCAGACGCTCCATTGTAATCTGCTCTTTTGGAAATCTCCGGATCGTAACAATGGGGCCGTTCAGTGCCACCGGATAGAGTACCACGTTCACACGGGAACCATCCGGCAGCCTGGTATCTACGATGGGCGACGCCTCATTCACCAGACGGTTCGATCCTGCCACAATCTGCTGTATCACATCCTCCAGTTTTTCTCTTGACAGAAAATGCCTGTCCGTCAGATACAGCTTCCCCTGTTTTTCCACAAAAATATTCTGGATTCCATTGATCATGATCTCCGTGACCGCCTCATCTTCGATCAGATCCTGCAGCAGGTCCAGCTTACGGAATGCGTTAAATAATTCCTTTCCCAGCTTTGCCCTGAGCTCCAGCGGGATATATTCCTTCTCGCTTTCTTCCTCCAGCACACGGTAAATCAGTTCCTGCAGTTCCCCGTCTTCAACCTCCCTGGACAGATCAAGCTGGTTAAGAATCCTTGTCTTCAATTGTTCTTCCTGTATCACAGCGTATCATCCTTTCCCATACCTCACCGTATCCCTGACGGCAAAGCACTTCTTCATACTGATATAGCTTTGACACAGCAAGACGGTCATCTGCCGTGGGCATATAAACCATATCGCAGCATCTCAATATCTCACATAATCCCTGTATACAATCTCCCAGGTCTAAGATCAGCACATCATAAATACTGTGGTTTAAAATCTCCCCAAACAGCCATATCCATTCCGATACCGTTACTGTCTTTAATTCTTCCGGAAACAGCACCGGCGGAATATAATCCAGCCCCCTGATATGCTTTACCAGCGTTGTGATCAGAAGCCCTGGATTCCCTGTTTTCTGCTTCGCATAATAGAGCAGCATGGACAGATTCCTCTTACTTTCCTCTGGGAAATATACGCCGATCCCTGCATAAAATTCCAAATTCATATATAATACATTTGCAGTTTCAGCCAGTTCCAAACCTTTATCCAGGGCAAATGCAGTCTGCCCGGTCCGGTGTACCGGTGAATACACTCCTATCAGCTTTCCTTTCTCTTTTTTCCGGATGTTCCAGAATTCCCCCATACCATCCTCTGTCAGGATTTCTATCAGCCGGGTATAAATGTCATATCCTGACTGATACCGGAAGATCGTATCCGATACACTCTCCGGCGCTGCAGACAGCCGGATGATCCTGGAGATCCCGCTCAGGCTTCCCCCACATGCAAATCCTTCATCCAGCAAAAGAATATCCACCGCCATCTCCTTGCAGACCGCCTCTGCCTGGTCAATGCTGCTGCAGACCTTTACTTCCATGGAAAGCTCTTTCCTGCTCCCCAGATAGTCCGCCAGCCTGGACGCATATTCTACATCCTGATCGCAGATGACCAAATTCTTACTGTTCACTCAAAACCTCCTGTCTTTACGAATTTAATTTACATAATGAAAATTTGGATAAAATTCTGCCTCCCTTCTGTCTCTCCTTTGTTTTCAGTTACCTGTTTTGAATTCCCGGCCGAAACGGCCCCGAATACGAAACACTCTCAGATTTTCAACAAGATTCAACAAATCAGATACAAGTTATGGAAACTTGTACGATGTATTATAGCCCCACGCCGTACAAATGTCCATAGCTTTTTTAGAAATATGTAAACTTTGTACACTATTCACAATATTTGATAAAAAACAATTCCATACAACAATGCAACCCCAGGAATTCCAAAGGTTCCCGATGTCAAAAAAGTCACCGCATTCATTCCCACCGCCACATCCACACCTTTAGAAGAAAGGAATTCATTCACAAAGAAAGTTATTGTCATCCCCACTAACGCCCGAATCAAAAAATTTACGATAAAGCCCGGCCGGCGTTCTGACATATCCATCCACTCCTGTTTTGTCCTTTTTACACTTATATTCTCTCTAACTGCAAATTATTCCATAGCGAAATTAGCAGTTTACTAAGTATCCCTTGCCGGACGGAGTCCGCCAGCCCGGAGGGCATGCATTACGGGATACTTTGGAGTATACCTTGGCGGGCTGCGTTAAGTACATCTTGACGGACGCGGAATAAAGAAGGAGTATATAGCAATCAGACGGAGCAGCATTACGATGAACTACCGGTTAACAGAGACTAAGGCACTCAGGAATGCCTTCGTGCCCAAGTCTCTGTAAGCCGTTATTTCATCTCCATT
>CAZGVY010000049.1:0-12838 GCA_964529215.1 uncultured Mordavella sp. | reverse complement strand
AATGACTGATTCGTCAAAATGTAAATTACACCTTTTTTATCACTCATTTTTTATTTCTCCATTCAATGTGTACATTCTGTCCTTCGAAATATTTCCCAAGTATCAAATTGATACTTGGGGAACGATCTTAATACGCAATCCTGAAATAATCCAGATATGCTTTATATCTATCCTGTGCCGTCAGACACGTATCTGTCAGATAGCCTTTTTCATGATTCCATTCTTTCAATCCACGATAGTAAAACAGTTTCAGATCATCCTCAATGATAAACGGAACAATATTATATTTCAGGCACTCTTTAAACATAATCAGTCTGCCAACTCTTCCGTTGCCGTCCTGAAATGGGTGGATCCGCTCAAACTTTACATGAAACTCCAAAATATCTTCCAGTGCCTTTTCTTCTTTGGAATTATATTCTGTAAGCAGTGCTTTCATCTGATCAGCTACTTCTTCCGGCAAAGCAGTTTCCATTCCGCCCACTTCATTCGGCATTTTTTTGTACTCACCTACAGCAAACCACTCTTTTCTTGAATCGCTGGTTCCGTTTTTCAAGATCTGATGCAGTTCTTTGATAAACTTTTCCGATAAGGCGGCTTTTGCATGGTCAATAATCATATCAATACAGCGGAAATGATTTGCGGTTTCAATCACATCATCCACATTGAGGACTTCATTTTCTACACCGATTGTATTCGTTTCAAAAATATACCTGGTCTGATCATGGGTCAGACGACTGCCTTCCATGTGGTTCGAATTATAGGTCAAATCAATCTGAGTTTTATGATAAATACCACAGGAATATTTATTTTTCTTTTCCTCCTGCAGAATATCCAGCAATGTTTCCGGCTGCTCTTTTCGTTTGTTGATGCGCTCCGGCTTCTTTGCATTTTCAGGAATATTCCAGGTTTTGCCGGTAAGAAAAGCCCCCTCAACACGCCCGTGAGCACAATAATTCCTTACGCTGCGCTCCGAAATTTCCCATTTTTTTGCTGTTTCAATCACTGAAAGGTATCGCATCTGCTCGCCTCCGTTGTTTTCTAAATCAATCATTACACTAATCTACTGTATAGTATACCACTTTATCGGCAATATTTTCAATATTTATTTGTATTTTGTATTTATTTTTGCCGTTTTGTTCTTATATCTCCTATAAAACAGCCAAAAAACAATCACAAATTTTTATGATTGTTTTTTGATTGCTATTTTCATTATTATCACAGCTTATTTAAGGATTACAGGGCAATTTCTGCATGTCTGACTCTTCGGAAATATTGGTAAACTGATTCTTTGAAGTCCAAGACTCCCGCCATCTGCTCCGCCGCGCGGTCATAACTGGCATGAGTATAAACATTAAAGGAAAAGCTCATTTCCCTTTCTCTCAGAGCAGGCTTTTTTTATCATAAGTGCTACAGCAGAAACCATTGCACCATTTACTTTTCTTGCTGATTTAGGGCACCTTACAACACACCTCATACATGATATGCACTTTTCAGAGTCTGCCATCCTTATATTATCCTTATTAATTGCCTGTGCCGGACATGCTTCTGCACACAATCCACAGCCCACGCATTCTTTATCAGCCTTCGGAACCAGCCCGGATCCCCCTGCCTTTTTATATGGGCGGTTTCCCGGAACTTTGGGGACACGGAATGCCACATCCTTATCTTCCAGCTTCTCCTGTATCTTTTCTGCAAAATTATGTAATTCCCTGATATCCTGTTCCTCAGGCCTTCCGGCGGCATATTGGTGCATGATAGAATGCTCTGCCACTGCGGTAATCGCAGCTGTTACACGAAAGCCACATTCCTCCACAATATCCTGCAGCTCCACAAGGGTATCTTCATAGGCCCGGTTTCCATATACACAGACAATAATACACTGTGCATGGTTGCCATGTATCTGCCTAAGCCGCTTTGCTGCAAGCTCCGGGACACGGCCTCCATAAGAAGGAACCGCAGCCAGCACAACATCACTCTCTTCAAATGACACCTTTGAAAAATCTAACCTGGCATCGGAAAGGTCAACCCTGTCAATATGGTTTCCCCATTCTTCCATTACCGCATCTGCAACTTTTTGTGTCCCGCCAGTCGGGCTAAAGACAACCTGTACATATCTCATATGATAACCTCCTGTAATTTTTAATATTACACCATATTTTCAAGTATACAAACATATACGTGTAGTGTCAAGATTTACACCGCTATTTATTTATGCTATGATAATGCAATAAACTGGAGGTCACAATATGCATCTAAGTACAAAATATTCTATTGCTGTCCACTGCCTCATCTTCATTTATGAATATGGCGGAAATAAAAAAGTAACAAGTGAACTGCTGGCGTTTTCTACTGGAAGCAACCCTGTTACCATCAGAAGTATCCTTAGTTCCTTAAAGAAGGAAGGAATACTGTCAGTGAGATTTGGCACGGGTGGCGCAACCATCTGCTGTCCCTTAAAAGAGATCACTTTATACCGCATTTTTTCTGCAATAGAACCTGATTTCCCCTCCAAACTGGTTGGAATCCATCCGGCTCCTTCCCCTCTCTGCCCGGTTGGGAAAAACATCCACCATGTTTTAAATATCTCCTATCAGAAAGTCCGTGATGACTTATGCCGGAGCCTCCAATCCATTACTTTAGAAGAAATCATAAATAAATACCATAATAACCAATAGGTATTCCAAAAAAGCAGAATTTTGCCAAAAACAAAAGCACCTCCCAAGAGATGCTTTTCCATACAGAGCCAATCCATAAAAATCCAAAATCTATACACGTTTATGGTTATATATCCGTCAATTTCCGTACTGCTTCTTCCTCCGCTGACGCAAAGAAAAAGCAGATCCTATCTTCTATCATGCTTTCCAAAGGCCATGCAGGTTACAGTATGCATATACTGCCTCTACTTCGTCACCCTCACAGATTGCAAAGCATACCTCAGGCTTTTCTCCCGGATGCAGCGCCTTCCTCTGGTTCCCCTGTTTTGTCTGTAAGGATACCCACTCGATGGAATGTTCCGGTATCATCGGATGCTCTGCGGCTCCCACATTGACTTTCACAAGATTGCCCTCTGCCTTATATACAGGAACATGCTTTTCCACCGCAGCATCTACAGTACCAGGAATGATCTCTTTCATTTTCTCTCCACAGCACATAACCGGAACTCCTGCGTCCTTAACTATCGCAATAATATTTCCACAATGTTCACAAACATAAAATTTCTGTTCCATTCTAATATTCCTCTCTTTCTCAATTTTCCTTACCGGTATATGACAATTCTATGATACCTCAGAAAACCGCAAAATTCAAGATATTATAAAATATAAGGATCCCAAACCTCTTATCAGGCGCTCATATAAAAAGAGTACCTACCATTTTTCACTTATCCAAAGCTCTGGTTCCACAGATGATAATAAATCCCTCCTTTTGCCAGCAGCTCTTCATGATTTCCTGCCTCTGCTATCCCATCACCCTCCAATACCAGAATCCGGTCATAATCCTTGATCGTTGTCAGCCTGTGGGCGATCGTCAGCGTCGTCCGCCCATTTGCCAGTTTCTCCAGGCTCTGTCCCACCAGGGTCTCACTCTCATTATCCAGCGCACTGGTAGCCTCGTCCAGGATCAGGATCGGCGGATTCTTTAAGAATACCCTGGCAATGGAAATACGCTGCTTCTGCCCGCCAGACAGCTTCACACCCCGCTCTCCAACATAGGTATCATACCCGTCCTTCAGCTCCCGGATAAATTCATCCGCCCCCGCAAGCGCCGCCGCATGGCGGATTTCTTCCGTCTCTGCCCCAGGCTTTCCGTAAGCAATATTTTCCGCTACAGTTCCGCTGAACAAACAGACATCCTGCTGAACGATTCCGATAGCGTCCCGGAGGCTCTTGAGCGTCACCTTCCGGATATTCTGCCCATCTATCCGGATCTCACCTGACGTTACATCATAAAATCTTGGGATCAGATTGCATAGCGTAGTCTTCCCTCCGCCGGAAGGCCCCACCAGCGCTACGCGTTCTCCGGCATTGATCCGGAGATTCAGGTTATGGAGTACTGAATTATGGTCATCCGGGTACTCAAAGCATACTTCTTCCAGTTCTATACAGCCAGCTTCTGCCCGAAGCGGCTCTGCATCCGGCTCATCCTCTATTTCAACCTCCGCATCCATAATCTCAAAAAAACGCTCAATTCCCGTCATTCCACGCTGGAACTGTTCTGCAAATTCGACAATCCGGCGGATCGTTGTGATCAGGGTTGACACATACAGCACATAAGCCACCAGGTCACCTGGCGTGATCTTTTCATAAATCACAAAAAGGCCGCCTCCTAAGATCACCACCAGATACATCAGGCCGTCAAACAGCCTGGTTGAGCACTGAAACAAAGCCATATATTTGTATGTATGCTTCTTAATGGTTTTAAAGGCGTCATTTCCTTCTGCAAATTTCTGCTTCTCCTGCTCCTCTACGCCAAATGCCTTGACTACACGCTCTCCCAGAAGACTATCCTCGATCTGTGCATTCAGTTCCCCGATCTGAACGCGCTGCCTGCGGAACACACCCTGAAGCTTCCGGTTCAGATAAATCGAAGATACTGCCATCAAAGGCACACACAGGAATATGATCAATGTCAGCGGGATACTATAAGTACACAGAATCGAAAAGCTAACTGCAAATTTCAATCCCGCAATAAAAAATTCCTCCGGGCAATGATGGGAAAATTCCGTCACGTCAAACAAATCATTGGTAATCCGTCCCATGATCTGTCCGATTTTTGTATTAGAATAATAGGTATATCCAAGCCGCTGCAAATGGTCAAATGCATCCTGGCGCATGTCTGTTTCTATGTATACTCCCATCACATGTCCCATATCCGCCATAAAATACTGCGCGGCGGCGTCAATCAAACGCAGGATCAGATACAGCGCAGCCAGCTTTAATACCAGCGTTACCGTAAGCGCTGCCAGATCATTCATTGCAAGATCCGTGATCCTCCGCAGGATCAGAGGCAGCACCAGATCGCACAGACAGGTCAGCGCCGCACAAAACAAATCCAGGATCACCGTTTTTATGTATTTTTTCTGATATGGCCAGAAACGGCGGATCAGATGCTTCTTTTGCTGTTTTACTCCCATAATTCAACACAGCTCCTATGTACAGATTTTCCAACTATTATAGCGTATTTCCGTGGAAAATCCAATATAGTATGCCACTATTCATCAAGATCAATGACCGAAACCGGGCAGTCGTCCCTCGCCTGCTCCGCCAGACTTTCAGATTCCGGCTTCACATCTGCATATGCCTCCGCTATACCGTCCTCATTAAACCGGAACACCTCCGGGCAGGTTGCGATACACATCCCACACGAAATACATCCTTCATTTACTGTTGCTTTCATAGATTCCTCCTCCTTACATTACCAAATATCCAAAAACAATATGATAACTGCTGTACATAGTATCCGCTTTGTCACTGATAATTATTCCTTTTAGATTATATATTTCTTTTATAACAAAAAGTAATAACTCTGACAGGGTTATATCTTTTGTGGCATTTATACTGTATAATATAGGTATATAGCAGAAACATAAGCAGGGAAAAAGCAGGAAGAAAGGATTGAGATAATGAAAAAGAATAATATTACAAAGATAACGCTGATAGCTGTGGCCTTGATAATGATCCTATCTATGACAGTTCTTTCAAAAGCTGCAAGTAATCCGGAAAATCATAAAAAAACAATAGAAGCATTAGACAATAAAAAAGCAGACGTACTAAAACTAATGGCAGCAACAGCAGGAGCCTCAACAGCGATCGCTGCCATTCCTGGCGATGCCACAACGCCTGTGGCAAATAAACTGGCAGATCTGACTTCGTACTTCCTGATCATTCTGACAGTTATCTTTCTGGAGAAATACCTGGTTACACTTATGGGATATGTAGCATTCTTTATACTAATCCCGATAGCATGCGTCTTAATTGCAGCAGGAATATGCCTAAACAAAACAGTTTTAAAGATGCTGGCAGCAAAAATAGCAGTTTTGGGAATTGCTATGTTTATGATCATTCCATTAAGTATGAAAATCTCAGCTGCAATAGAAAAAACATATGAATCGTCGCTGGAAACAACTGTGGAGGAAGCACAGGAAATAACAGATGAAATAAATGATCACACAGATGCAGAGGGTAATCTTGCTGACAGATTTGCCGCAAAACTCAAAGATGGAATTTCGGGGCTGGCAGAAAGCGGGGAAGAACTTTTAAATCATTTTGCTGAAGCAATTGCCGTGATGATGGTAACATCCTGCCTCATTCCGATTGCCGTGCTGCTATTTATGTTATGGCTTATTCAGGTATTATTCGGAGTGAAGATAAATGTGCGGAAGAACTGACCTCTCTAAATGGAACCAGACACAAGCAGCAATATTCCGCAGAAAAAAACCGGGCTGGTTTATCAATTTTACAATCTGATTCCTACTCATAGCGTCTATTACATAACTGTCACTGTCAGATCATACTGTCAAGCGCTTTATTACCGGCAGCATTTTTTAAACGGACAGCAATACCTCCAATTGCACTTGAAAGATAATCCACAAGTTCTCTGTCATTCTCATAATATTTTTTCACAAAAATTTCAAGTGCATCCTCCAGGCGCTTCTTTATGTCTCCCAGAGAAGCATTTATAAGCAGCTCCTGCATATATGTATAATCCGGTTCTTCTAACTCAAATTCTGTCAAGGATTTTCCTGCCAGAATATGTCCTATAACATAAGTAAAAACCGTTTCGCAGATATTATCTATCAATTCTTTCCAATCCTTTTGATTTCTCGACAAAATATTTGTAACATAGCCTGGAGAAAATAATTTCAAAAATTTCTGTTCTAAAGAAATATACTCAATAAATTTAAAAATCTTATCTATTCCCGTATATTCCGAAATATCCTTTAGTATAGGATAGTCAAGAGTTAAAATTGTGTTTTGCGGATCAAACCGAATATCATACCATTTGAAAAATTCCGGTATTCCTCTAACAAAAGTATCGTACAAACATTGATTTTCATAGTGGTAAAACTCTGGCATAATCCTGTTATATAAATCCAGCGCTTTTTCCGTCTTTTCTCCAACATATGCCGCACCCATCTCATAAGCTCTCTGAGCCGGAACTTTTTCATCCAAAGCCAGCGGATTGCTACTTATTTCTTTTAATTCATGGATGCAATACAAGACAGCCCCCATTAACTGTTCTGCTTTTTCATAAGTTATAGATGTGCTTTCATGCGCCGTATATTTTTCCGCTAATTTCCCTACAACCGGCACCAGTTCTTCCATTTCATAGTCCATTAGGATTACCTCCAGCAACGTTCCTTTAGGGCTTCAAGATACAATTCATAATCCCATCTCTTTACATCATCAAATTCTGAGTATTCTCCATAACCGTCCGAACCTTTATATCCGTCATATCCCGCCCGTATTGCTTCTGCGAAATTAGCAAGACATGTACTTTCCAAATAGTCCAGATCTCCAAAACATAAATTTTCAAACTGTTCTTTCATCAAATGGAGAAGTTCATCATCCGTAATTTCATCTTGCATCTCATTCTTATATAGATAAAATATTTCCTGTAACCGAATGACTGCCTCTACATAATTACTTTGATGAATATAATCAGAATCGCAAAATTCATAGATGATTTTTGTTGCGATACCTTCTCCAAATTCGATCCTCTTTTGTTCTATCAGCGAAGTTTTCCGTTCTTCTAAGATCAATTTAGCGTCTTGCTCTGTTAAGAAAAGCCCAAACTGTCCGGTTATTTCATTTGTTTTAACTATTTTACTCAGCTGAGTTTGTTCCTGCAGTAAAATCATCCAGTCCCTGCTCATAAGAAATTCCTCCCCATTCTTATACTTGGAAGATGATTATAGCACCGCTTTTATGATATTGTTAGTCTTGTTTTCAGGACAATTTTGTGGTATTATGATAATGGAAAAAGGGTGCGGTTTTTACTCGTTCCCTTTTTGTTTTATGGATATTTTCTGCTGATTCTTGGAATCTGTGGTAATAATCTTTTTTCTTTGTTTTTACACCCAGGCATGTTTTGTGAAGAATTCTGACCTGTCTGCCCGCGATTTCATTTTCTTATTTAATTAGTATCCCATCGTTCTTAACTTTTGCCGCAGCCGGCCGATATATGCAATATAAAGCAAAAAAAGCAAAAGGAAAGGGGGAATTCCCATGAGTACAGTTAATTCCGTTTCCGCGAATCAATACGCAAAATCCGTATACGCTTATGACACCTCCGCAGCCAAAGCTGCGCAGGATCAGAAAGATGCGCTGTCTCCGGATGCTTCCAGCAAGAATTTGCAGAACAAGGACCGGGTTGAACTGAGCCATAACACGGACATCTCCAGCATGAGTGCTTCAGACAGAGCAGCACTTGTAGAAAATCTGAAAGCAGACATGGAAAACCAGATGTCGCGCTTCACCAGCATGATGATGCAGATGTTCCAGAAACAGGGTCTTACCGCTGCCACTGCTCAGGGCGACGGTCTGTGGAAGTTCATCGCCAGCGGCAACTACACGGTGGATGCTGCAACAAAGGCGGATGCACAGCAAGCCATCTCCGAGGAGGGCTTCTGGGGAGTAAAGCAAACCTCCCAGCGGATTTTTGATTTTGCCCAGGCTCTTGCCGGGGACGACATGGACAAAATGCGCGAAATGCAGGAAGCCGTTGAGAAAGGCTTCAAGGCTGCAAGCGTAGCCTGGGGCGGCGAAATGCCATCCATCACCGGCGAAACCCACGAGGCGGTTAACAAACTGTTCGACAAATACTACGAAGAGTCTGAGGACTAAACTCCAGAAGATGGCTGCCGCGCTAAAGCTAAGCCGGCTTTAGACGATAGTGTAACATGGTTTGTGTTTCTGGTAAAAAATGTCTCCTTTTTGGTAAGAATTCAGATATGACTATTCTTATCGAAAAGGAGTATTTTTATGGCAGCTTCAAAGATATCCTCAGCATCACAGCAGGAGCCAATGAAACGCAAGTTATTATTGCCAGAATTTCCCTGTTCTATTCCAGAAGCCGGGTGTGGGCAGCGCCCACAAAAAGGGCAATCAATACACTGTCTTACAGCCTCTTTTATCCACCCAGATACCGACTTTCACATGCCGTGGATAAACGTTTTTGTACCTATATATGCTTAATACAATACCCATTAATCCATAAGAAACAATAATATAATTTCCCCCTGCAGACAAGAATGGCAGGAATGTCGCTGTTGGCGGAAGCGCCCCTAAATTTTCCAATACATTTATCAGAAAACTTACAAGAAATATCATACCGCATCCGCACCCCATCATCATACCTAACTGGTTCTTTTGCTTCATTGCCATGTTAAAAATAGCAAGAATCAGCACAGCTAAAACACAGCATAAAAGAATCGCTGCAATCATACCATACGCGGATGATAAATAAGTCAATATATAATCTGCATTAAACTCAGGCAAAGTTCCGGATACATCTGCGCCACTGCTTCCTATCAGTTTATTTGCTGTCAAAATTGAACGTAATGTTGCAGGCAGATAATTTTCATCTCCAGTATTAGAAACAACTGCCTGTATACGTGCTTTCTGATAGGATGCTAAACCATTTCCCCAATACGCCATAAGGAAAGTCACAACCGGCATAACCATGAAAATCCCCCAAAGTCCGCCAATTGCTTTTTTCTTCTGTACAGCAAACCAATCTTTCTGAATAGCTATTGTCAACATAACAAGCATTGAAATCAACATCAGACCTGCTGTCATGATTGACGGTAACCGCAAGACAAGAGCAACCGGCATAACCATCCATGCAACGGCTTTAATCAATCCCTTATAACCCAATCCATGATATTTGTAAATGACCCCTCCATAAATTGGAACATAAAACAGCATGAATGCCTGTACAGATATATTCCGTCCTCCTAAAAAAAGGAAATATCTCATTCCATTTACCGTGCTTCCAAATAACAAGGTCAGGAAACACATCGCTAACAGTATGGCTGCAATCACCTTCGAAAATCTTGCTAATAATGTATAATCCAAAAAGTATAAAGCTATCATAACAGCAATTCCCATCATGACATGAATTATATATTCATTGGAGGCAGAAACATCATTTCCGTTAATATGCCTGGCAATCATTGTATGTATCAGAATACCAGCTATACTAATTAAGGTAATCATAAAAAGGAGCTTCCATGCAATCTGAGGCTTATGAATACGGTCAAGGGAAATTCCAGTTTCAACCGGATCTCCCATATCCTTAACAGCCGCTTTTTCTGCACACTCATAATCCATGCCAGCATGAATATTTGCCTCGATCTGGTCTTCCATATGATCCTGCAATTCCTGCCGTATGCATGGCCGGGCCTTCTTGCACCGGATCTGTTCTAACAATGTCTTCAAATATTCATCCATAAACTTCACACCTCCAATGCAAGAACATTCGATACTGCTCCCGAATACTCTTTCCATTCTTCCGTTTTCTTCTCCAGAAGTTTTCCTCCCTGTTTTGTCAGGCTATAATACTTTCTGGTTTTTCCGCCAATTTCTTGTTCATATACTACCAGCAAACCTTTCTCTTCGAGACTATGCAGTAGCGGATATAGCGTTCCAGCCTTCAATTCAAACACATTCTGAGATTTTTGACGTAATGTATCTATCATCTCATAGCCGTACATGTCCTTTTCGGATAACAGTTTCAAAATAAGCATCGTCATACTTCCAGAAACTAATGATCTTTCAATAGCCATAAACTTCATCCTCCTTATATAGGAAATCTATATATCGATTACCTATATAATATACGGATATTTATCATATGTCAAGATTTTTTATCATATTATAAGTTATAAGCAACCCCAGCTATAATCCCTTTGCTGTCTAATCTGCATTTTCGCCTGACGCTTCGCTTCTGTCTTCTCTCACTTCCTCCCCATATACAATCTCTGTAATTTTTATTTTATTCATAATCAATCCGTTCAATTTTGAAAATTACAGGCCTTGTACCATCTGAGCAGCATGTAATCATTGTGTTTTCCTCTTTCATCCAGCCTTTCATAATGGAACCGCCCTGAAGCCCTGTATAGATATAACGCGAAATAGCATCCCACGCCTCGGAACAATGCGGCATTTTAGGACCGCCCCCACAGTATCCGGATCTGCATCGGTTTTAACCAGTATATTAATCCCCATATGCCAGAAATCGTCCTTTTCACTATCTCTGTAAAAAATGAATTCATCACCCACATTCATAAAACACTCCGCATTATGAATTACTGCACGTATTTTCTCTCAGACCTTATCATTCCTTCTGTTTTCATAATCCTTTGGATATCTTCTTCCGTATATTCTGCCATGCTCTGGTAATCAAAATCATCAAAACATTTCTGGAATATCTCCCTTTTCTGCACCATCATGTTCCAGTTCAGCCCGCACTGCATGACTTCCATCATTAAAAACTCAAATTGTTTCCGGTCATCATATAATGGGACGCCCCATTCCTCATCATGATATTTCGCATGATATTTCATCATTTTTTCATTACACAGACACCAGGAACACCGCTCCATTTTCAATTCTCCCCTGTAATCTTCCTATAAGCTCTTTCCCATCTCATACGCCTTTCCCGGATATTCTGAATTTACGACATCATCAAGTACATAGCAGCCTTTTGCAGAGACGATCCCAACATTTTTCCATTCCAGATATTTTACCATCCCCTTATAAGAAGCAATAGCTCCTTCAGCCGATTCTTCGGTTTCATCGCCATAGGTAAGCATCAGGACTGCTTTTTTATCTGCCCCCTTTAACACGGAATTATTTGCATAAAACCGGTCAATCACCGACTTGATCTGTGCATTCATATCATAATAATAAATAGGCGAAACAAATACAACTGCTTCCGCTTTTAAAAGCTCCGGATTCAACTCCTGCATGTCATCTTTAAATACACAGATCCGCTCATTCTTCTGACAGGAGCCACAGCCAATACAGGGATGTACGTTCTTAAATGCTGCGTCAAAACGGCAGACCTCATGCCCTGCCTCCTCTGCTCCCTTGATAAAAGCATCCGCCAGATAGGATGATGTACCTTTTTTGTGCGCACTTCCTGTAATTACCAAAATGTTCATTTTCTGATTCCTCCAATTCGTTTTTTATCTCACACGTTCGGTTTCCTTTATTATAACACGGGACGAATCCCAGAAAAAGAAGATTCCAATAAGGAAAGTCATTGGAAACTCCCGGCCAGTGCTGTCATACTCGGCGACCGGCTCGGACGGCCTATTACGGAGACAGATCTTCCCAATCCAAACACTAATATGTATCGCAGTTATATGGGATCTTGCCGGCGGACCGGATCTTCTATTTTACAAAATCCGCATTGGAAAAAGAATTGAAATGGAATGCCCCGGCTGCAGGCCTGGAATCGATCTGCCTCCATGATCTCAGGCATTACCACGCCAGTAGGCTGATCGACATGGGCTTCTCTGCACTGGAGATCGCGGACCGGCTGGGGCATGAATCTGTGAAGACAACGTTGGATACCTATTCCCACCTGTACCCGGACAAAGACCAGCAGCTGGCGGATCGGCTGGATCAGTTCCGAATGGAGGATCCGGAGGGAAAAGAAACTCCTTGAACTTTCAGACTGCTTGTGGTATCCTTTAGATAAAGAAGGACACCTGCTGGTAACAGGTGTCCTCCATGGAGCCCCACTCCAAAGGTGGAGTATCCCAAGCAAAGGCAGTTACCTCTCAGTGAGAGGCGCCCATCCTGGTCTCAACAGGGTGGGCATTATTTTT
>CAZGVY010000048.1:10199-13088 GCA_964529215.1 uncultured Mordavella sp. | reverse complement strand
AGACTAACTTCTATGTAAAATAATTCTTTTCATTCACAGGCAATTCTGCCACGCCTATTACAATTGTACGAGCCGCATTTTACCGCCCAGTATTTGTATATCTCGGGAATACACGCCCTATTCTACACAGATCATCTCGGCGTCCGCCTTTCGTATCGATAATTCATAACCTCTCACAGTTATCTCTACCGGATCGCCAAGGGGCGCTACTTTTCTGACAAATACCGGAACTCCCTTTGTAATGCCCATATCCATGATCCTTCTCTTTACCGGGCCATCCCCTGTCAGTTTACTCACCATCACTGTCTGCCCGCAGGCCACCTCTTTTAACGTCTTCATCCACATATCTTCCTTTCCATACTGATTTTCCTGTTCATCAGACCATCACCTTCATCGCCATATCTCTCCCTATGGCTATTCTGGAATCCTTCACATTCACAATTACACTTCCTTTCATGTCCGATATCACCGTAACAGCGCCTCCTGCAACAAATCCAAGGTTTTCCAGGAATTTCCTGGTCTCTTCTTTTCCTCCCACCTTTTTAATTATCAGCGGCACTCCCGTATTCGCCATCGTAAGCGGCATCATGACCAACCTCTTTTCTCGATCGTTAAGATTTCATCTGAAATACTTTCTTTCATCTTTCATGGTTAGTATACACTAACATATATTAGTTGTCAAGAACTTTTTAGAGGAGCCCTAAAGCGCCAGCCGCCTTGCCCTCACACTCCAAATATGATATATTAATATAAGAGAAACCGGTTAAATAAAAAGAAGATATAAAGAAAATATGAGGTATGATCATGACGAATAACGAATCTTCTGAAAATTATCTTGAAACCATATTGATCTTAAGCCAGACGCGTCCAGTAGTCCGCGCCGTGGATATCGGCGCAGAACTGAATTTTAAGAAATCCAGCGTAAGCGTCGCTATGAAAAAACTCCGCCAGAATGAACATATTACCGTTTCTCCGGAGGGTTTTATTACTCTTACAGAATCCGGGCGTGAAATCGCCGAACGGATCTATGAACGCCACCAGGTCATCTCCGCATGGCTGGCCGAATTAGGCGTGGATCCAAAGGTAGCCGCCGAAGATGCCTGCAGGATCGAGCATGTGATCAGCGCAGAATCCTTCGCCGCTATGAAAAAACATATTTTTGGCCATTGAGAGTTCCGGCTTCTGCTGCTATACGGTCCCCGCTCCTCTATTAGCCAGAAGTTTTACCGCATATTTCTTTCCAATGTTCCCTGGTCATTACATTTGTATGCCCAGTCCGCACCTCGTTCATCAGCGGCACCGGTACATTTTTGCTTGTGTGATGATAGATAAATCGTCTCTCTCCGTCATATCCGTATGCCCATTTAGTCTCAGTTCAATCGCTCCAATCACTTTTTCACTACCCTTTTCACAAATCGCATAACACTCTGCCCCATTGAGTACATTCCGGATCACGTCAAGGCTTTCATCTACGGACTTATGCGGCGGCCAGCCTGCGACAGGACCCACATCCGGATCCTTTGCATATTCAAACAGGCTGCCGGCATCTGCCTCCGTCCATTTTCTTAATACCAATCTTTCTGTTTCCATCACAAACACCAATCCTTCCGTAAAATATATTTCAGTTCTTCCGCTGCTTTTGTAATTCAGGAGAATCCTGCTCATGAGGGGATCCTATGACGTTTGCTCTTTCTTTTTTCAAAAAAGCTGGTCAAAAACTCAAAAAACTCCACCACATTATGATTATCCGTCTTATTTAGATTATAATTTATGATAATATCCCTCCGGCAGGACGGGTCCGTAATCTTAAGAAGTTTAACATTTTCACTCTCGGCGCTGCCCCAGGTGAACTCCGGCCAGAAGCCGATCCCCATATTTGCCGCGATCATATTTTTAACAGCCGCAGGATTATCACTTTCAAATATGATCTTTGGGGCAAACCCTGCATGCTGGCAGAACCGGTCGCAGATATAACGGAACTCCCTGGAACCAAGCAGGCTGATAAAGCCTTCTTCTTCCGTTTCCACAAGACGGATCTCTTCTCTTCCCCGGTATTTCGCATTTTCCGGCACGGCAAGATAGATCTCCTCCCCACAGGCAAAGCAGTTTTTCTCATTCCTGTCCTGATAGAATAATTTCGTCGTAACAGAGATATCATACAACTCGCTCTCCACATTCTGATACAATTGAAAATGAATATCCTCATGCTCTTTTTTATATTCAATGATCGCTTCCATCACAAGACTTGACGCCGCAAGCACGTTCATATGGATCGTTTCCTCTTCTAAGGCGGCCATCATCTTAAGCTGCTCCGGAATATCGTCCATTTGCCGCATCAGAGGTTCAAGCTTCTCCTGCAGATATTTTCCATACTCCGTCAGGACAATATTCCTCCCCTTTGCCGCAAAAAGAGGCACTCCCAGATCATTTTCCAGCCTTCGGATGGCCTGCGTCAATGCGGGCTGTGTGATGTGCAGATTTTTCGCACTGTTTGTCATATGCTTCGTTCTTGCCGTTTCCAGGAAATACCGGATCTGCGTCAATTCCATTCTTTTCTTTCCTCTCTCATATATGACCATATCAGAAGATTTTGCATCCCAGTTGAATTCATAATATAAATATTATGGTTTTGATAAATATTATATATTAGACATAATTGTAAGTCAATGCTACACTATACAAGGAATAAGAAAAATACAATTTAGCTGCTGTGAACGGAATAAACCGCAATATACTCTAAGCAGCCCTAAAGAAAGTGAGGAAAATAAAATGGCTGAACTTCTCGAATCTACAATGCTGATCTGCTTTGGATTATCCTGGCCCATGAATCTTGCCAAAAATATCAAAGCCAGATCAGCTAAAAATATGAGCCTCCAGTTCATACTTCTG
>CAZGVY010000048.1:0-10189 GCA_964529215.1 uncultured Mordavella sp. | reverse complement strand
GGAATCACTGCAAAAATCTATACTCATAGATTCAATTATGTACTTGTAGTATATCTTCTGAACCTGGTAATTGTTTCTGCCAACGTAATCGTATACTTTATCAACCGCCGTTATGATAAGCAGGCAGGAGCCGGTACGCATACTGTCACGGGCCAGGCGGTATCAGGCTCTGCTGTTTCTGTTCATACATCCACACCTTTTAAATCCCCAATCCATGATCCAAGAGAAGATGAAATGGAAACCTATCGTGAATTAAATAGTACTGCAGAAGCAGGCGGCGTTGTTCTTTTTGGCTCCAACACCTTTGCATCCCTGCCTGTAGGAGAGCTGATGCAGGCATTCCGCATTACTGAACCAGTCTATAACCGGAGCATCAGGAATGTACGCATCGGCCATATTGAAAGCTATTTAAAGGTATGTTTATATGATCTAAACCCTCGTAAGATCTTCGTAAATATGGGAGATACGGATATACTGGATGAACAGGTAGATATTGATGATTTTATCGCCAGATATGAATGGCTTCTCTACACGATCCATACCAAAACAGAGGCATCCATTTATATCGTGCCAATTGTTTCAGACTGCCAGACAGCATTTGAAATAAATCAGAGACTACAGGCGCTGGCCGCACAGACCGGCTGCAAATATATCGATGTATCAGGCGTGCTGGAAGCAAAACGCCCGACGCTGCGGCTGTTTGAATTACTGAAGGTTCATATGCGCAATCATCCTATTAATTTTGCCGATGTAATGGAAGTGGGCAATCTCAGTAACCGTGAACTTACAGACGTGCCAAATGACCGTCATACGTCTGCCGAACCGAAAATGGATCAAGCTCCCGTCTACGCAAAACATTAATCCATTGATTCTTTTTATTCTTTCCGTTATAATAATAGCAAAATAACAGGGAGGATTATGCAATGTCAGGGAGACAGGTGAAGCTGCAGCAGGCAGAAAAAGGAACGATTCTCTACCACTACACCAAAAGCAACGGCGTCAACGGTATTTTAAGCAACAATTGTTTCTGGGCAACCAAAAGTGATTTTCTAAACGACCCCAATGAATTATCCCATATCCAGGGGATCGTTGATAAGATCTGCCAGGAAAATATTAAAACTCCTGCCTTGAAGGAAATGTTCCTTCAGGATTCCATTTATTCCGAGAGGGAAAAGCAGAGGGAATATTTTATCCTTTCCTTTTCCAAATGCCGGGACAGCATCACCATGTGGTCGGAATTTGCCAACAAGACCGGCTATAACATTGGTTTCCGAAGCGACGATATCATCACCCGGATCGAGGAAGCAGCAGAAATCGCCTATCACGGGCTTGTGGTGTATAATACAAAACAGCAGATGCAGCTGATCCGGAAGAATATATGCAGCTATCTGCCAAACCTGCTCCGGATGCCATTAGACGACATCCTGGCGCTCGGATATAAAAACCGGGACGATGAGAATTACCGGAAAGCCTGCCGGAAATTTATGCGGACCATTGAAGTTTACTCCATGTTTTTTAAACACGAGGGCTTTGCCGAAGAGCAGGAATACCGTTTTATCTTCAAAAAGCAGAAGGATACCAAAGTACAGTTCCGGGCAAAGGACGGTTTCATGCTTCCTTATATCGAGATTCCCTTAAGTGAAAAGAACCTGCCGATCGAAGAAATCATGGTCGCCCCCCAGAACCATATTGACCTTGCCAAAAGCGGTATGGAATATATGCTGCAGACGAAAGGATATAAAGCGGACGTAACCTTGTCAAATATTAAGCTGAGATACTAGTGTCTCAGCTTTTCTGATGCCTTACGCTACTTTTTTGCAGCACGGAATTTCTTTACCTGCTCTGAAAGTTTCCTGCGTTCTTCCACGGACAGATCCGGTAACTGTTCCAATTTATCCAAAAACGCCAAAAGCGTTTCCTGGTTTTTTATTTCTATCATCTGTGTATAAAAATTCACTACGACTCCCGTCACAATGGCTATAATGAGCAGGGAATACGCTGTAAGCACTACGGACAGGATCTTGGGTATAAAAGCAGTTACTACCATGTCTCCAAAGCCAGCCGTGGAGATCACGGCATAGCAGTACCAGAGCGCATCAGGGTAAGTCCTGATCGCAGGCTCAGATATCCAGATCAAAGCGGCATCCGCAAAGACAAATACAAGGTAGGAAAACAAAATCTTGTCCGCCTTTGTATAGCGCATAATATTACATAAAATTCTGAAACGTTTTCTTCTCATCATTACCTCATCATCCCGTCTGCGCGTTGTTTCCGGATTTCTGTTGTTTCCTGCCCAGGCTGTTCATACGATAGCTTCTTTGGTAGTATTTCAGTTATACATTGCATCCTGATGTTAGCGGAGAAACTGGTGAAGTACATCCATCAGAAGCTCTATATCAAGAGGTTTGGCAATATGGGCATTCATGCCGCTCTTAATCGCCGCTTCCCTGTCTTCCTCCATCGCATTTGCCGTCATAGCGATAATCGGAAGGGTCTTTACATCCCTCCGGGACATTGTCCGGATCGCCTTCGTAGCTTCATACCCGTTCATAACCGGCATCTATACATCCATCAGAACGGCATCATAATATCCTTCCGTAGATTCCTCTATCATTGAGACTGCATCCGTCCCATCCGGTGCAGATTCAATCTCAAATCCAGCCTCTTCCAGGATGACTTCCGCAATCTCCCGGTTCAGTTCATTATCCTCTACCAGAAGGAGCCTCTTTCCGCTGTAATCCGTCTTCGTCCATACACTGGCGCTGTCTGCCTGCTCCGTTTCTCCCATATTATTTGCCGCCAGCAGCGCAGACTTTAAATCTGACATAAACAAAGGTTTCGCACAGAATGCAGTGACGCCCGCCTCCTTTGCTTCTTCCTCGATATCTGACCAGTCGTAGGCAGTAAGAATAATGATCGGTGCTTCTTTTCCTATCACGCTGCGGATCCTTCTTGCCGTTTCGATCCCGCTGGTCTCCGGCATCTGCCAGTCAATGATAAAAGTATGATAGGGATCTCCTTCTTCATAAGCGGATTTGGCGCGGTACACCGCTTCCCTGCCGGAGGTCGTCCATTCCGAACGCAGCCCGATGCTTTTTAGCATTTTGCTTACGCTGTCACATACGCCAAAATCATCGTCCACAACCAGAGAACGCAGTCCCTCCATCTCTTTAAGCTGCTCTGCATTTTTTTCGATATTCTGAAGCTGAAGCAGGATTTTTACCGTAAACGTACTGCCCTTTCCTACCTCACTTTCTACCGAAATCTCTCCTCCCATCATGTCAATAATATTTTTTGTGATCGCCATGCCAAGCCCGGCTCCCTGGATCCCGCTTCTTGTGGCCGTTGATTCACGCTCAAAGGGTTCAAAAATATGTTCCACGAACTCTTTAGACATACCAATCCCGTTATCCCTGATTATGAAAACATACTCACCCCACCCATGCTTAAACGTGGTCTCCTGCATGATACGGAAGGATACGGTTCCGCCTGCCGGCGTGTATTTGATTGCATTGCTCATCAGATTGATAAAAATCTGGTTCAGCTTCAGCGGGTCGGCAATCACATCTTCATTGACCACTTCAAAGGTATCGATAAACATTTCAAGCTGTTTGGATTTGACCTGCGGCTGGATGATATTTACCAGATTATGGATCAGTTCCGGAAGGTTGCATTCCTGGTTATGGATCTGCAGCTTCCCACTCTCAATACGGCTCATATCCAGAATATCATTGATCAGTCCCAGCAGATGATTGCTGGAGGACAAAATCTTCTGCAGGCAGTCGCGTACCCGATCCGTATGTTCCAGATGACTGGCGGCGATTGTAGCAAACCCGATGATCGCATTCATCGGCGTCCGGATATCATGACTCATATTAGACAGGAAGGTCGTCTTAGCCTGATTGGCATGCTGCGCCTGCATCAGTGCATCCTGAAGCGCCTGCGTCTGCTCATGCTGCCGTCTTACCTGCTCTGTAATATTCCGCCGTACAAATAACACTCTTGCCGGTTTCCCAGCTTTCCACTCTAAGCATGCGGCAATCAATTGCTCCCATTCTTCCTTTCCCTGGCGGGAAACATGACATTCATGAGCGATCGAATCCTCAGCGCCCAGATTCTCCCTGAGTGTGTCCGGCTGGCAGAAATGGCGGAACTGCTCTTTTCCCTCGTCCTCAATGATGTCTTTTGCATGAGCTTCTATCACTTCACTGTACACACCATCCATAGGGATACTGCTATTCAACGGACCGCTTCCCGAAATATAAGAATAACGGTTCGTTTCCAGATTGATCATAAGGTAACGGGAAGAAAAAATAATATTCATACCCCTCAGTACATCACTGATCATCTTATTCTCCGTTTCCAATACCTTCCGTTTCCTTCCCGCCTGGACTACCAGGAAGATAATATAGATCAGGAACATAGCAAGCAGGCATATCTCCAGCATGATCCCTGCCATATTCGCCCGGTTTATCATCGACTGCGTAACATCTTTCGGAAATGCCTGCACAAGAACATACTTATATTCCGGCAGGTCTATCACGCAGAGGTTATCTGTTTTACACCCCTTGCCGCACAAAAGAGCCGCCTCGCCGCCATCTGTGAATACGGACTGCGCCGCTTCAGCCGTCCTGGCGTCAATGACGCCCGATCCAGTAAGGGAATCCAGCAGGTTTTCTCCATAATCCCCAGCTCCCGAACTGGCAATCACCTTTCCATCCTGACTGCAGAGGAATACATCAGCGGTTTCTCCAAAATAATCGGCAGTAAGCATATCTCTCAGATAGTCTTCCGCGAAATACAGTCCCATCAGTACCCCGGCAATTTCCTCCCTGCTATATACAGGCGCATAAAAGACCATCATTGCTTCCCCTGTAGTTTCGGAATTTTCCACCGTCTCCAGCCCGCTCTCCCCCTGCATTCCCCGGGCGATATACTCCTGGTCTGTACTGTAGCCGGTTCCTCCGTCAGAAGCAAGATTCATGCCGTCTGAGCTGGTAAAACGGATCGTGTCAAAGGTGGTATTTCCCTCCATCTCACTCAGCACATCCATATCGATGGACAGCTCGTCCACGCCGGCGCCGACCAGATAGGAGCTGTTTTCAATGCGCTGCATCCCGCTGTTAAATTCACTCTCGATCCTCTCTGCCATCTGCCTGGCGCAGTCCTCAGCATAAATCCTGTTCTGCTCCTGAATACGCGCCTTGTTCTGTGTTGTATAAATATAAAACACTACAAACATAACTGCCAGAAGAAGAAATGCATAAATAATCTGCCGCTTTGATTTTCCCCACTGTTTCATCTGCTTTGGCACGCTGCACTCTGCCCGGCCTCCGCCGGAAGGATCAAGCGTACCCTCACCTCCTTATCATTTTTCTGTCACAATTCTTCTATCTTTATAATAATATTCTCTGTCTTTCTCCCCAATTTCCCGCATTACCCTGCAGGGATTGCCAACTGCAACAACATTTGCAGGAATATCCTTTGTAACGATACTCCCGGCTCCGATCACTGTATTATCACCGACTGTAACCCCCGGCATGAGAATGGCTCCTGCTCCGATCCAGCAGTTCCTGCCAATATGGACCGGCATATTATACTGATAGGTCTGTTCACGGAGCTCCGGTAAAATAGGATGCCCTGCAGTAGCAATCGTTACATTCGGCCCCAGCATCGTATAATCCCCAATATAAATATGCGTATCGTCAACACAGGTAAGATGGTAATTGGCATAGACCATTTTGCCAAAATGACAATGATGCCCGCCAAAATTCGCATAAAACGGCGCTTCAATATATACGCCTTCCCCGCAATCACCAAGCATATCCTGTAGCATTTCCATTCGTTTCTCCGATTCAGAAGGCTTTGTCAGATTATATTCGCATAATTTATCCTGATAGATCACCTGTTCTTTTATAATCTCTTCGTCTCCCGGGAGATAAAGTTCTCCTGTATGCATTTTTTCTTTCATTCCGCCCATTCAGACCCGCTCCTTTACCTTTATTTTTCCTGATCAGTTCTCACGATCCTTTCAGGACTCCGCCGCATCTTCAGCGCCTCAGCCGGTTCATGACGCGGAACATCCTTTTAATATCTACCGGCTTTGCCAAATGTTCATTCATTCCGGCATCCTTTGCCATCGCCACATCTTCCTCAAATGCATTGGCCGACAACGCGATGATCGGCACAGTCTTTGCATCCGGACGGTTCAGGCTGCGGATCACACGGGCCGCCTCATAGCCGCTCATAACCGGCATCATCAGATCCATAAGTACACAGTCGAAGGTCCCCGGGGCAGATGATACGAATGCATCCACAGCTGCTTTTCCGTCATTGGCGGTCAGGACCTCTGCGCCCGCTTCCTCAAGCATAAACTCTACGATTTCACAGTTAATCTCATTATCCTCTACCAAAAGGACCTGCATCCCGTTAATATTACTCTGTGCATCCTGTACCGCATCCACAGGCTGTATGTTCTGTACCATATCCACTTGAAAAGGCAGGACGATCCGGAATGTGCTTCCCTTTCCAAGCCGGCTGTCTACTTCTATCGTCCCCTTCATTTCATCCACCAGTTTTTTCACGGTGGACATGCCAAGCCCAACGCCATTATAGTGAGTCCTTGCGCCTTGATGTTCCTGAGTAAAAGGTTCAAAAATATGTCTTTTAAAATCCTCCCCAATACCGATTCCGGTATCCTCAATCACGAACTGGTAATTTGCAGTCTCTCCCTGGCAGGCCGTTTCCTTTACCTGAACAGACACAGAACCCTGGGGCCGGTTATATTTGAGGGCATTGTCAATAATATTCATCAGGATCTGCTTCAGATGCATCGGATTCCCGATCAGCCGGTTATGCTGCAGGCTGGCCTCTTTCAGTTCCATCCGTACCCCCTTCTTCTCAGCCTGGGCAGATAAGATCGCAATACAGTTCTTCACTGTTTCGCGGAGATCGAAGGGCTCCTCCACCACCGCCGTTCTTCCGCTCTGCAGCTTACTGACCTGAAGAACATCATTCACCAGAGACAGCAGATGTTCCGTTGATACACGGATTTTTTCCCGGCACTCTTTCTGCCGCCTGGGATCCCCGCTTTTCTCCATGATATCGAGCATTCCCAGGATCCCGTTGATAGGAGTCCGGAGGTCATGAGACATATGGGACAGAAATTCACTCTTGGCCGAATTCGCCTGCCTGACCTTCTCCAGCAGCTCCATGATAGCCTGCTCCTGCTTCTTCCTCGTCACGATGATCTCCGTAATATCCTGATGGTATCCGTTCAGACAGACACCCTGTTTTTTAAATGTTTTGTCCGGTACTCCGCCGCAGCGGACGTAAATTTTCCCAAGTTCAGGATGATTCCATGGGTAGATCACCTCGGAACGCCCGGTTTCCTGCATCTCCTGCACCGATTTCTGCACCATTTCCACATAGTCCGGCTCAATGTTTTCAAACCAGTGCCGGTAACACTCCTCCGCCCCGGTCTCATCGGATACTCCTAAGAGGATCCGCATGATCCGGTTCGTATACATCCTGGGCTGGCAGCCTTCCTCCAGTTCAACCGTCCAGATACCGGTCTTAGCTCCCTCCAGAATATCCTCCAGGCTCTTCCTCGCCTCTAATTTGTTCTTTTCTTCCTGTTCGACCACAGCGTTCACGTCCCGGTAGGCAAAAATCACACAGTGCTCTTCCTCCGTCTTCTCCGTAGCGGAAAAATGGATCTCCATATGCTTCAGCCCATAGGAACTGTCCTGTACCTGATAGCGGACATAGAACTTCTTCTTTGTCTTAAGCTGGGACAGTACATAATCTTTTTGCGTCACAGTACGGAGCCGGTCCTGATCCCGCAAGACCACATACCTGGAAATGTACCGCTCCATCGCCAGCTGGTAACCGTCCTCAAAATTGACGGCCCGGTCCATACCCGTCCCTTCACTTTCCCGGTATATCACGCATTCGCCTGTATCAAAATCCACCTGATAGATTCCCAGGTAATCCACGCTAAGGGCATGGAGGACATTGTAACTCCGGTTTTGAAGTTCACGTAACAGATTACGCCGTTTTAAGGAGGATACGATAAAATACGCTGCGATCTGCAGCATATTCGATGCGTACTCCAGTAATTTTACAGGCGGATTATCTACCCCATAAAAACCGATCAGCTTCTCGCCGTCATAAAGAGGAACCACCACAAGAGAATGGATATCCTGCCGTTTCAGGATCTCATACTGGATAGGAACCGACTCCCGGATCTCTTCCAGATCCTTAATAACAATATGCCTGCCGACGCTGAAATTCTGATACCAGCTGGCGCACACCTCCGGAGGGACATTCTGAAGACTGTCCTTCTCCGGCTCCACCCCGTCGGCTACCCATTCATAAGTATTATCATCACCGCCCGACTCATTCTGCTCAAATATATATATCCGTTCCCCGTTCAGCGCCTTTCCCAGATGCTTAAGCAGTACGTCCAGCGACCGGTCCGGCAGCTCCTCCAGCAGTGCCGCACGGATCCCCTCGTTGATAATAGCCTCCAGGTTCTGAATGTTCTTTATCCCACTATACTGCTCATGGTTCCCGGAATCCGGCGCACCCCCGCTGGTCTGTTCAAAATAATCCCTTGAATAATCCATAAATCTGTCCTCCACATAAACCGTCACAGGCCATTACCGGCATATATTTTTCTGGCACCCCGGAATACCTTCCGGAAATACCATCTCTTTCCTATAAAAATAGATAGCTCCAGATATTTCATATTATACCAAAAAAACCTGCACATGTCTATTATCACGCCTATCATTTCCGTACTCCGGGATACCCTCTCTCCGGACGCTTTGGCATAAAAAAACAACCAGCCTTTCCTTCCATGATCCGCAAAATCTGCCGCTGGCAGTTTCTTGCAGATACATGGCAGGGAAAAGCTGACTGCCCTTATCATACAATTTCTTTATTCAGCTGTTTTTCTTAAAACATATCCGGAGACGATCCTCTTAACAGAACAGTATGATCAGCTGCGACGCCAGCACCACTGCGATCAGCGCGATGGGGTACGTCGCCGCATAAGCCGACGCGATGTCCTCCGTACCCGCCATATTGATCAGCGTTCCAAGCGCCGGGGTGCTCGTCATGCCTCCGGTAAGGGAACCGAGATTATTCAATAATGGCAGCTTTAGTATATTCTTTGCAATGATAAATCCGACGATCATCGGAAGAACCGTCATAATCGCTCCGTAGAGGAAGTAGACCGGTTCGAAATATTCCACAAACTTTGCTCCGCCGGACACTCCTGCCCCGGTCAGGAACAGCATCAGTCCCAGTTCTCGCAGCATTTTCAGCGTAGGACTTTTCGGCACAATGGATAATTTCCCGATATGCCCATAGTGCCCGAATACCAGCGCTGTCAAGAGGCATCCGCCTGTGGTGGTCAGCGAGAAGTTCTTATAGCTGATACTTCCCACCAGGACTCCTACGATCGCCGCCAGGGAAAATGCAAAAAATCCAAATTCATCCGCTTCCGTCAGGATCAGGTTCTTTCTTTTCCCGCCTTCGCTCTCTTTAGCAGTAATCTTCGCAACTTCTTCATTCATATCGGCTTTCATAAGCTTTGGCATGATCTGCACAAATAATACCACGCCCACAACACCGAACAGATAAGAAATACCGTATCCTACCGATACCAGCGCCTCTAAGTCTGCTCCTACCGCCGCCTTTGAAGCTGAGAACGCAGGGGTGCTTGTCAACGCCCCGGACAGGATCCCCACCAGGATCGCCCGGAACTGTTCATGGCTCAGATCGGTAAAGTGTTCCCCGATAAAGATACATGCAATACAGGTAACCGCCGCCGCCAGAATGATCACTGCTCCCAGCAGTACATAGGATCTAAAGTTCCGTTTCAGATTTCCGAAAAAATTCGGGCCTGCAATAAACCCAACCGAGGTTACAAAGAAGATCAGGCCCATATTCTCGATGATCTTCAGCGCTTCTGTGGAGAATGTCACGTCTTCCGCCATCAGGTTATCCGACAGCCGTCCATATAGCAGGCAGCCATAGACCAGAGCAGTAATAAATACTCCGGCCGTTCCAAGACTGATCCCCTTTACGGTGATCTTGCCCACCGCATACCCGACCGCCGCAATTGCAAAAACTGAAAATGTAAGAAATGTCACAGCCTTGACTGCTAATATCCCTCCAA